>JBDTUA010000474.1:0-3917 GCA_040007995.1 Gemmatimonadota bacterium | reverse complement strand
TACCGACGATTCGGGCCCGACATGCAAGGGCCACTTGTTCAGAGTTTCCCTAGTGAAGCGCGCGCAGTTGATGCGATACTCGCTGTCATGACTGAAGTGGAGTTGTGCGTCCACATGAGTACGCGCATCGACCCGTGCCACTATGCCCAACGCACCGATCGCCGGGAGGATCCCCGATCCCCCCGGCGATCCGATGCAGAATGCCGCAGCCGCGGCTGAGCCTACATTTCTGCCGCGCGGTCCCAGAAGCGCAGCGTGCCGCACTTCTTGATGAAGCCCTTCGCCGCACCTTTTGTCGACACGTCGACACTCCCGTCAGGCTGTCAGAAGACGACTACCACCGATCGTGGCAAGCACCTCTGCGCCACGACAGATGGCGAAAGAGCGAGCCATATTCCACGGCACAAGTTCATCGTCACTCCTCGCGCGATCGGAGCAACTCTCCATGTCGTACGCGTCCCCCATGATCCGTTCGATCTCACGCTTCCGCACCGGTGGCGCGGCGCTCGTGCTGTTCGCCGTCGTCGCACCACCGCGCGCCGCGGGGCAGACGGGACAGATGAATGCGATGCCCGCGACTACTGCGGTCGTTGCCGGGATATCATCGCCCGATTCCGTCTCGTGGTCGGCCGTCGACGCGGCGATGGGACGCACCGGCGTCGTGCAGGGGAGCGACGTGCACCGCTACAACTTCCCGCGCAGCGACCTCGCGGTCACGGTCGCCGGAGTGCGCATCAAGCCGGCCTTCGCACTCGGCGGCTGGATCGCGATGAAGGCGGTCGCTGGTGGCGTGATGCTGATGGGCGACCTCGTGCTCACCGACGCCGAGCTCGGGCCGGTGATCTCGCGGCTGCAGGAAGGGGGGATCGAGCAGACCGCCATCCATCATCACCTGCTGCATGAGACGCCGCGCGTCTACTACATGCACGTGCACGCGCACGGCGACCCGCTCACGCTGGGCGCCACGCTGCGCGCCGCGATCGCGCTCACCAAGGCACCGGCGGCTGCCCCAGCGGCTCCCGCCACCCCACTCACCATCGCCATGCTCGACACGGCGGCACTGGCGAAGACGCTCGGCTACACCGGGCGCATGAACGGCGGCGTGTACCAGGTCGGCGTGCCACGCGCGGAGACCATCCGTGACGGTGACTTCGAGATCCCGGCCGCGATGGGGCTGGGGACGGCGATCAACTTTCAACCGACGGGGAACGGCAAGGCAGCGATCACCGGCGACTTCGTGATGGTCGCGAGCGAGGTGAATCGCGTGATCCACGCGCTGCGCGCCGGCGGGATCGAGACGACCGCGCTCCACAACCACATGCTGACCGAGGAGCCGCGCCTCTTCTTCATGCACTTCTGGGCGAACGCCGACGCCGTCGGGCTCGCCCGCACGCTGCGCGCGGCGCTCGACCAGACGAACGCGAAGCGTTAGGCGTCGAGGCGAGCGCGCGCTCCACGCGGCGGGGTCGCGCTCGTGGCGACCGCCGACGTCACGCGATTCGCGTTAGGCTCCCGCCGCCGCCGGCGGATCGCATCGCTCCAGGTACGCCACGACTTCCTGCTTCCCCTCGTGCTGAGCCCAGCCGAGGGGTGTGGCGTGCCAGAGCGAGTCCTCGATGTCGGTGCGGGCGCCGTGCGCGATGAGCAGTTCGACCAAGGCGAGGTTTCCCTTCGACGCAGCGTGATGTAGCGGCGTCCCGTGCGCATGGTAGCCTGCCGGGTTCTGGCGGCTCGGATCCTCGCCGGCGGCAAGGAGTAGTTTGGTGACGTCGATGTTCCCACCGAGCGTCGCCATCGCGAGCGCGCGGTGCCGCGCCTCACCGGATGCCGTGGGGAGGTACTCCGCCACTTCGGCGACGCGAGCGAGTCCGGCCGCTTTCACGATGTCGTCGACACGCGCACCACGCGCGACCAGCGCCTCCGCGGCCGCGCGAAAGCCGAAGACCAGCGCTGTCATGAGCGGCGAACGCCAGTCGCCAGTCCCCGCCCCCTCGACATTCGCTCCGAAGTCGATGAGAAGGTGTGTGAGCGGCACCTGCACACCGGCGTTGTCGGGCGGCGTGCTTGACACGAGCATGCTCAACGTCGTACACCGGCTCCCGTACATGCCGGCGAGCGCGTCCGCCTCGGCGCCCGCCGTGAGCAGCATGCGCCCGATCTCGACCGCGTTGGCCGGTGACTGCTGGCGGTAGCCTTCGACGCCATTGGCGCCCAGGTAATGAACCAGCGTCGCCTCATGTACCGGGGGATCGTGACAGGTGATGCGCGTGGAGCGCTGGCGGACCAGCTCGGGAAACTCTCGCAGCATCTCGAGCAATTCGATCGCTTTCCCGGTGATCACGGCGTCGGCAGCGCGCTCGAATGTGCGCGTCGGGGAGCGTGCCGTACGCACCTCTTTCACGAGCGCGGCCAGCGAGTCCCAGTCGAGGAACGAATAGAGGCGCGCCACCGCGAGTCGCGCGTCGTCCATGTCGAGCGCGGTATCGCGGATCTCGTCCTGCGTGATCGGACGCGGCAACCACTTGACCGTGTCGTCGAGGAAGCGCGGGAGGCTCTGGTGCCGGAGGCGCAACGCCTCGGCGTTGCCCGCGGCGTGTGCCGCCAGCAGCATCTCCGCCTGTTGCTCGTATCTGTCCAGCGAGGCATCCCAGGGGAGCGGGCTATAGGCGCGCGGAGACATAGGTGACTGGTCGAGAGGGGAGCCGTACCCGACAAGTATTCTGCGGCGCGCGCGGGAGCGCGAGTCCGAGTGCGCGGAGATCCCGTAGGAGTCAACGTCCCCAGCGTTCGACCGACACCAGGTGCGCCTGCATCAGCCCGTCGAGCGCGGTCGTCCCGAAGCGTGCGGCGAGCGCGCGCGCCGCGAGCGTGTCGACGCGCCGCGGTACGCTAACGCCCGCGTGCCCCAGGTCGCGCTGCACCTGCGCGCAGTCGTGGTACCCGTGAGGCGGGCGGGCCAGGAACTGTATCGGATCCGATGGGAAGTGCACCGGGCGCGCCGGTCCCCGATGCGAATTCCAGCACGCTCGACGGCCCGCTCCCCACCAGACGCTCGACAAGCATCGGTGCGTACGGGGCGAAGAGCAGCGGGACGAGATAGGCCTCGTAGATCACCGAGATCGTGTCGGTAAAGCGAGGATGGTTGGCCGGCGCTGTCATCGCGTCACGCCCCTGCTTGAGTGGTCATCCTTGCTGGTCATGCCGGACGCTGCGACGCGATCGCAAGCTTGAATCCATCCGGATCGCGCAACCGGAAGACGCGCATGCCGAAGGCATCCGCGGGTTCGGCATCGAGCGTCGCGCCCCGCGCCTTCGCCCCGGCCGCGAGGGCGTCGATATCCTGCAGGGAGGTGAACATCAGCGAGAAGCCCTCGCCCTTCACCCGATCGCTCCCCTTGGCGCCGTTGTCCTGCGTCAGCAGCATCTCGACACTACCGGCACGCAGCGCCACAGCCATCAACTTCCCTTCGCGCTCGTAGGTGCGTTCGACGGCGAAGCCAAGCACGTCGCGGTACCACGCCATGCTGGTGTCGAGCGACGCGACGGTGAGGGAGGGACCCACCGCGATCGCCTCGAAGCCCGCGGGGGCCGTCTGTTCCTGCGTGTTTGCGTCTTCCGAATCGGGGTACATGCATTCTCCTGGCGCCCGCTGGCGGGCGACGGGTCAGTGCGCGCCGGTCGTGTACCGGCGCGCCTCGTCCAGTGGCGCGCGGCGCGTGCCGTCCTTCGCCAGCTCGAGCAGTTCCAAATAGTAGCCACGAGCAGCCGCGCTGTCGTGGTCCGCGCACGCGGAGCGCAAGAGGTGCAATGTGAGGGGCGGCGCGTACGAGGAAGGCGCGCGCGGACGCGCATCGCCGCCTAGTCCGCGCGCAGCGCCACCGCCGGATCGACACGCGCCGCGCGCGCCGCCGGGAACC
>JBDTUA010000473.1:0-3918 GCA_040007995.1 Gemmatimonadota bacterium | reverse complement strand
TCGATTGGATGACGGGGCGCATTGCACTGCAGCACGCGGTTTGGCTGAGGGAAAGCTCGTCGACGTGCGCGCGAAGCTCGGCGACCTCCAGCGGATCGAACAAGCGCTCTCGCAGTTGGTTCGACGCTGCCGAGTGGGTCGCGGGACGGTATCGTGCCCGCTGATTGACGCCTTGCATACGCCGTAGACCCGTGCCGGTGCGGGCGCATCGACTACGGCGCGGTAACCGAACGCTCGACGGCCACCGTTCCCCAGTGCACGCGAAGTGCTACGAGGCCTTCACAACGTGGCGCTCTCGCGGTCCGACTGGACGTTGGCTTCGCGCACCAGAACGATGGACACTGCCGTCAGCACGACGGAGGCCAGGAAAAGGTGCGTGCCGCCCTTCCCGAGACCCCAGACGCCCCACGGGTCGAGGATCTCGCGCCAACTGCCCAACGGTCGACGTCAGGTTGACGAACAGCGCGATCCACGCCACGGAACGTCGCCACAGTCCCACAGCCAGCGCGACTCCGAGAAGGATCTCCGCGACCGCAAGGGCCTGCACGAGGGTGGAACCGACGCCCACGTGTTAGAAGCGGTCAAAAATCGACTGGGCCCCGCCCGTCGCGACCAGCTTGTCGACGCCCCGCAGCACGAGGCACAGCCCCATGCTGCCTCGCAGCAGCGGCAAGGACCAGCGGTGACCGGTCATTCTGGCAACTGGCCAGATCGAGTCGTTCGAAGTTCATGCATGGGAAGGTCCCGGGGGTCAGGGGGAGGCATGTCGCGTATCGCAGGGAAGTCGCGAGGGGCGAGAACAGTTCCCATTGCCGGTGTCGCCCATACGCTCGCTGAGTTCGAGCACCGGTTGATCGGCCCGGTCTTCAAGGAGCCGCGTGTGGTGGCTCAACGCACAGAGTCGCGGGGTGCCGCCGGCGCGAAGCGCGCGATGAAGCGGCGGTCGAGCCAATCCTTCCACCGCATTGCCCACTTCCCTTCGGCCACTACGGCGCCATACGAGGCGATGGCACGCCCGTCCCCCGTGTTCACGAGCGCCAGGAAGCGCCGTTGCGGATGAAAGGGCGCGGCGGCGTGTCGCGCACCCAGCGCGTTGGCGAGCGACGATGCCAGGTACGGCCCCATGCGCACCGCATAGACGCCGGCCTTGGGAGTCCCCGGGGCCGTGGCGAGCGTGGCGCAGTCGCCCGCGGCATGAACACGCCGGTCGCCAACTGAGCGCAACTGGTCGTTCACGAGGAGCGACCCGCGTTCGTCGACGGGGAGACCACTCTCGCGCAGCCACGGCAACGACTCCGCACCGGTGGCCCATACCACGAGATCGGTCTCGCGATCGAATCGAGCATCACCCCGCTGCAGGGCGATGCTGTCCGCGCGAACCTGTACGGGGTGGGTCTGCAGGAGCAGCTCGACGCCATGCCGTTCACACGCCAGTTGCAGCTGCCGCGACAGCCGCGGGTGACCATCTGCCGCGAGCGACGCATCGCGAGAGACGATGGCGACGCGTATCGACGTCGCGGCGCCCTGGCTGGCGGCGCGAGCACGCAGCGCCAACGCCACCTCCACACCGGCGAGCCCCCCGCCGATCACGAAGACCGCTCCACCGCCCTCACGCGCGATCGCGTCGAGTCGCGCACCGATCGCCTCTACTGCGCGCAGCGGCTTGAGCGGAAATGCGTGGTCGGCGACACCGGGAAGCGACATCCCGCTGGCAGCCGACCCGACGGCGATGGAGCAGACGTCATACGACTCGGTCGTTCCGTCGACCAGCGTAAGCAGGCGCGCAGAGGGATCGATCGCCATCACGTGCGAGTCCCGCCATCGTCCCCCCGCGTCGCGCACCATGGACGCGGTGTCGAGCGACAGTTCATCCAGCGTGTATCGCCCCGCCAGCCACCCGGGGACCATTCCGCTATAGACGTGGCGACGCTCGCCGCTGCAGACGACGAGGTCGCACGGCGGGAGCCGGCCGGCGCGCACCGCCTCGAGCACGAAGAGGTGTGCGTGTCCGAGGCCGGCGAGGACGAGGCGTGGAGGCAAGGATTCCATGCTCGCGGTGGACGATCGCGCATGACGCCGGCCAGGCGTGCGGCCGGCGGCATCACGCCATCAAGCTATCGGCATCGACATCGGCATCGACATCGACATCGACATCGACATCGACGGAGGGAACGATACGCCGGTGAACGGTCTTGTGCGGGTTCAGCCCTGCTCACCCGTTTCCAGACCGCTCATGGCAACACGGACACTCGACTTCCCCGGCGGACAGGGGGCGCAACTCGTCGCACGGCTCGAACTGCCCGCCATTCGCTCCCCCGACGCGGTGGCGATCTTCGCGCACTGCTTCACCTGCTCCAAGGATGTCCGTGCCGCGGTGATGATCAGCCGGTCGCTCGCCGACCGTGGCATCGCGGTGCTGCGGTTCGACTTCACCGGGCTTGGCGAGAGCGAAGGGGAGTTCGGCGACACCACCTATTCCGGATCGGTCGCCGACCTCGTGGCCGCCGCGCGCTTCGTGACGGAGACGATCGCCGCGCCGCAGTTGCTCATCGGGCACTCCCTTGGCGGCGCGGCGGCCATCCATGCGGCCCATGCGATCCCGAGCGTGCGTGCCGTCGTCACCATCGGAGCGCCATCCCACACGGAACACGCCCTCGCCCTCTTCGCGTCTGCCGCGGAGCGGATTGCAGCCGACGGATCAGCCGAGGTGACGATCGCCGGCCGCTCGTTCCATGTGTCACAGGCGCTCGTCGATGACCTCCGCGAAGCGCGCGTCCTTGATGCGGCCCGTTCGCTCGACCGCCCCCTCCTCATCATGCACGCCCCCGGGGACGCGGTCGTTCCGATTGAGCATGCCGCGCGCCTGTACAGCGCAGCGCGTCACCCGAAGAGCTTCGTCTCGCTTGACGACGCCGATCATCTCCTCTCCCGCGCGGCCGACGCGGAGTACGCAGCCGGCGTGCTGGCCGTCTGGGCGTCGCGCTACTTCGTGATCGGCGCAACCGTGCCGCCCGGGGTGCCGCCTGCCGGGGCATCGGCCGAGCCGGCCGAGCCATCGCCCGAGGAGTCGACGTCGGTCACCGATGCGGGCGACGGATTCCGGACTTCCCTGCTGGTCGGGGGACACCGGCTCGTCGCCGACGAGCCCGTGCGCGGCGGTGGTCGCGACGAAGGGCCCTCGCCGGTCGCCCTCCTCACGGCGTCGCTTGGCGCCTGCACGAGCATGACGCTCCGATCATACGCATCGCGCAAGGGTTGGCCGCTTGAGCGAGTGGTGGTCCACGTCTCCCACGCCCGCATTACGGCATCGACGACGCCAGGCGCGGTCCCGGCGCCGTTCGCGCGTCTCACGCGCGAGGTGGAGCTCGTGGGCCCACTGACCGACGAGCAGCGCGACCGGCTCCTCGAGATCGCGGAGCGCTGTCCCATCCATCGGACGCTGGAGGGCGGGGTCGAAGTGGTGACCACACTGCGTCCCGCGCAGGGAGCGCGAGGAACGTAAGGAGCGCTGGCCAGCGCGCGTTAGGCGCCTGTCATCCCGCGCGGCGTCGTTGTGCCCCTCGACTTCGGCGGCGGCACTCGCCATTCCGACGAGGAACGCCATCCTCGACGTTGCTCGATCCCTCCCCCACCCGTATGTGTGTTACGGGTACACGCATCGCTTCCACGCATGGCGGATGGCAGATGACCGACACGACATGGTGTGACCTCGGCCCAGCCGAGCGATTCAGGCAACGCCCGCTCACAGCTGCCACGGTTGGAGCTGCCCGCGCGGTGGTGACCTGGGTGAATGGCGAGTTCGGTGCGCTGTCGGGCATTTGCAATCATGCGGGCAGTCCCCTCGTCGAGGGTTCGGTCGAAGGCGAGTACGTCGTCTGCCAACCGCGTGCTCATCCGGAACAAGGTCGCGGCCTTCAT
>JBDTUA010000472.1:0-3922 GCA_040007995.1 Gemmatimonadota bacterium | reverse complement strand
GCAAGGTAGCCATCCCCGACTCGATCCGTCGATCGCGCCGGTCACGTGGCCGCCGATCGCGTGTGCCGACGCCGTGGCCGGGCGCTCCTGTCGGGACTTGGTGATTGGAAGCGGGGGACATCGGCCGGCGGTCCGACATATGCCGCGGCAGATCGCTGCGTCGACGGAGGGGAAGGGCTGAGCGAACGCTGTCGCTCGCTTGTTCGCGGCGCCAGCTCATATCATCGGGGTACTTTCGTCGAATGCGCACGTCAGCGGCATATGATCGCTGCTCTTGCCCCATCGCGTATGGTCGCCAACGGTCATCTTGAACCCGGGCGCGATCATCGCCGACTTGGCAAAGATGAAGTCGATGTGGTGGGCGTGCTGCACGCGGTGATACAGAAAGAACGTCGGATCCGATTCCTCGCCGTGCGCGCACCCGCGTTCGAGATGGTACAAACTCTGGAAGCCCGCTTCCCCCAGCGTCGCGAGCAACGAGACGAACTTCATCGGCTTGCGCGGGGAGTCGAACACCACGTGGTTGTTGAAGTCACCCGCCAACACGACGCGCGAGGACGCGAGCAAGTCTCGGTACGTCTCGCAGGCATCCACCAAACACTGGATGTATCGTCCCGTGGACGTATCCGGCATCGCCGAGACGGCGATCAGCGTGAAGGGTGATGGTCCCAGCACTTCGAGCGGGAGGATCCAGCGCAGGCGCGGATCGTACGCTTCGTGCAGCGTCAGACTGTAGTCACCATATGAAATGACGGCGAGTCCCTTTCGCGGGTTCTCGCCGATCCACTCGACGGAGTTGACCGGGGATTCGCCGAGCACGTGTGACAGCTCGGAGATCCGCGCGGCTTCAGGCACCACAAGCACGTCGGGCTTGAGCGACACGATTGCTGCGTGCTTGCGCTCGAACGCACCCTTGCAGTTCCAGGTGATCAATTTCAAACGTTGGCAGCCGATGCCCGTTCGCTGGTGGCGCCGCTACCGGCGCGTCACCGTGAGCCCACCAACGTACGCATCGGGTTGCGCGTGCGCCCAGAGCGCAACGCTCCCCGATCTGTCGCCGTGCTTGAGGTCCGTGACGACGAGGCACGGTCGGGTAGCGCCATTCACGAACACACGAGCGGTCGTACCCGCGACGACGATCTTCATCGCCGTCCACTCGCCGTCCACTCGCCGTCCACTCGCCGTCCACTCGCCGTCCACTCGGCGGCCTGCAGGTCGGCGTAGCACTCGTAGACTCCCGGGACTCTGCCGGCGGAGGCGTGGCCACGAATTGTCAGGAGTGGACTCGAATTGTGTGGAACGGTTCCGGAAGAGCTGATCGTCGAGGCGCGCCTCGTGGCCGATGACGGTCGAAGAGAAGCCGCTGCTGTCCAAATGCAGAGGGATGACGAACCGGCCCGACAAGAGCCGAGCCGTGCCCGCCGACGCGCGTCGGACTCGTCCCTCAGTCACGCCCCAAATCATTCAACCACATAGTTGACAATGCGACTCGCGTCTACATATTCAATTATATGGTTGAACAACAAGACGAAGCGCTCGACCTGGTCTTCCGCGCCCTCGGCGACCACACGCGACGCGCAATGCTCGCACGGCTCGCCAAGGGGGAGCAGACGGTCAGCGCGCTCGCGGCGCCGCACCGGATGTCGCTCGCCGCAGCGTCGAAGCACATCCAGACCCTGGAGCGGGCGGGTCTCGTGAAACGCACAGTGCGCGGTCGGATCCACTACTGCCGGATCGATCCACGCCCACTCGCTGGCGCCGACGACTGGCTCCGTACTTACGAACGCCTCTGGGATACGCGTATTGAGCGGCTCGTGGAGTTGCTGCGCCATCCCGACAATTCCCCCTCCGACCCTAAGTGAGGACTGCGATGAGCACTGCTCCCGACGCCACGCCCGACGCCACCAATTCGACCGATCGCTTCGAACGACAGCTGGTCCTCGACGCTACCCAATCGCGCGTCTGGCGCGCCATCACCGACGTCTCACAGTTCAACAGCTGGTTCGGCGTCAAGCTGGCGACCCCGTTTGCCCCCGGCGGCGAGTCCAGCGGACAGATCAGCATTCGCAACTATGAGCATATCACCATGCACCTCTGGATCGAAGCGCTGGAGCCCGAGCGCTTCTTCTCGTTCCGC
Organism: Gemmatimonadota bacterium; assembly: GCA_040007995.1. Lineage (GTDB taxonomy): Bacteria > Gemmatimonadota > Gemmatimonadetes > Gemmatimonadales > Gemmatimonadaceae > SCN-70-22. The sequence goes on along the minus strand of JBDTUA010000472.1, from coordinate 1,785 downwards.
TGGCATCCGAACGCGGTGGATCCGAACGTGGACTACTCCGCTGAGCCCACGACGCTCGTGACCTTCACGCTCGAGCCCGTGGACGGCGGGACGCAGCTCACGATCGTCGAGTCGGGCTTCGACGCCCTCTCGGTCGCCCGTCGCGCGCCGGCCTTCACCGGCAACTCGAAGGGGTGGGCCTCGCAGTTGGAGAACATTCGCAAGTTCCTCGCCGCGCGATCCCTGGACGCCGCGCGCTGCCACGACCTCTGTGACCATGTAGGCTGACCGCCTCAGTTGGCGGCGCGCGGAACTCCTGAATCCGGGCGCGCACCCGGCAACGGATCCAGGTCGAAGCCGAACATCCGCGGAGTCGCGCCGATCACGGCGGCGGAGAGGATCCGAAAGACGTAGTCGTACGTCTCGGGCGGAATCTCCTTCCGGTGGCGGGCCACCAGCGCCCAGAAGTTGCGCTCGGCCGGCGACTCCGGCATCGACCGGATCAGGCGCCGAAGGCGGGTCTCACCCATGTTGTACGAGGCCATGACCAGACGCCCGGACGCCTGCGCATCGGTCGTGTAGATGTCCTCGAGGTAGCGTACCGCCGCCGCGGTCGCCTTGGAGACATCGTACCGTTCGTCCGACGGATCGTAGGTGCGCTCCCCTGCTCCTCTTTTCCCTCGAGGGACGAGACGAGGAGGTGAGGCGGCTGCAACGGCAGGTGGCACTCGACACAGCGATCCGGCGATCGTGAGATCATGCGAGGAAAACGGTCCGCAATTCCTCGTCTCGTGGCAGGACAGACAGCGCGCATTGAAGGCGCTGACGTCGCGTTGCCCGCGGTGGACGTTGTGACACGTGAGGTCGGACCCGGCGGCGGCAGACGTGCTGTAGCCGGACGTGAAGAGGACGGTGATGCCGACCCGCGCGCGAAGTGCCTCCCGTCTGCCACTCCCGCCAGCTTTGTGTACGCAACTGCTGCTTCCCCTCGGGCGCTGAACCAGCGACGCCTCGCTAGTTCGGGTTCGCGCTCTCCGTCGCGCCCATCGACAGCGCCCACGTGCGCAGCGTCGCGCGATCTGCGGGAGACAGTCGAGCATCCGGATGTGGCGGGAGGTAGAACCAGAGCGGCATCTCCCCCTCCTTCACCTCCTTCCAGCTCTTGTCCAGCTTCTTGATCTGTTCCTTCGTCGCCAGGCGGTTCCAGGTGGAGAAATTGACCTCCTTGCGCCCCTCGTTTACGTCGCGCACCACGAGCCACGAGACAGGCGCAATCTTGCTGTAGAGCGGCCACACGGTCTCGTTCGAATGGCAGTCGTAACAGGCGCGCCGCAGTACGCTGCGGGCTTCGGCGGAGGCAGGGACCTCCGATTCCACCGGCGGATTCGTGCGCGACACTGGAACGAACTGGATCGCGACGAAGGCGACACCGACGCCGATGGCAGCTTGTTTCGCGATGCGAGTAGCGCGAGTCCGGTCCATGGTCCTTCCCTCCCGGTATGGGCATCGCCGATTGCCTCCAGGGCATTCGGCGCGATGCGCCGCATCGTGCGCGTGGCGCGTCGAGCTCCGCCACAATGGGCTCGGGCGGAGATGCGGAGTGCATCTCGAGCACCAACACACGATGACCCTGAAGGATGATGCCCGCACTGACAATTCACTATTGCTCTTTGGGGCGAGCAAACGCACGGGAGCCAATTGCGCCACCCGCCAGGCACGGCGCTATCGAGGGACCAGTGCCACGACCCGCACTAGTCTTCCGGACTGGCCCTTCGTCTTGATCGGGAGCGCGATCTCCACCGCTCC
>JBDTUA010000471.1:0-3967 GCA_040007995.1 Gemmatimonadota bacterium | reverse complement strand
CTTCTGGCGCGCCACGGTATGGGGATCCTGGACGCGATGCGACGTGCCGCCCGTCGACACGCGGAGGCGTTGGTGCGCGGAGCGTCGCTCCCGGTCGATCCGGCGTGACGCTGCCCCGCGGCGCGCCCGCTGGTGACGACCCAGCTGCGAGTCGGCGCCCCGCGGCTCTCGTCGCCACCGGCATCCTGCTGAGCCGAGTGGTGGGGCTCGTGCGGCAGCGCGTCTTTGCCTACTACTTCGGCGCAGGCGACGTGGCCGACGCCTTCACGCAGGCGTTCCGCATCCCCAACATCCTGCAAAACCTGTTCGGCGAGGGCGTGCTCTCGGCGTCGTTCATCCCGGTCTATTCGCAGCTCCGGGCGAAGGGCGACGACGTCGGGCGTCAGGAAGTGGCAGGGGCAGTGCTCGGCGTGCTGGCCTTTCTTTCGGCGATCGTCGTGCTCATCGGAGTGGCCGCAGCGCCGGTGCTCGTGCACGTGATCGCTCCCGGATTCGAAGGGGCCAAACGCGAGCTCACGGTCCAGCTGGTGCGCGTCCTGTTCCCGGGCGCGGGGCTGCTCGTCCTCGCCGCATGGTGCTTGGGCGTGCTGAACAGTCACGGCAAGTTCTTCCTGTCGTACGCGGCTCCCGTCCTGTGGAACGCATGCATGATCGGCGCGCTGCTCGGGTGGGGCGGCACGGTGACGTTGCCGCGTCTGGCAGTGCTTCTGGCGTGGGGGAGCGTGGCCGGAAGCGCGTTGCAGCTGGTGGTCCAGTGGCGGAACGTCTCGCAGGTGCTGGGGGCGTGGCGCGTGACGATGAGCACCCGTTCGCCGCACGTTCGTACGGTGCTGCGCAACTTCGGCCCGGTCTTCGTGGGACGAGGCGTCGCCCAGCTCAGCGCGTACGTCGACTCATTCATCGCCTCCTTTCTCGCGGTCGGGGCGGTCACGATCCTGAACAACGTGCAGCTGCTCTACATGCTGCCGGTCTCACTCTTCGGCATGTCGATCTCGGCAGCCGAACTGCCGGCCATGGCGAGCGTGACGGGCGACGACGAGGAGGTGGCGGACCAGTTGCGTGAGCGGCTCGCCCTCGGACTTCGGCGCATCGCCTTCTTCATTGTGCCGTCGGCGATCGCGTTTCTCGCGTTCGGCGACCTCGTCGCGCGCGTGGTCTACCAAGGGGGAGAGTTCGGCGCGCGGGAAGTGGAGTGGGTGTGGGGGGTGCTGGCGGGATCCGCCGTCGGCCTGCTCGCCTCAACGCTCAGTCGCCTGTACGCCAGCGCGCTCTACGCGATGCGCGACACGAAGACCCCGCTGCGGTTCGCCATGGTGCGCGTGGCGCTGACGACAGCGCTGGGCTTTGCCGCGGCCCTCTGGCTTCCGCGCGTGGTGGACATCGATCCGCGCTGGGCTGTGTCCGGCCTGACCGCGTCCGCCGGTTTCGCGGCGTGGGTCGAATTCGCCCTGCTGAGACGCGCCGTCGGCCGGCTGATTGGCGCCGTCGCGATTCCTCCGTCGACGCTGTTCACGCTATGGGGATGCGCGGTGATCGCCGCTCTTGCTGGTTGGGCGATACGCCTGCTGCTGGCGGGGATCTCCCCGTTCCTGATGAGCGCGCTCGTTCTCGCGACCTACAGCCTCGCGTATGGAATCGCCACGCTGCTGGCCGGGATTACGCAGGCTCAGGCGATCGCCGGGCGCGTGCAGGCGATCCTGCGTCGCGGCTGACGTCCTGATCCGAGTAAATTGCAGCATGTTCGAAGCGCCTTCCGCCGTCGCCAGCAAGCTCCAGCACCTCCCCGATTCCCCAGGTGTCTATCTCTGGAAGGACGCCGAGGGAACGGTGCTGTACGTCGGCAAGGCCAAGCGCTTGCGATCGCGGGTGCGCAGCTACTTCGGGAGCGATCATGTCGAGTCGGTGAAGACGCAGGCCCTCGTCCGCCTCATCGACTCGCTCGACACGATCGTCGTCCCGACGGAGGCGCACGCACTGATCCTCGAGGCGAACCTGATCAAGGAGTATCGTCCTCGCTTCAACATCGCCTTCCGCGACGACAAGTCGTATCCGTATATCAAGGTCACGCTGCAAGAGCCCTTTCCCCGCGTCTACGTGACGCGGCGGCTCGAGAGCGACGGGGCGCGCTACTTCGGGCCGTATACCGACGTCGGTGCCATGCGACGCGCGCTCAACGTGGTGAAGCGCATTTTCACCGTCCGGTCGTGTCACTACGCCCTCATGGACGAGGTCCCCGATCGCCCGTGCCTTGACTATCACATCGGCAAGTGCAAGGCGCCGTGCGTCGGCTACCAGACGGAGGCGGATTATCGCGGCATGATCGACGAGGTCGTCCTGTTTCTTGACGGGCGCACCACCGACGTGATCCGCCGCGTGCGCGATCGTATGCAGGAGGCCTCGGCCAAGCTGAACTTCGAGCGCGCCGCGGAACTGCGCGATGCGCTCATGAAGCTCGACAGTCTCGAGGAACCGACGGTGGTGGTGCAGGTTGAGGGCGGCGACAAGGACGTGATCGGCTACGCCCGCGACGGCGATGACGCCTGCGTGGCGATCCTGCGTATTCGTGGGGGCAAGCTGCTCGCCCGCGACCAGCGATTCGTGGAGAATGTCGAGGGCGAGGAAGACCAGGCGATCCTGTCCGCCTACCTCGCGCGCACGTACGTCGGCTCGCAGGAGCGCGCAGGAGAGCTCCTCGTCCCGATCGACTTCGACGACCGCGAGCTCCTGGAGGAGTCGTTAGGCTGGACGCGCGTCGTGGTCCCCCAGCGCGGCCCGCGACGCGAACTGGTGCAGCTGGCGGAACAGAACGCCCGCCACCTGCTCGAGGAGTTCAAGCTCGCGGCATTCGAGGCCGAGGAACGCGCGGCGAGCCCCGTCTACGACTTGCAGCGCGAGCTTGGGCTGCAGAAGCTGCCGCGCGCCTTCGTCTGTTTCGACATCTCCACGACACAGGGAACCGACACCGTGGGCTCCTGCGTCTGGTTCGAGAACGGGCGGCCGCGCCGCGCGGAGTACCGCAAGTTCAAGGTGAAGACCGTGGAAGGGACCGACGATTTCGCGTCGATGCGCGAGGTGGTGGGGCGGTACTTCGGGCGCCGGCTCGAGGAGCAGAAGGCGCTCCCCGACCTCGTTGTAGTCGACGGCGGCAAGGGTCAACTCAACGCAGCGCACGAGGCGCTCCAGACTCTCGGATTGGGCGAACTTCCCCTCATCTCACTGGCCAAGCGGGAGGAGGAGGTGTTCGTGGTGGGACGTAGCGACTCGTTGCGCTTGTCGCGACGTTCGCCGGCGTTGCGCACGCTCCAGCAGGCGCGCGACGAGGCCCACCGCTTTGCGGTGACGTTCAACCGCGCCCGGCGCACCATGCGTACGCTGACCTCGGAACTCCTGCGCATTCCGGGGATCGGCCCCGGCAAGCGCCGCGCGCTGCTCAAGGCGTTCGGCTCGCTGCAAGGCGTAAAGGAGGCGTCGCCCGAGTCAATTGCTGCGGTTCCCGGTTTCTCGCTCGCATCCGCCACCCGATTGCTCGGCGTGTTGCGCCCGACGGAATCGTCCCTCGACGACGCGAGGACCCGCGAGGCACCCGATTCCTCAGCACCCGATCCCGCAGCATCCGTCCCCGGCGATGCGGCGGGCGCGGCCACTCCGACGCTCACATTGGCCTTGGACGTGACCGAGCACGACGCGCCGGCCGAGGGGCCCAGCGACGCACCGCGCGAAGCTCCCGACGACGGGAATCGCAGCGATCCCGCGGGATCGCCCGTTTCCGAGTGAGACACGCCAGAGATCACCGTTTCTGCCCCAGAACCCACCTCATTTTCACTATCGAATTCATGACGACCTGGACGCTTGCCTGTTCCGCCTGTGGCCATCCCGACACGCAGCACGCCGCCGTCGGCCTCTGCCCAGTGTGCGGCCAGCCATTTCTCGCGGTCTTGATTCGGAACCCTGCCTTCATCCCGCTGCC
>JBDTUA010000470.1:0-3976 GCA_040007995.1 Gemmatimonadota bacterium | reverse complement strand
CGATGCGGATGTTGCGCACGACCATGTGCAGGAAGGGCGGTTCCGTCCGCTCGGTGCGCACCTGCGCGAAGTAGCGCATGAATCGCGCGAGGACCGCGTCGCGACCATCGAGGCGGTGCGGAGTGTCGGCGAACGGGAGGATCGCGCTCGCGGTCGGTGCCCACTGTGCGCTGAAGCGTGCCGAGTCGAGGTTGTTGAAGTTGACGATGAACGAATCCAACGTCGCACGAACGGACGCGCGAGACGCCTGTCGCGTCGTGGACACTGCTTCGGTCGATTGTGCATGCACGAGTGCAGGCGCGGCCGTGGTCGTCGCGGCCGAGACAGCCACGCGAAAGGCCAGCCGCCAGTCCAGATGTCCTCTCACGGAAGAGTCACTCGCGCATTCAATCGTTGCTCGTCGGTACCCGGGTAAACTCGCTTGCCGGTCGCCGACCGAGACGATAGAGGAGGAGCGCGGCACGTTCGGTCTGCATGGCCATCGCCGGGAGGTTCATCGACTCGTCCGGGGCGTGCGCACCACTGCCTAACGCACCGAGACCATCGAGGCCGTCGATGTACGGCGCCACGAACGAGATGTCTCCAGCGCCACGACGGCCCGGATCGAGGGCGCTCACCGCGCCAAAGCCCAGTGCCTGGCTCAGGCCATCGTAGATGCCGAGCACCTTCGCATTGCCCGCGGTCGGCGACATCGCCGGATATGCATCGGTGAAGGTGATGGACGCGTCCGTTCCGGTCAGGTGCTGCGCGACGATGGCGCGCATCCGTGCGCGGGTCCGTTCCTTCTGCTCCTCGGAAAGGAAGCGCAGGTCGCCATGGGCGATGGCGCGTCGGGCGACGATGTTGAGCTTCGTCGCGGCGGTCCCGCTGATTGCAAGGGTATCGTAGGCGACGTCGGTACCGCCGAGGATCATTGCGGTGTTGAGGGTGAGATACTGCTCGCCGGAAAGCTCCCGGCGGAATGCGTCGACGATGCGGGCGAGTTCGTAGTTGGCGCCGTATCCGGCGCCCGCGCCGAAGATCCCCGCCGAGTGGGCCTGGCGGCCAGTCGCCTCCACCCGCCAGGAGCTGGCTCCGCGCCGCGCCACGGTGGCATCCTGCCGGTTCCCGCCCTCGAAGCCTAACGCGACGTCGTTGCGCCGGGCCGCGTCGATGAGCGGACGCCGTGCGACGTCGAGCGGGAGGCCGGGATATTCCTCGTCGCCGGTAAAGATCACGGTGATATTGAGGTCCCGCAGCGCGCCGGCCTCCTGCAGCGCCTTGAGCGCGTAGAGGATGATCACGTCACCACCCTTCATGTCGCCCGAGCCCACGCCGCGCGCGATGGAGTCCTGCCGAGCGAAGGTCGGCCCCGCCGGCTCCACGACGGTATCCAGGTGCCCGATGAGCAGCATGCGTACCGCCCCCGCCTTTCCTCGATGCTCCGCCACGAGGTGCCCCGCGCGACCGAGCGCGTCGGGCATCGCGACCCACGACGTCGTGAAGCCGAGCGAGTCGAGCGATGCACGGAAGACGGCGCCGACTCGGCGCACCCCTTCGCGGTTGAGCGTACTGCTCGGGATGTCAACGACGCGTTGCAGGTACGCGACCTGCTGCGCGGTGGACGCGGCGATCGCGCTCCGCATCCGTTGCTCGGGTGCGGAAAGCGAGGTCGACTGCGCGGCGAGGGGGACGCCGGCAGCGGCAACGGCGCCGAGAGCAAGTGTGACGGCGAGCAGTGCGCGTCGAGGAGCGTAGCGGAGCGACATCGGTGGAGTGGTAGTGGAGGTCGCAAGGTAGTTGAGGGGGCCGGAGCGATCCACCAAGCGGTGGAGCATCGTACGGTGGCTGCGCCGGTCGAATATCTTGTCCCGGGTGAACGACACATCTGCGCGACATCCGCTGCGTCGCCTCATCGCCTTCGCGCGTCCGTACCGGCGCAATGTGATCCTGGCCACGCTGTACTCGGTCCTGAACAAGTTTTTCGACGTCCTCCCCGAGCTGCTGATCGGGGTAGCCGTGGATGTCGTGGTGAACCGGCGCGATTCGTTTCTCGCGCGTCATGGGATCGAGGATCCGACGCGACAGTTGCTGCTGCTCGTGGCGATCACGGCGGTCGTCTGGATCTGCGAGTCGTTCTTCGAATATCAGTATGCGTTGAAATGGCGCGGGCTGGCGCAGGACCTGCAGCACGACCTGCGACAGGCCGCGTACACCCACATCCAGTCGCTTCCACCGGCGTTCATCGAACGCGAGCGCAGCGGGCGCCTCATGGCGCTGCTCAACGAGGACGTGAACCAGGTCGAACGCTTCCTGAACACCGGTGCCAACGACCTCATTCAAGTTGTCTGTTCGTCGTTGATGGTCGGGGCCGTCTTCTTCGCCGTGACCGCGAACCTTGCCGTGCTCGCGCTCCTGCCGATCCCGATGATCCTCTTCGGTGCCTTCTGGTTCCAGCGACGACTGGCACCGCGGTATGCGGCAGTGCGTGAGTCGGCGGCCACACTTTCGGCGCGACTCAACAACAACCTGTATGGCATGGCGACGATCCAGGCGTACACCGCAGAGCGTTTCGAGGCGCAGCACCTCGAGATGGCATCCGACGTCTTTCGCCAGCGCAACGCCGATGCGATCCGTTTCTCGGCGGCGATCACGCCGGTCATCCGCATGGCCATCCTCGCCGGCTTCATCGCGACGCTGCTGTACGGCGGGATACTGGCGCTGCGTGGCGCCATCGGCGTCGGGAGCTATTCGGCGCTTGTCTACCTGACGCAGCGCCTGCTCTGGCCGCTCACGCGGCTCGCCGACATGACCGACCTGTACAATCGCGCCATGGCGTCGGTGCACCGGATCATGGACCTGCTCGACACGCCGGCACCGGTTGTGCCAACCGCGCAGTTGCCGGGCGATCCCCGCGCACCGACGGCAGTGCGCTTCGAGGGGCTGTACTTCGCGTACGACGGACGATCGGCGATCGCCGGAGTGTCGTTCGACATTGCACCTCGCGCAACGGTGGCCCTGGTGGGGGCAACGGGGGGTGGGAAGAGCACGATCCTCAAGCTCCTCATGCGATTCCTCGACGCTGACGCCGGGCGAATCCTCATCGACGGCGCCGACATCACGTCGTTTGCCCCCGACTCGTTGCGGAAGCGGATCGGCTACGTCGCGCAGGAGCCGTTCCTGACGGATGGAACGATGGTGGATAACATCGCCTACGGCGAGCGCGAGCCGGCGATGGACGACGTGGTGCGCGCGGCCCGGGGGGCCGAGATCCACGATTTCATCGCGGCGCTCCCCGACGGTTACCAGAGCCTCGTCGGCGAACGAGGGACGCAGCTCTCCGGCGGACAGCGGCAACGCATCGCGCTGGCGCGCGCATTCTACCGGGAGCCGTCGATCCTCGTGCTCGACGAGGCGACGTCGGCGCTCGACAACGAGACCGAGGCCGCGATCCAGCGCTCGCTCGCACGCGTGGCGGGCGAGCGGGCGCTCACGACGTTGGTGGTGGCGCACCGGTTGTCCACGGTGCGCAACGCCGATGCGATCCACGTGATGGACGGAGGGCGTCTCGCCGAGAGCGGGACGCACGACGAACTGGTTGCGCGCGATGGGATCTACGCAGCACTCTGGCGTCTCCAGACCGGCGAGTGAACTGGAGGCCGGCAGGGCGGTGCGCTAGCGGGTCGGTGCATCGACTAGCTTGAACGGCGCGTGGCGAGCCTGCGCGTTCCGCCGCGACCTTTTCCTCCCGTCCTCGCGACGTGCTTGAAATCGTCTCCGTCCTTCTGGCGCTGACCGCGGTACTGGCGTTCATCAATGCCAGGTTTCTGCGATATCCACCGGCGATCGGCCTGCTGATCATCGCCCTGGTGAGTGCGCTGTTACTCAAGGGGATCGGCGTGTTGGGGTGGGTGGACCTGACGCCCGTGATGCACTTCCTGGAAGAGGTCGACTTCGGGGAGACGCTGCTGAACGGGATGCTCGGCCCCACGAACGA
>JBDTUA010000469.1:0-3980 GCA_040007995.1 Gemmatimonadota bacterium | reverse complement strand
CGCCGCGCAAAAGTGGAAATGTGCAGATCGACAACTTTTTTGCCTCGTTGGCAGCGGCGATGGGCGAGTTCGCCATCGGTATCGTCCTCTCAGGCTATGATGGGGACGGCACCCTTGGCGTTCGGCATATCAAGGACAAGGGGGGCACAACGTTTGCGCAGGACTCTTCGGCGGAAGTGGACAATATGCCGGCCAGTGCGCAAGCGTCGACTTATGTCGACTTCGTTCTGTCGCCCGAAAAGATTGCTGAGGCGCTGATGCAGATTGGGGCTCGCTTTGTTCGACCCGCGTGAGTGTCCTGGTTCAGCGGAACTGTGACAGATGGGGTGGGGGCTTCAATGCACAATCCCGAGCGCGTCCGCGCGCTCGGGTGAGGGGTGCGACGCGGTGGAGTGGGCGATCGTCTCACGCTTCGATGTTCGATGTCGAAACGACATGACCGGGACGCCGGCGTACCCACCGGCCGTGCGAGCTGTTGCAACCGTCGAGGTCGGGTCGGCGGGCAGGACTCGGGTCGAGGCGGTGTGGTGATTGGTGAGACGCCGTACGCCGAGGGGATGGGTGGCCTTCGTGGCGCCGAGACGACGGGCGCAGGGTCGGGTCAGGGAGGATCGCACAAGCGGTTGGCGCCGCACGGTGACACGCTGGAGTTGGCGGCGCTGCATCCCGAGGACCCGGCGACGATTCGTGCTGGTGTCGAGAACGCCGTTGGTGGTGAACGAGGAGTTAGCGCACTCGGCGGCGTTCGTGGCGGCGTGGTTGCCGGGGTCGGAGGGGGCGGCGGTTGCAGTCGCGTTGTTCGGGGGGGAGGAGTTTCGGGGGAGGTTGGCGTTTGCTTGGCCGGCGGGGATGGAGGGGGGGACGGCGGTGGCGCGAGAGGGCGAGGCGCGGTTTGGGCAGGGGTATTGGCTGCGGGCGGGGACGGGTTCGGGACGGAAGTCGTCGCCGTATCGGCGGTGGGTGAGTGCCGCATCCGGCCGACAAGTCGTTTGCGTCCCAGAGCTTACGCCGACGACGGCGGTCGTCGGCTGGTAGCCTGATCGTCGCGTTGCAGGCATGCAACAACCGCTACGCCTGACCTGGCTAGACGATGCGGGACCCGGCTCTGGAGCATTCGCGCAACTCGCCGGGCCTTCGCGACCTGCGTAGATTGACAGAGAATGGGTTATGAGTTCGAATGGGACGCCGCGAAGGAGCGGACCAACCGGCGAAAGCATGGCGTCGCCTTCGACGAGGCGACGACCGTATTCGCGAATCCGTTGTCCCTCAACATGCCCGACCCGAGTCACTCAGTCGAGGAGGAGCGGTTCCTCGTGCTGGGCCGCTCGGTCAGAGACCGTCTCTTGGTCGTCGCATACGCGGAGCGAGGCCACGAACGCGATTGATCTCAGACCGGACTGCCTCGCCCTCAGAACGCCGTCGCTTATGAAGAAACCTAAGCACACGCCGCGAGATCCTGATCGCGACACCCTCTTGTCGGAGTACGATTTCTCCGCCGGTGTCCGGGGCGCGACCGCGCGCCGGTTTGCGGAAGGCTCGAATGTTGTCGTCCTCGCCCCCGACGTAGCCGAGCGTTTTCCGACGGCGGAGGCTGTGAACGACGCGCTCCGATCGCTCGTCGCCGTGGCGGACCGCGTCCCAAAAGACACGAAGGCTCCGACGCGCGCGCGAAACGGGTAGTACCGGCGCGAAGACCAACGGCGCGGCCTGACGTTCGAGCACCTCGCTATGCATCGTTGGTATCCCCTCGTGCATGCCTCTCGACGCGTAGAGCCCGGCGGCCAATGCCCCTCTGTTTCATCCGGCCGCGGCACGAGGTCTCGGGTGTGACCGGGATCGTGAAGTCCGTGCTATTGGCGAATCGCGACAGGGGCTCCGGCCGACATGCGAACGGGGACTGTCATAGGCCGGTCCTCTCAACCCGCGCCGCTATTGGCGCTGCGGCTCTTCTTCCCGCAGCACGATAAGGCCATCCAGCAGCATCGCCCATGCCGCTGGCTCAGGCTTGCGATAGTTCAGCGCTCGCGCGACTACAGTGCCGAAGCTGGCCAGCTGCTTGCGATCAAGATAGCGGACGCCGCTGTCGTCTCCGGCCAGTGCGCGGCCCTCCAACGATTCTGGCGGGGCCGTGTCCAGCGTCGTCGCTGGCTTGCCTGGTCGTCCGAATCGACCAGCAAGCGCCGAGAACCCGACCGCCGCCGCACGCTCGCTGAATTCCGCGTGGATCAACGCACCCATCGGCACCTCAGCGCTATTTACCCTCGGCCCTTTCACCGCGTGTACCGTTGCGCACCACACAACGACCTTCGCGCCCTTGGGCAAGCGCGACAGATGCCAGCCGAGATTCTCGAACATCGCGCGGTCACGCACATTGAAGTCGTCACCGTCCGACATCTCGAGATAGTGGAGCAGGTTGGTCGCCATGACGTCTGCTTCGTGCGTTGTCGCGCTGGTCGTTCGCTGCCGGATGCCGACCTGTATGTCGGTCACGCAACTGCGCAGCCGTGCACGCGTCGTTGCGTCGTACGAAATGCTGTCGTTGTATTGCCAGTTGGTCAGCCGCGCGAGCTCGGTCTCGCACGCTCCCGCGCGTGCGTCGTGCAGGTAGGCCGCCAGCACCGCGGGAAGCCGTTGCTGGGTGTAGCGTTGGGTGGCACCGCCGACCTGCGGATCGAGTCCGCCAAGCGTGACACGCCCGGCCATCGCTTGGCGGTGCAGGAAGGCCACCAGCGGTGCCGTCTCGCGCGCATTCGACCACAGCCCACCGATCGCAGCATTCACTTGCGCGGGCGATGCCGTTCCTGCGGCAATGGTGTGCTGCAGATCGATGAAGTCGTAGACCTGGCTCTCGAACAAGACCGCCGAGTAACTGCACTCATCCACCAGACGCTTCACCAGCTCGACCTTGATCGCCAGCGTGGCACCGCTGCCGTGGTTGGCATCTTCGCCCAACAGCACGATCTGTTTCTGGCAGACGTCCTTGACCAACGCATCGAGCGCTGGCTTCAGCCCGGTTGTCGTCTGCGCCTCGGTGGGCGCCACCACGCAGACACCGAGGGCCAGACAGAGTCCCAGCAGGAAAGTTGTTGCCGTCACAGCCAGCTCTCGTTCATCGCGCTCCCTTACTTGGGCTCGACCTTCGTCCACCACCCCGCCTCGAGGCTCCGCGTGCGCGGCCAGACCTCGGCCAGCGTGTTCGCGTCATATAACGTTCCGTTCTTCATGACGAAGCGCAACGACGTGCTGTTGGTGATGTCGACCAGCGGGTTCCGGTCCAGCACCAGCAGGTCTGCCAGCTTCCCGATCTCGAGCGAGCCGATGTCGTTCTGGAGACCAATCGCCTCGGCGCCGTGCAGCGTCGCGGCGCGCAGCGCGTCGTGCGGCTTGAGGCCGCCCGAAGCCATCATCCACAGCTCCCAATGGGCGCCGAGTCCCTGGAGCTCTCCGTGCGAGCCGAGGCCGATGCGGCCGCCCGCTTCCACCAGTTTGGGAAGCTGCTGCGCATGCAGCGTGTGCACATACTGGTCGGCGCGATTCCACTGCACCTGCTTCCACTTGTCCAGTTCGTCGTGGGGCGTGAACGTGCGCAGCTTGCGATCCTGGTCCACGTTGTAGCTGGTGAGGTACTGGCCGAAGCCGGACGGGCCGCCGTAGGCGACGATGAAGGTCGGCGTGTACGTGAGGCCGCTGAAGGCGTGCAGCTGCACGACGTCGCGGAACAGGGGGCTGATGGGGAGCGAGTGCTCGAGCCCGGGATAGCCGTCCTGCATGAGCGTGAGATTCATGGTGAAGTCGGCGCCACCCTCGGTGGTCGTCGTCAGCCCCTGTTCCCGCGCAGCGGTGATCACCCACTGGCGCACCTTGCGGTCGCCCGCCATGTACTGCTTGATCGTCTTCGTGTCGAAGTGGTCGGCGTAGCGTCGCACCACATCGCGGGCCTCGTCCAGGCTCTTGATGTTGTCGGCGCTGAAGATGCCCGG
>JBDTUA010000468.1:0-3985 GCA_040007995.1 Gemmatimonadota bacterium | reverse complement strand
GAACGCTTGGCATCGATCGTTCTCCCGCAGGTAAACCGCTTCGGCGGCCGCAAGTCCGACGTCGCCGACGCCGTGCGGCAGATCGAGTACGTCGGCAACTCCGAGCGCTTCTTGCGTGGCATGGGCCGTCAGGCGCAGGGGATGATGAAGTCGATGACGGAGGGGGTCTCTCCACGCAAGGCACGCTCGCGTCAGGGTCAGTTCAACAAGTACGGCCTCTTCTCCCTCCCGACGCCGCACCGGCTCGCGTTGGAGATGGCGCTGCACGAGGAGTCCGAACGTCGGGCACTCGAGGGAGAGCTCGAGGAGCTGCAGCGGGCGTGGGTCGACGCCGAGGAAGTGGCGGGGATCGCCGACAACCTGCTGGTGCCGGAGTCGATCGACGCAGAGTTCCGTCGGCTCAAGGGCGAAGGGTGAGCGTCACGTTGGCTCACGTAGGCTCACGTAGGCTCACGTAGGCTCACGTAGGCTCACGTAGGCTCACGTAGCGTCGGCGCGCGCGAATGCAGCGGGTGATGTAGCGTGGCGATGGCCGCGGACGCATAGTTCGCGGTCCTTCACCATCGTCGGCCCACTCGGTGCCGCGATGGCGTCCACGCGCGCATCGCTCCCTCCCCACGCCCCGTCCATGCCGTCTCGCCGTTTTGTCGTGCTCTCCCTCCTCGCCTCCGCCGCCGCGTGTGGCAAGCCCGGGAACGTTGACTGGCCCGTGTATCAAGGGAGCGACGCGAAGACACACTTCACCACGCTCTCGCAGATCACCCCCGCCAACGTCTCGACGCTGCAGGTGGCGTGGAGCCACGACACGCAGGACGCGTTCGAGGGGTCGGAGATGCAATCGAACCCGGTGGTGCTCGACGGCGTGCTCTACGCCATGTCGCCCAAGCAGCGCGCCTTCGCGCTCGACGCGGCGACGGGCCAGCAGCTGTGGAGCTTCGACCCTACCGGTGGAAAGTTCAGCGGCCCGCGCATTCGCTATCGAGGCGTGGTCGTGCACGACGGGCGCTTTTACTTCAACTATCGCTACCGCCTCTACTCGCTCGACGCGAAGACGGGACAGCCGGCCCCCGGATGGGGGAACGACAGCGGATGGGTCGACCTGCGCGCGGGCCTCGGACGCCCGGAGGAGGGGCTGTCGGTGAGTGCCAGCACGCCGGGCGCTGTCTACAAGGACATGCTGATCGTTGGCACGTCGGTGCCGGAAGCACTTCCCTCAGCACCGGGTGACATTCGCGCCTACGACGTGAAGACGGGGGCGATCCGCTGGAGCTTTCATACCATTCCCCACCCTGGCGAATACGGCTACGACAGCTGGCCGGCCGAGGCGTGGAAGGTGGCCGGCGGGGCGAACGCGTGGTCGGGCGTCACGGTGGATGCGGCGCGTGGGATGGTCTTCTTCGCGACCGGCTCCGCGTCGTTTGACTTCTACGGGGCGAACCGCGTCGGCGACAACCTCTTCGCCAACTCGATCGTGGCACTGGACGCCAACACCGGCAAGCGGATCTGGCACTTCCAGGGGCTCAAGCACGACCTCTGGGACCGCGACTTCCCCGCCGCCCCGACGCTCGTCACCGTGACCCGCGACGGCAAGCCGGTGGACGCGGTCGCGCAGATCACCAAGACCGGGCACGTCTGGCTGCTCGATCGTGCGACCGGCGCCGAACTCTTCCCGAGCGCGTGGCGGCGGATGCCCCCAGCGCTGCTCGATGGCGACGTCACCGCCGATTCCCAGCGCTTTCCCGTCCTCCCCAAGCCCTTCGCGCGCCAGCAACTCACCGAGGATATGCTCACGGAGCGTACCCCCGAGGCTCACGCCGCCGCGCTCGCGCTCTTCCGCGACAACCCCACCCCCGACCCGTTCACTCCTCCAAACACGAAAGGGATCATCATCTTCCCCGGCGTGGACGGCGGTGGCGAGTACGGCGGCCCGGCCTTCGACCCGGGGACGGGGTTGCTCTATGTCAACTCCAACGAGATGGGATGGATCCTCAAGATCGTCCCGCGCGAGGAGACGTCGCTCTTCGGCGCCTACTGCGCCGAATGCCACGGCAAGGTGACGACGCCGGTCGCCCCCACGCTGACCGGGGTGGCCAAGCGCCTCACCCGCGACCAGATCACCAACGCCATCCGCGGCGGCACCGGGCGCATGCCGGCGTTTGCCACCGCGCTTGGCGATTCGTCGATCGCCGAACTGACCGAGTACCTCGTCAGCGGCAAGCCTCCCACGCGCACACCCAAGAGTGTCTCCACCTTCCTCAAGTATCGCAACACCACCTTCGACATCTTCCTCGATCACGAGGGCTACCCGGCAATCAAGCCGCCGTGGGGGACGCTCAACGCGATCGACCTCAACTCGGGAGAGACGAAGTGGTCGATCCCGTTCGGTGAATATCCCAAGCTCGTCGCGCAGGGGATAAAGGACACCGGGAGCGACAGCTACGGCGGCGCGATCGTGACGGAGAACGGGCTGCTGATCATCGCCGCGACGACCTACGATCACAAGATCCGCGCCTTCGACAAGGCGAAGGGGACGCTGCTCTGGGAGGCGGAGCTGCCGGCGGCGGGGAACACGACTCCCGCGACCTACATGGTGAACGGCAAGCAATACATCGTGATCGCCTGCGGCGGCGGGAAGAACGGTGCGCCGAGTGGCGGGACGTACGTCGCGTTCGCGCTGCCCTAGGGGAGGGCAGCGATACTTGCCGCGATTCCCCTGGCGGTCGACAAGAACCGGCAGAGAACCGGCAGAGAACCAGCAGAATGGAACGGCGCCGGTGCGATGGGATCGCATCGGCGCCGTCGTCGCTGCGCTCGATCGTCCTATCGCGGCGCGCTGACGCCGAAGGGTACCGACATCACCCGATCGCCCCACGCCAGCTCGAGCACTCCCTGCGCAGGGGTGCGGGCGCGCACGACGATGGTCAGTTCCTCGACGTGCGAGGGGGCGGGGGCCGATTGCATCTCGACGCGCCCGATGTCCTGGCTGGGATCGTATTGCGTTCCCCATTGCCCGGTCTGGCGATTCACGATGAGGAACGTGCCGCCATGCGTGTGCTGGACCCAGAGCGAGTACATCCCGGGGGCCAGCGTCATGGCGCCGATGGTGAGAGTGCGCGTGGTGATGAGATGCGTGGCATCGTTGGCGCCGGCGCGCCAGACGGAGTCGAACGGGACGAGCGTCCCGCCCCAGACGGTGCGATCGCGCACCTGCGGTCGCCCGTAGTCCACGATCACCATGCCGCCGGGACCGAAGCCCGCGCGTGCGTCGTCGCGCACCGAGAGCACGCCAGTCGCCTTCATCCCGCGGGCGAGCCCGGCGATGTCCACCCCCGCTGGCCCACGCTCGGCGACCGCCTTGTTAGTCGTCCCGCGACCGTCGAGCGACTGCAGCCGGTTGTTGGCGTCGTAGCGCAGCACCATCGCGTACGGGGCACCGCGCAGGCGGGCCGAGTCGCCGCCAAGTGAGGTGAAGCCCGTGTAGCCGACGCCGCCGGCGAGGCCGATCGCCGGCACGGAATCGCTCATCCCGCCCTTGCGCTGGGCGACCAGCAGTTCGGTGGGACCGTAGACGAAGACCGGGAAGTTGACCATCGCCCGCCTGACGGCGAAGGCGCGACGCTGCGTGCTGTCGGCGAAGATCGTCTCGCGGATCGCGGAGTCGGGACCTAACGAGAAGCGGAACTCGCGCGGGGCGCCGGGAAACGGTGTACCGTCGCCCTGGAGCCGGGTGACGGTCGCCGCGGTCGGGCGACCGTCCTTGCCGATTGCGACGGTGTACGTAAAGCGCGCCACGGCGGCACCCGAGCGCTGCACCGTCTCCCCCGACATGCCGGTCGCGGTGCGCGTGAACTGCTCGATGGCGAGCGTGTCCTTGCCGAGCCGGTAGGTGAAGGAGGCGCCCTGTGCGGCGATGGGCGCGGGAAGGAGAGCAAGTACCACGGCGGGAGCGGCGAAACGGACGATGACGGAGCGGCGCATGCGGGGG
>JBDTUA010000467.1:0-4018 GCA_040007995.1 Gemmatimonadota bacterium | reverse complement strand
CGTCCCGGCGGGGACGTCGATGTCGAAGACCTGCTGCGCGCGCGGAGAGAGGTCGCCACGCGCCCGCCGTGCCGCCCCCATCGGCAGCCCGATCGCCGCGGCCTGTGGGAGCACGCCGTAGGCATTCGTGAGCGAGAGGTCGAATCCGCCGCCGGTACCGTCGGCCGCAAGCGTTCCCGCCGCCGAGGCGCCTAACGCGGTGACGGTGACCGTCACCGGCGTCGGGGGAACCGCCGAGTCGATCTTCGCCTGCTGCCAGTCGAAGGTGCGCGTGTCCTCCACGTCCTGTAGCCGTATCTCCCATGTTCCCGCGACTGGCTCACTCACCCAGTACGTCGCAGTCGATCCGGACGCGCCCGACCCGGACGTGCCCGAGCCGGACCCGCCCGTCGGTCCAATGGCCGACACGGTGCGCGTGTCGGGGCGCATGATCGACACCGCCGGCTTCCGCTTCGAGGACGCCACGTCCACGCGGAGCGCCGACACTCCCGACGGGACGCGATAGTAGAGGTGCATCATCCCCGGACGCGGAATCTCGATCTTCTCCTGCGCCTTGTAGCCGCTGTCGCTCGCGAGGAGCTGGGCGGCGACGATGGTGGCCTGCGTCCGGTACTCGATGCCCGGCGACCCGGCGTAGTCGAGCGTCACCATGGCGGAATGCACGCCGGACGACGTTGGCGCGATGCGGACGGGGACGGCGACCGGACGGTTGAGCGGCAGGATGACGGACGACGCCGAGCTGAAGGTGCCGCGGTCGTTGCCCATCCATCCCAATCCGAAGGTGAGTGGAGTGCGCGGGCCAGTGGTGCGGGTGAAGGTGATGACGCGGGTGCCGGTATCGCCGGCGGCCCATCCCTCACGCTCGAAGATCCCGACGCCCATCCCCGGCTCGGCGAGCAGTTGGCTTGTCGCGTGACGGACGGGGGCGCTGCTGACGATCGCGATCGGCGTGCGCACGGTGTCCATCGCCTTGAGCGCTTCCCACGCGCCAGCGATGTTCACCACTCCATTCCCCTGCTTGTACGACGGAAGGTGCCCGATCCAGCGCCCCGATGTCATCAGCGCCTGTCGCAGGCGATAAGCATCGAACGAGACGCCGCTCTGCCGCGCCGCGCTGATGAGGAGTGCCACCGCCCCGGCCGTCGTCGGGGTGGCTGTCGAAGTGCCACCGGCGATGTTGTATCCTGGCGGGAGTTGCATCAACCCCGCGATCGCCGTCCCCTCGAGGAAGCCGCGACCGGTGCTCACGTAGTTGGAGGGTGCAATGATGTCCGGCTTCGCGGCGCCGTTCCCCATCGGGCCGTAGCCTCCCGTCACGAGCAGGTTGTCGTCGAGCGCTACCCGCACGCCGTGGTTGGCCATGAAATTGGCCTTGCTCTCGTGTGCGCCCACCGAGATCGCCCCTGGCGCAAGGGCGTAGTCGTCAATCGCCGCAAGCACCGCGTAGTTATGTGTCGGGATGACGATCGGCTTCTTGTACTTCGCAATCAAGCGACCGTAGATCACCGTTGGCACGAGGCGCCCGTCGAACAGCAGGTAGTTGCGGGCGATGAGCGAACTCTGCTCCATGAAGATCACGTCGACCGCCGGGTGCTTCATGGCGATGATGACCGCCTCGGTCTGCCCATACGCTGAGCCGCCCTCGGCCACGTTTACGAGCAGCGCGCCCGGGGCGACGCCGTCGAAGCGGCCGGCCGTTCCCCGGCTCGCCGTCGCGGCCCCCACGACGAGCGACGCATGGCTCGCCACGCCGAAATTGAGCGACACGAGCTTCCGCGTGCGGTCGGTCTGCACCGCGTAACTCACGCTCTCGCGAACCGGCGTGGCGGGATTGTCCGTGCCAAGCACGCCGAACTCGGGACGCGTTGCATAATCGGTGTAGCCTTTCTCGTCGCGAAAGTCGTGATCCTGGTCGGTGTCGAGCCAGACATCGTTGCTCGCCTCGTTCCAGAGCACCGCGAACAGGCGGCTTGAGCCCTTGGGATTTCCGTCGCGGTTGAGGTCCTTTTCGATCCCGGCGCGGTTGAGCGAGTCGAAGACCGCCTCGTCGAGCAGGGCGATGCGATACGTCCCCGCCGCCGGCGCGGTGTACGCTGTGCCCTTGTAGGTGAAGCTCCCGCCAGCGTCCGCGCGCACCGAGTCGTTCATGCGCAGCCACTGGCCGTCGTTCTCGTCGTCGATGTCCACCGCGGTCTGGTAGCCGACGATCTTGCGCGTCGGCTTCCCGTCGATCGTCGTGGCGACCTGCAACTCCGGGAGGAGCGCGTCGAAGTTCTGGTCGATGATGGCGATCCCGGCGCCGCGCCCGTCGAACGTCGGATTGGCGCGCCGCCACTCGATCGCCCCCATGTCGCTCAGCGGATCATAGCGGTTGGTGAGCGGCGTCTCGGGAAGGGGTGGCGGCCAGCCGCGCTTCGTCGTGTCGCGCGTTCCTCCCCATCCCCACCGCGTTCCCACCGCGGGATCGAAGGGAAGGGTTGTCTCGGCCCCTGCCGAGGATGGCCAGCCGGTCTGC
The DNA here is from genome assembly GCA_040007995.1 of Gemmatimonadota bacterium. Taxonomy (GTDB): domain Bacteria; phylum Gemmatimonadota; class Gemmatimonadetes; order Gemmatimonadales; family Gemmatimonadaceae; genus SCN-70-22. The sequence continues at coordinate 1,503 of JBDTUA010000467.1, read as the reverse complement.
GCGGCGCTCGCATCGGGTACCGTCTGGTCGGCGCGGCCGAAGGCGCGGCTCATGCCGGAAATCGAGACATCGGCGCTGTGAATCAGCGGGTCGCCGACGAGACGATCGACACTGTCGATCGGGAGATGGACGCGCAGGTAGTCGACATCGTCGTCGCGGTACCGCACGGTTCCGCCCAGTCGCCTGGCGAGCGCCGCGGCCTTCGCATTGGTGCCCGGCATGGCGGCGACGACGAGGGTGACGCCGCTATCGCCGCGTGCGCGGGCCGCCGCCAGCTCGCCGCGCGCGTCCTTGTACAGGAACGGGCGGCGCGGCGGATCGACCGACTGCTGAGCTTCGAGCGTCGCCGAGCCGACGAGCAGGATCGAAAGGATGGGGAGACACGAGATGGAGAACATGCGCATGAGATTCAAGACTCTATGGGGGAACGCGCAATGTTGGCACGTGCGCGCGCCCTGTCGAGAGAAAATGACCGGGAGGAGGTGGCAAGCGCGACACACACCCGCACCAAGAACGCGGCGTCACTGCATGTGGAGCCGGAGCACTCTACCGCGCGCGCTGGGATCGGCAGGTACAGCGCGCGGTCGAGAGCTTCGGGACGGCGGGCGAACTTGGTGGGGTGACGTGCTAGCGTCGCCTAACGGAGCCACCCTTGGGCTGACGCGTTCCGGGCGAGCATCACGAGGGCAGTGGCGACGACCAGCACCAACCCCTGGAGCACGAGCACCGTGCCCCCCGCCTGTGCCACCGAACCGCTGAGCGCGAAGAGCCAAAGATCCTGGCCCAAGACACCGACGAGCGATGCGATGAGCAGGGCGGTCGCCCACCGCCGGCGCAGGAGGAGTCCGAGACAGCCCGCCGCGCCACACCAGACGGCGATCGCCGTGGCGCCGACGGACCAGGCGGGGCGCGCTGCGTACATCGCCTGCTGCGCGGCACTCATCTTCGCCACGTCGTCAGGCGTCAGCCGCACGTCCATGAGGTAGGCCGCACAGCCGAACAGGTTCCAGAGGAGTGCGACGACAGCGACGGGGGTGTACCACTTGGGGGGGCGTTCCACGGGAGGAGAAGACGAGATGTGAGAAGACGAGAAGACGAGAAGACGAGAACTCCTCTGCTCATCTGTACTTATCTCGTCTGCATCAAGTAGATGCACCACGGCGAGAGTGGCGGCAATTGCGCAGGCCCGCAAGTGGCAGCGACCCTCTGCGAGTCCCACCCCCTTGACTTTGGGTCGCGTTTTGGACTCTTACACTAGGAGGGGCTACTCTGCGAGAACCGTTCGCTCGCGCCCATCGGGAAGCCACGCGGAGGCGACGTACAGGCTCCAACAGCGCGCGCAATCCATTGCGTCGTAGGCACGTGTCTCACGGGCGCGACCGGACGGGAACCACTCGCATCGCGCCAGCTGACGCACGCGATGGATCACTCACCACGCGCGGCCAATGACTCAGCCACCGCCGCGCATGATCCGTGGCGCGCGGGGCGCGACCTACTACGCGC
>JBDTUA010000466.1:0-4033 GCA_040007995.1 Gemmatimonadota bacterium | reverse complement strand
GATCGTCGACGGACTGACGAAGATCGGGCATCTCCCGCTCAATTCGACTGAAGACCGTCAGGTCGAGAACTACCGCAAGCTCCTCCTCTCGATCGCGAAGGACGCGCGCGTCATCATCATCAAGCTCGCCGATCGCCTGCACAACATGCGGACGCTCGACTGGCTGCCAGAGCACAAGCGGGAACGGATCGCGCAGGAGACGATGGACCTGTATGCCCCGCTCGCCCACCGCTTCGGGATGGCGCAGGTGAAGTGGGAGCTCGAGGACCTGGCGTTCAAGTACCTCGAGCCGGAGTCGTATCGCACCCTGGCGAAGATGGTGGCGGCCAAGCGCGCCGAGCGCGAGGCGCTGGTGCAGGCGCTCAAGGTCCCGCTGGAGAAGACGCTGACGGCGGCGGGGATCGCCGACGTGGAGGTGACCGGACGCCCGAAGCACCTCTGGTCGATCCACAAGAAGATGGAGAAGCGGCAGCGTCCATACGAGGACATCTTCGATCTGCTCGCGATCCGCGTGCTCGTCCACACGGTTCCCGACTGCTATCACGCGTTAGGGATCATTCACGACGGGTGGACACCGGTCCAGGAGCGGATCAAGGATTACATCGCGCAGCCGAAGTCGAACGGCTACCAATCGTTGCACACGACGATCTTCGGGCCGGGGCGGCAGCTGTACGAGATCCAGATCCGTACGCGCGAGATGCATCGCACCGCCGACTACGGCATCGCGTCGCACTGGCGCTTCAAGGAGATGTCGAAGTCGCAGGACGAACTGGACCGCCACCTCGCCTGGTTCCGTCAGGTGCTCGAGTCGCAGATGGAGGCGAAGGACCCGGCGGAGTTCCTCGAATTCCTCAAGCTCGACCTCTACCAGGACGAGATCTTCGTCTTCACGCCAACGGGCGACGTGATCCAGCTGCCCAAGGGGGCGACGCCAATCGACTTCGCCTTCGGGGTGCACACGGAAATCGGGCTGCACTGCCAGGGCGCAAAGGTCAACGGGAAGATCGCGCCGCTGTCGCGCGAGCTGAAGAATTCGGAGACGGTCGAGGTGATCACCTCGCCGCACGCGAAGCCCAATCGTGACTGGCTGGCGCACGTCCGGACGGGGCGCGCGCGCCACAAGATCCGGCAGTGGTTGCGGCACGAGGAGGAACAGTCGTCGGCCAAGATCGGCCGGGAAATGCTCGACCGCGAAGTGAAGCGGCGCCGGCTCCCGAAGCCCGATGATGCGCAGCTGGAAGCGATCGCGCATTCGCTCGACCTCAACGACGCCCATCACGTCATCGCCTCGCTCGGTCAGGGGGACATCAACGTCACGCAGGTCCTGAAGATCCTCCATCCGGAGTTGGAGGCGCCCGACCACACGCCGCGGCCGACCGCGCTCGAACGCTTGATGGATCGGGTGCGCGGCACGTCGAAGGGGGTCAAGATCCAGGGGGCGGACGGGCTGATGGTGCGCTATGCCCAGTGCTGCCAGCCGGTGCCGGGCGACCCGGTCGTGGGCTATGTGACGCGCGGGCGCGGCGTGAGCATCCATCGCGCCGACTGTCCGAACCTCCTGCAGTTGATGCACGAGCCCGAACGACGTCTGGAGATCGACTGGCAGGAGCAGCCTGGGGAGCGCTTCCTGGTGCGTCTGGCGATCGAGGGGAACGATCGGCGCTCGCTCTACGCCGACGTTGCTTCGGCGGTGAGCTCGACTGGGACGGACATCCGGACGCTGGAACTCAAGAGCATCGACGGCCGGGTCAACGGGGCGGCGCTGGTCGAGGTGGAGAATCTTTCTCACCTGCAGAAGATCCTGAAGGCGGTGCGCCGCGTGAAGGGGGTCACCGACGTGGCGCGCCGCGAGCACATCCCGGCGGAAGCGTAGCGGGGGCGAGCGGAGGGGGAGGGCGCCACGCGCTGCCTTGCTCCCTGCCGGCGACGACGAAAATCCGGTGGTTGCTCCTCCCGAATAAAACCCGACACTGCTATCTTCCGGTATGACTGCGCGCGCCGATTTCCGACTTGAGTCGCCGTTTTCCCCGGCGGGCGACCAACCGAAGGCCATCGCCGAGCTGAGTGCCGGCCTGGAACGGGGGGACCGCTTCCAGACCCTGCTGGGTGTCACGGGCTCCGGCAAGACGATGACGGTCGCCAACGTCATTGCGGAGCACGGCAAGCCGACGCTGGTCCTCTCGCACAACAAGACGCTGGCGGCGCAGCTGTACGGCGAGCTGAAGTCGTTCTTCCCGACCAACGCGGTCGAGTACTTCATCTCGTACTACGACTACTACCAGCCCGAAGCCTACGTCCCGTCGAGCGATACCTATATCGAGAAGGACGCGTCGATCAACGAGGACATCGACCGCTTGCGGCTGCGGGCCACGTCGTCGCTCATGGAGCGCGAGGACGTCGTGATCGTGGCGACGGTCTCGGCGATCTATGGCCTCGGGGATCCGGTGGAATATCGGGAGCGCATGGTCACGCTCACGCGCGGCCAGCACATCGCGCGCGACCAGATCCTGCGCCTGCTGGTCGGGATCCTGTACGCGCGCAACGACGTAGCCTTCGAGCGCGGGACCTTCCGGGTGCGCGGCGACACGGTGGAGATCCTCCCGGCCTACGAGGAGCAGGGACTGCGGATCGAGATGTGGGGTGATGAGATCGAGCGCATCTCCAAGATCTCGGCGCTGACCGGGGAGACGATCGCCACGCTCGAGAAAGCGGCGATCTATCCGGCGAAGCACTTCATCACCAACCGTCCGTCGCTGGTGAAGGCCGTGGAGTCGATCCGCGCCGAGCTGGCCGACCGCCTGATGGTGCTGCGCAACTCCGGGAAGCTGCTCGAGGCGCAGCGCCTGGAGTCACGGACCAACTTCGACATCGAGATGATGCTGGAGATCGGGACGTGCGCCGGGATCGAGAACTATTCGCGACACCTGACGGGGCGTGCAGCTGGCGAGCGGGCGGCCTGCCTGTTCGACTACTTCCCGGAGGATTTCCTGGTCGTGGTGGACGAGTCGCACGTGACGCTGCCGCAGATCCGCGGCATGTATAACGGCGACCGGGCACGCAAGGAGACGCTGGTGGAGTACGGCTTCCGCCTCCCCAGTGCGCTGGACAACCGCCCGCTGGTCTTCGACGAGTTCCTCGCGCTCACGCCGCGCGCACTCTTCGTCAGCGCGACGCCGTCCGAGCTAGAGTTGCAGCTGTCGGATGGAGTCGTGGTGGAGCAGATCATCCGACCGACGTTCCTCATCGACCCGGAGATCGAGGTGCGCCCGGTGCGCGGCCAGGTGGACGACTTGCTCAACGAGATCCGGCTGCGCGAGCGCAAGGGAGAGCGCGTCCTCGTCACGACGCTCACCAAGCGCATGTCGGAGGACCTGACCGACTACCTGGCGCAGACGGGGGTGCGGGTGCGCTACATGCACTCCGACATCGCCGCCATCGAGCGCATGGAGATCATTCGCGGCTTGCGGCTGGGGGACTTCGACGTGCTGGTGGGGATCAACTTGCTACGCGAGGGACTCGACATGCCCGAGGTCTCGCTGGTGGCGATCCTCGATGCCGACCAGGAAGGCTTCCTGCGCAGCGACCGCTCGCTGATCCAGACCGTGGGACGTGCCGCCCGTCACGTGAACGGGCGAGCGATCTTCTACGCCGACAGGGTTACCGATTCCATGACGCGTTGCATCGAGGAAACGGGGCGACGTCGGCAGCTGCAAATGGCCTTCAACGAAGCCCATGGGATCACGCCGAGGGGGGTCATCAAGTCGGTCGATGAGGTGCGCTTCATTACCCGCGTGGCCGATGCGCGCGAGGGGCGGGACAAGGTCCGCAAGGTCGCCGAGGCCAAGGCGACGTACTCGGCGTCGGAGCTGGAGACGCTGATCGGCCGCATGGAGCAGGACATGCGCGTGGCGGCCGAGGAGCTGGACTTCGAGGCGGCGGCGCGGCTGCGCGACCAGGTGTTCGAACTCCGCGCCCGGCGCGACAGTGCCAACGTGGTCCGGAAGCGCGATGCCTTCGCCGACATCCGGGCGAG
>JBDTUA010000465.1:0-4056 GCA_040007995.1 Gemmatimonadota bacterium | reverse complement strand
AGTGCAGACAGTGCTGGCAGCGTGGGCGCGCCGGACGTGTCGCTGAGCGTCGTGGGACGATCACTCGTCACCGTCGGGACGTCCGCCTCCTGCACGCCGCCGCGTTCCTGCATACGCAATGCGAGCCAGAGGCTGTCCATGGCGAGGACGGCATCCATCGGTATCCCCGCCAGCTGCATCGAGCGCAGCAGCGCTCCCAGCGGATCGCTCACCGCGGCCCCAGCTCCTTCAGGAGAATCGCCTCTACCGCCGTGCGATCGTCGGACGACATCGCCCGCCCGCGCGTGACGAGGAAGAAGGCGTTGAGGAGCTGGTCCGTCGCCATGATCCCCTTCGCGCGCTGCAGCTCGAACGTCGCGATGAGCGCGTCGAGCTGGCTGGCGTCGTCATCGGGGAGGTGGCTCTGCACGATTGCCTTCAGCTCCTCGGCCGTCGGCGACGGGAGCTCGACGCGCAGGCAGCGCCGGAGGAAGGCCGGTGGAAGGTCGCGCTCCCCGTTGCTGGTGATCACGACGATCGGGAACTCCGCGCACTGCACGCGTCCGGCCGTCACCGGAACCCGCGCCCCCCGATCCAGGGTGTTGACCCGGATCGTCGCCTCTCGGTCCGCATGCCGGGCGAGTTCGGTGATCGTGAATTCCCCTTCTTCCAGCACATGCAGCAGGTCGTTGGGCAGGTCGATATCGCTCTTGTCGATCTCGTCGATGAGCACCACTCGCGGCTTCCCCGCCGGAGCGATGAACGCCGTGCCGATCGCCCCCAGGGTGATGAAGCGCCCGAGGTCCTCCGAGTCGCGAGGCCGCGCGTTCGGCGCCGCCGCCTCTGACATGCGCTCGAAGTTCGCTTCGCGCAGCCGCGACAAGGCGTCGTACTCGTACAGCCCCTCCAGCCGAGTGGAGCGCGAGTTGACGTACCATGACAGGACGTCGCCGAGTCCCAGCTCGCGGGCGATCGCGTACGCCAACGACGACTTGCCGGTCCCCGGATCGCCGGTGACCAGGACCGGCCGCCGCAGGTACAGCGCCGCATTCACCGCCTCCACGACCCCCCTGGGCGGGCGGAATCGCTCGGCGCGGTGCGAGGCGAAGCGGTCGAACTGCCGCCAGGGAGGCGCGTCGGGGAGCCTCGTCAGGCGGTCGGGAGCCTCGCTGCCATCGCCACGGTAGATGCGCCAGTCGGCGTCGTCGGTCATGCAGTCCTCAGGTGGTCGGGAGGCCCGCCTTGGCGGCGACCTCTGTGTCGGGGGGGGCGTAGTCTGCGTCGTCCCAGAGCAGCGCCAGGTGACGGCCGATCGGGGAAGCGCCGGCCGCCAACGCCTGGGCGCGGTGCTGACGCATGCGCTGCGGCAGCTCGGCGACCGGTCCCGACTCGACCACGCCCCGCACCTCGAGCTCGAACTGCGCATAGGGGATAGAGGAATCGCGCGACCAGACGACGACCGGCACGGGCGTATCAAGCACGGCGGAGAGGTAGGCGAGATCCTCGGCGGTCGGCGCCTGCGCGAGCAGGACACAACTCACCGATTGCGCCGTGAGCGAGGCGGAGAGCATCCCGCCGCACGCCGTCGCCTCGTCCACCCACGCCCCGTACAGGGCGTCTGCCGGAGGGGGCGCCCCTGGCGTCAGGATCCGCACGAAGCTGGTGGCTCGCGCCGTCAGCTCGACCCACGCCTTCTTGTAGCGTTGCCGCATGATGCGGTGTCGCCCCAGGCGATCGAGCGAGCGCACCGCGACCAGATGGGTGGCGCCCAGCGGCGGGTCGTCGGCGATCTCGCGCGGCAGCTGCCATTGGTCGATGGGCGCGTTGGCCAGCGCGCAGGGGAGGAGGAAGGACAGGGAGGTGATCGACGCGTCGAAGTCACGCGTCTCCATCGCCTCAACCAGTGCCGCGACCAGGTCTCCTTCCTCCCCCGCGCGCAGCTCCAACCCCTCGGCGCCGAGCAGCGACTCGGGATCATTCCCCGTGTAGGCCCAGGCGTGGGCGCGCCAGGTCGCCGATGGCGTGCTGGTGCAGGCGATGCGCACGAGGATGTGCGCCGGGACCGCCGCCGCTGCCAGCCGCACGCGTGCGAGTTGCTGCCTGACGAGCGCTCCCTCCACCGGACCGCCGGCAATGACGTCAATCGCCGACTCCATCCACGCCGTCACTCGGCCCAGCGCCGGTTCGACCAGCTCGTCCTTGAGCCGGTCGGCAAAGGCGAGCAGGGGATGCACCCCGGAGGTTGGGGAGACCGCTGAGCCCAGCTTGACGATCGCCGCCGAGAGTCTGGCCAACGGGTCGGCGCCGGGGACCGCGCTCTCCCACCCCGCCGGACGCACCGCATTGAACAGCCGCGCCACGTCGGTCGTGGCCATCGCCACACCGGCACACGCCTCCTCGAGCGACTGAACGAGCGGCGCCATGAATGGCGTCAGCCCCGCTCCCGACAGTAGCAACTCGCCCGGCCACGCGGCCGTGCGCATTCCCTGCACGGTCTCGAGCAGCGGCGCGCCGAAGTTCGCGAACTCGAGCACCTGCACACCGAACTGGTCGCGCAGCTCGGCGACCTTCGCCGCGTCGGCCTCACCCTGCCTGAGGAGGAGATACTTCATCGGGACTGCCTGCGCCGTCACCGCGCGCACCTGCTCCATGCGTTCGCGCAGGAGCGGCTCGTCGAGGCTGTAGCCGATGAAGAGGAAGGCGTGCGTCTTGAGCACGTCCTCGAAGCGTTGCGCTGCGTTCTCGTACTGGAGCCGCGTGGGATCGCCTGGCGTCAGATAGAGCGAGGTGTACTGCTTCGCCGTGAGGATGATTGTGTCGATGCGATCAATCGAGCCGTGCAGGTACCAGATCCGGCGACGGTCCGAGGGGAGCGTCAGCTCATTGATGTAGCTCGGATCATCGTTGCCGACCGAGCGAACCGCACCACTCGGGAACGGCCACTCCAGCACGCGATCGTAGTTCGTGGTGACGACGAAGGGAGGGCGCAGCTGCCAGATGGCCGAGACGAGCGAGAGGTCCGCGTCCCGTGGACGCCTCCGATCGAACAGTCCCTCCATCACGTCGAGGAACGGCTTCCGCCCCAGCGCCTGCATCGCCAACTCGGCGGCCGCCATCGTGTCATTGGCGACCGTGGCGCGCACGGTCGCAGCGTCCGCAGCCTTCCCCTCCAGCACCAGGCGCGCAGCCAGCGCCTCGATCAGCCCCTTCCAGTCCGGGAAGCGATACTCCGGAGCGAGCTGCCGCACCGCACCGACGCTGACCCCCGCCCCCACGAAGGGGATGAGCGTACCGGCGCGGAGCGCATCGACCAGGCTCTGGGGAAGGTCGGACATGGCGTGGATCATACCGCGTGCGCGCGCGGGCGCAAATCGCGGCGAACGGCGTGGAGCGCGTCGGGGAGGGGGAGGCGCCGAGCGCGCGGAGTGCTACTTCTTCTTCAAAGTCCGCGCCACGTTGTTGATGACCTTCTTGGCGACCTTCTTCGCGGGAGTGGTCATTGCCTTCTTCGCGGCCGTGCGCGGCGCCTGTGCGAGCGCGCTCGCCGCCGCCTTCTTCCCGCGCGGGAGCGTCGTCGCGCGCCCGAGCGCCAGCCCTGCCGCCGAGGCCGCCTTCTTTCCCGTGACCGCCTTTCGTCCAGTCTGCGAGAGCGCGCTTGCGGCGGCGCTGCGCGTGGCCTTGGTGGCCTTCGGGTTGCGGAGGACCGTGCCGGCCGCGGTGGCGGCGCGGGAGCGGGTCTGGCTGTTGCGTTTGCGGGCGGCGGGCATCGTCGTGGCGCTCCAGTTGGTGGTGAGCTGCAATGTATGCGTGAGCGTCTGGTGGCGCCGCGTCGCCTCTCCCTTTTGACCAACACATCGCATGCCGAACGCTCGCCGGTCGTCCTCTGCCAACTCTGCGTTCTCTGCGGTTCCAAAAGCCCTTCACCGCGGCGTTCGCGGAGTTCGCGGATGCCAGAATTTATCAACAGGAGTTGAAACTCTGTGTCCTCTGTGTCCCCTGTGTCCCCTGTGTCCCCTGTGTCCCCTGTGTCCCCTGTGTCCTCTGTGTCGAAAAAGCTTTTGAACCACCGAGGACACA
>JBDTUA010000464.1:0-4098 GCA_040007995.1 Gemmatimonadota bacterium | reverse complement strand
ATACCACAAAGACCCGCCCTCCGGGGTGCAAGTCCACCAGCGCCCTTCTGCGTCAGGGAGCTTCGGCCCCCTGGCGATCAGTCGTTGGGTGCGCCGACTCGGCTTGTTCCGTGGCGAGCCCCGATCGCGCTCGGGAACGCGGTACCCATCCTCAGCCTAACGCGCTCCTTCCCCGCGCCCGCGCACCCCCACGGCGTCGAACGTCGCCGTGTGTTCGTCGATGTCCACCAGCACGTGAAGGCCTGGATCGATCGACTTGAAGTTGTAGAACTCATCCGTGCGCTCCCCATCGCTTCGGCAATCCCCGTGTTGACAGGCGTGTCGAGTCGATCACCCGGACGATCGCCTTGCGCACGTTCGGGTTGTTGGGAGGGTTCGTGCAATACGCGCCTGCGAGCCGGCCGTACGAGGGCCAGTCGTATTCCGTGTCGGTCGCGCGGCGGATCGGTGCGATCATGTCCCTGCGCGACGTCGCGGCGACCCTCCTCGACGTCGCGGGCGTGCAGGCCGGCGCGGTCCCAGGCGGGTCGCCCTCCCACACGTGGATCAACGACGAGCATTCCCCGCTAAATCCCATGACGTCCGAGGCGGCGGAAGTGGTCAACCCGACGCGTAGCAACCTGACGCGCGTCGGTCCCATCCGCACACGACTCGACTCGGCCGGTCTCCGCGAGCGCTATCGCACAGGCGGGAACAGCGGTTCGACTGGTACCGCGACTCGGCGGAGACGGTGGATCTCTCGATGGGGCCGAGTGCCCCGTCCGCGCTGGCCGGATACCGGGCGCGTATCAGCGCGCTCCTCGGCGTGGGGTGGCCACCGCCGCGCGCACGGCAGCACTAGGACGATCACAGTTTCGAGCAGTCAGTTTCGCGGCGGCGTGCGCCTCGAGCCATCCGAAACCGGTCGTCGCCAGCCACAAGGACGACCTACGCATCCCGTGCGATCGTGCCCCCACGTTTCTCCGCTGGAAAGAGGATCGTGCTGAGCAAATATGGCGTGCGGTCGGCGGTCGGTTCACGCGGCGACAGCGTCGTAAGTGCTGCGGTGACCTGCGCCACCAGCGTCTCGAGCTCCGTCTCACTGAGCCAGACGACACACTGGCGATAACTGACGGAGTCCTGTCGCGGATTCGCATCGCTGCGGTCGAGGTAAGAGTTGAACTCGGCGAGCAACGCGGCCATCGCAGCAGTAAAGACGCGCCGATGATCCTCGCGCGACATGGCCGCGGCCGCTGCGTCATCGAATCGCACCTGGTCCTCGCGCAACCGATAGCGTCGCTCCACGGTCCCTCGCACCCGCTCTTCTCCATCCACCTCGAGCACCCCTCCCTCGGCCAGCGCGGCTACGTGACGATACACCGTGGCCTGCGACGTTCCCGGCATGCGCGCGCGGAGTTCCGCGGTTGTCAGCGTGCGCCCGGCGTACAGCGCGTTCACGATGCGGATGCGCACCGGGTGCATGAGCAGGTCGACGACGGACGTGGACATCGGTGCCCTCCTCCCGTATTATTATCAACTTTGATAATATAGCCAGTCCCCCACCGTCGCGCGCACGTCCCGGCGCGGGAGCAATCAATGACCCCGCATCCTGCGGCCGACGACTCGACGACCAGCGATCGCGCGAGGCCGCCCATCGGGCGGTTCCTCACGGTGGAGGGACGCACCCTCTTCTATCATCAATCCGGGAGCGGCGGGCCGGCGGTTGTCGTCCTACCGGGCGCGGGGGCGATCGCACTGGACTATCTCAACCTCCACGACCGCGTAGCGCGTCTCACCACCTGCATCCTCTACGATCGTGCGGGCACGGGGTGGAGCGACGACGCCGCACTCCCGCGCCCCCTCGGCCACATGACCGACGAGCTTCACGCCCTGCTCACGTCCGCCGCGATCGCCCCTCCCTATCTCCTGGTTGGCCATTCGCTGGGAGGCGCGCTCGCCCGGCACTACGCGCAGCGCTTTCCATCCCACGTCTTCGCCCTCCTGCTCGTCGATCCCGCCCACGAGGACGCACCCGCGCACTATCCGCCGGAAGTCCGCGCGATGAGCGAGGCATACAGCGACGGGCCTATTCCGGAGCTGCCCGCTGAGGTACTCGCCGTCTGGCGCTCGGCCTTCGCCGACAAGTTCCATCGCTTGCCGCCCGACGTGCTCGAGCCACTGCTCGACCGTCACCTGGCGCGCTGGCGGACGGGGATGGAGGAGGCACGCGATGCGGAGCAGTTCGTGTACGCGCCGCTACGCGCCGCGGGGGCGACCCCCGACGTTCCCCTGATCGTCCTCAGCGCCATGGGGACCGAGGTCTCGCCGACCCAGTTCCTCCCCGTCGAGCTGCAACGCGCCGTCAACGAAGGAAAACGAATGGTACACCGTGCGATCGCCGCCTCGGTGCCGCGGGGCGAGGAGCGCGTCCTCCCCGACGCCGTGCACACGTGGGTTTGCGTCGACCAGGAAGACGAGGTGGTGCGGGCGATCGCCGACTTGTTAGGCGACCGATGAGGCGCGATGCGCCACTGGCCCCGGGCGGGACGGGCGACGCGCGCCCACGCTCTCGTCACCGGATCGAAGCGTGCCACGCCAGCACGCGCAACGCACGCAGCGTGTTCCACCGGCTCGGCTGACCGGCCTCGCCTTCCATGTGCTCGTCGAATGCGTCGCGCGGCGCCGCGTCGAGCAGCCATCGACCGTCCGGCAAGCGACGCTCCGCCACCACACCCACCGCCTCGGCGACCCGTGCGTCCGGCGGCAGATCGGCACTACGCAGGTAGTCCAGTGCGCGAAGTACGTCGTACTGCCACATGGTGGGAAAGGTGAAGTGCGACCACGGCGGCATCGAGCGTCCGCTCGTCCGGGCGTCAATCAGTGCACCGGTCGAGAGGCGCCGGAGCAGGCGCCGCTCCAGGAGGTATTCCTGCGCGCGCGTCCGCGCCGCAGTCACCGCCGACGGGGCGCCCGCCGCGCGCTCGTACTCCAACAGCCCCTCCAGCACGCAGATCGTGGTGTGGAACGACGAACGCACGGAGCCCCGCTCCGCTTCGCAGTTCCATCCCCCGTCCGCGAGCTGCTCGCCGAGCAGTCGGTCGACCAGTCGATCGCTGGCTGCGCCGAAGTATCCGCCCAGCGCCAGCACACCGCCGTTGATGCACGGCTCCACCTCGCCCTCGAAGAACGGTGCGTCACCGAACTCCGGCCCCCACGTGACGTGGTCACGCACGCGGGCGACCGCGGTGCGGGCACGATCGCTCTCGGGGTCTAGCCCGAGGGCGCGCAGGTGCAACAGCGTATAGAGATTGGACCGCCAGTGCGGCGTGCTCAGGCCGTCATCCCAATTGCCGTCGGGGCGCTGCTGCTCCAGCAGCCGCGCCCCCACTCCCTCCGACGCGACGCGCGACCGCTCGGCGGCTACGTCCTCCGCCGGCGCACCGGCGAGGTCGCGCATTGCCTGCCAGCGGATCGCCGGCTCGGCGTCGAGCAGCCAGCGCAATACGGACTCCTCGGTCGTCGTCGAACGCTTGTCGGCTTCTCCGGTGGTCATGCGACGAGTCCTCTGGCCGATGAACGAGCGGGTCAAAACGACGCGTGCGGCCGCGTGAGCATCCCCACGGCCTGGTCCTCAGCGGAGCGATTGCGGCGCTCGCCGGTCAGGATTCGGGCGACGATGTCCATGCTCGGCAGCTTTCGACGCCACAGCAAATAGGCGCGTCCGAACGACGGAACGCAAATCCACCGCGACCACAGAGGACGTCATGCATGTTTCGAATGCAGCACGGATCGGTGCGATATCACTGTTGACCAGCCTGCTCGCGGCCTGTGCTGCGGCTTCCGTGGAGGCGCCGGATGCGGCGCGAACGCCCCACGCCGGCGAGGTCATAGCTCGTAACGTCACCTCGGCGATCTGCACGCGCCAGTGGAACGCGGCGATGAATGGCGATTGGGACGACGCAGCACAGTGGAACCCGGTCGGCGTTCCGGCCGCCGCGGATACCGTCTGCATCCAGACGCCGGGGAGCTACGTCGTCACGGTACGCACGGCCGTGCCGACAATTGCTGGAAAGCTGGTCCTGCTGCGACACGGGCAGAGTGTGTGGAATGTCGCCAACC
>JBDTUA010000463.1:0-4102 GCA_040007995.1 Gemmatimonadota bacterium | reverse complement strand
CGTACGCCGCCGAATGCCTGAGCGCCGCTTCGGCGATCCCGATCGCCTGGGCCGAAATGCCGAGCCGCCCGTTGTCGAGCGACTGCATCGCATACACGAAGCCCATTCCTTCCTCCCCGAGCAGGTTCGCGGCCGGGACGCGCAATTCGTCAAAGACGAGCTGCACCGTCTCGGATCCGCGCAGCCCCATCTTGTCCTCCTTCTTCCCCACCGCGAAGCCCGGCATGTCGGGCGTCACGATGAAGGTCGAGATCCCGCGTGCTCCCTTGCGGTCGCCCGGTGTGTCCGTGCGCGCCATCGCGAGGATGACTTCGGCGTGTCCGCCCGCGCTCACCCAGGCCTTCACGCCGGAGAGCACGTAGTGGTCACCGTCCCGCACGGCCTGCGTGCGCAGCGAGGCGGCGTCAGAGCCCGCCTCCGGCTCGGAAAGCGCAAAGGCCCCCAGCCACTCGCCGCGCGCCATGGGCTTGAGATACCGCTCCTTTTGCGCCTCGCTCCCGTAGCACAGGAGCATCTGCGTGGGGAGCGAGTTGTGGACGCTCATGAGCACCGCCATGGACGCATCGACCGCGGCGATCTCCTCCAGCGCGACGAGATAGGTGCAGGTGTCGAGGCCCAGGCCGTCGTACGCCTCGGGAATGAGCATCCCGAGAAAGCCTAACGCGCCGAGCCTGGCGGCGGCGCCGCGATCGAAGACGCCGTCACGATCCCACTGATCGCTGAAGGGGGCGAGTTCGGCGTGGGCGAATTCGCGCGCCGTCTGCTGGATGGCGCGCTGCTCTTCGGTGAGTGGGATCAGTGCCCAGGACATGGGAGAGGTGGTTGGAGAAGGTGTAGGGGACGGGGACGGTTCGGGGACGCGAGACGGGAGATGGGGGGGGGAGCGCCTATGCCGCTCGCGGAGAGCTTCGTTTGCTGCCGTCCGCCGGCGCGCCCCGCGCGCCGACACTCCCGTCACCCGTCTCCCGTCCCCCGTCCTTACGCATACGCGTGAAACCCGCGCCCACTCTTCCTCCCCAACCACCCGGCTGCCACGTACTTGCGTAGCAACGGGCACGGCCGGTACTTCGGATCTCCAAGTCCGGAGTGCAGGACTTCGAGGATGGCAAGGCAGGTGTCGAGTCCGATCAGGTCGGCCAGCGCGAGCGGTCCCATCGGATGGTTCATGCCGAGCTTCATCACCGTGTCGATCGCCTCGGCCGTCCCGACCCCCTCCATGAGGGCGAAGACGGCTTCGTTGATCATCGGCAGCAGGATGCGATTGGCGACAAAGCCGGGAAAGTCGTTCACTTCAACCGGCGTCTTGCCGACCGCCCTCGCCATCGCCAGCACCCGTACGGTCGTCTCGTCGCTCGTCGCCAATCCGCGAATGACCTCGACGAGCTGCATCACCGGGACGGGATTCATGAAGTGCATCCCGATCACATGCTCCGGTCGCCTGGTGCGCGCGGCGATGTCGGTGATCGAGATGGAACTCGTGTTCGTCGCAAGTATGGCGCCGTCGGCCGCAATGCGATCGATGTCGGTGAAGATCCGGTGCTTCAGGTCGACGTTCTCTGTGGCAGCCTCGATGACGAGCGCGGCCTCGGCAATCGCACTGATGTCCGTGTGCGACGACAGACGACCGAGCGTTGCCGCCTTGGCATCGGCGTCGAGCGTCCCCTTCTTCACCTGACGGTCGAGGTTCTTCTCGATCGTCGCCCGGCCCCGTGCCAGTGCGTCGGACGAGACGTCGATCATCCTGACGTCGAAACCGTTCTGCGCGAAGACGTGGGCGATGCCGTTGCCCATCTGTCCGGCGCCAATCACTGCAATGCGTTCAGGCATTCTCGTTCAGCTCCTTGGGCGCGAGCTGCGCCGCAACAGGAAATACGTGGCCAGCAGCATGCCGGCGCCGGCGAACAAACCGGCCTCGGGGCCCCAGTTCCCGCCGGTGGCCCAGTCGGGTCCCGCGTCGATCGTTCGATAGTTCGGCGTCCCGAGCCCGATCCCGCTGACCGACGTATGCATGACGCCGGCCATGACGAAATTCCACGCTACGTGTGCCGACCACGCGGCGTACAGGCTGCGCATGGCCACCACGATGCTCCCGAGGAAGATCCCGGCGAGCGTTACGAGGGCGATCGACTGGAGCGTCGCCCCGGCGTTCTCCAGGTGCAACAAGCCGAAACCGACCGCGGTGACGACAATCGCGATCCGCGCACCAAAGCGCTCGCGCAACAAGGCGAGCAGGTACCCGCGCGCCAGCAACTCCTCCCAGAGCGCCGCCGGCACGAGCAGCAGCAACGTCAGGAGGATCGCCGATCCGATGCTGCCGGGCGGGGAAGGCTCGATCTTGAGCCAACCGATCCCAAGCAACAGGAGCGACGGCACCCCCACCGCCGCCGCCCCGAGGACCGCTCCCCCCAGGATGGCCCGCAGCGTGAAGGCGCGCCGATCGAGCGCCACGAGACGCCATCCGTCCGGTTGCGCCTGACGAAAGGTCCACCAATGCCCCACCAGCAGCCCGATCGAGAGCGTGAGGACATAGGTGGGAAGCCGCACGCCCGTGGCCGCCTCGAGACGGAAGGCGAGCGGCGGCAGGATCACCCGGCTCGCGAGGAAGCCGACCGAGCTCGCCAGGATGAAGACGGCGAATCGCCAGACCGGCGCCACGCGCACCCCGCTCCCTGCCCCGCCGGACGGCGGCGGCGTGTGGGACTCGACCGCCTCGGGTGGGCACATGGCGGGATGCGGTGGCCGGCGTTAGGCCTCGCGACTGACGGAGAGCGCGACGGCGTCGCCGCCGCCGAGACAGAGAGTCGCCAGCCCGCGCATCTTGCCACGATCGGCCATGGCGTGCAGCAGCGTCACCAGCACGCGTGCGCCGCTCGCACCGATCGGGTGACCGAGGGCGATCGCCCCGCCGTTGACATTGACCCGCGCCGGATCCCATCCGAGGGCGTCGCCGTCGGCGAGGGACTGCGAGGCAAACGCTTCGTTTGCCTCGATGAGGTCGTAGTCGCCGATCGTGGTCCCAGTCTTCTTGAGCAGGTTGCTGACCGCCGTGATCGGGGCAAAGAACAGATCCCGCGGATCCACCGCACCCGTCCCGTACGCATCGATCCGGGCCAGGATAGGAATCCCGTGCGCCTTGGCATACGCCTCGGAGGTGACGACCAGCGCCGCACCGCCATCGTTGAGCGACGAAGCGTTGCCCGCCGTCACCGACAGCTCGGTCGCTCCGGGTTCGGGGAAGGCAGGTCGCAGCTTGGTGAGCGACTCGACGCTCGCATCCTTCCGCGGCCCTTCGTCAGCCGCAACGAGTGTCGGCCCCTTGCGGCCGGCAATCTCTACCGGCACGATCTCGGCATCGAACTTCCCCGCCTCCTGCGCCGCCACCGCGCGTCGGTGCGACTCGACCGCGAACTCGTCCTGACGCTGCCGCGACACGCCGCCCTTCTTCGCGGTGTACTCGGCGTGTCGCCCCATGTGCACGTCACACGACGCACACCAGAGCCCGTCGCGGATCATCCCGTCGACGAGGGTCTGGTCGCCGATCTTCACCCCACCGCGCAGGTTATAGAGGTAGTGGGGAGCGTTCGACATCGATTCCTGGCCTCCCGCGACGATCACCTCGTGATCGCCGGCCTTGATCGACTGCGCGGCCAGCATCACCGCCTTGAGCCCCGATCCGCACACCATGTTGATCGTCAGCGCCGAAACCGAGCTGGGAATCCCGGACTTCAGCAGCGCCTGACGCGCCGGTGCCTGCCCCGTCCCGCCCTGCAGGACGTGCCCAAGGATGACCTCATTCACCTGGTCTCCCGGAATTCCGGAGCGCTCGAGCGCGGCACGAATGGCAATGGCACCGAGTTCCGGTGCGCTCAGCGACGCGAGACCGCCGAGGTATTTACCGATCGGCGTCCGCGCGGCGGCGACGATGACAGGAGTACGCGATGTATCGGACATGGCGGCGACGGCTCGAGACGACCCCCCCCGTACGGGGGGGAAAGTCGAAAGCTAACCGGGCGGCGCACGGGGGAACAACGGAGGCGCGCGCCATCGGAGGGCGCGCGCCGTCCGAGACCGTTCAGCGCAGGCGGATGGTGATCCGGTGTCC
>JBDTUA010000462.1:0-4102 GCA_040007995.1 Gemmatimonadota bacterium | reverse complement strand
ATGCCGAGCGCATGTTCTATCGACATTCCGGCACGATAGGGGCGATCGGCCGTCAACGCCTCGTAGATGTCGGCAACGACCAGCGCGCGCGAGGGAGGGTCGAGTTCATCGCCGCGCAGCTTCCACGGATAGCCCGTCCCATCGAGCTTTTCGTGGTGCGTCGACGCCTGACGGGCAAACGACGAAAAAGCGCTGACCTTCCCCAGGATCTCCCACGTGTAGAGCGGATGCAACTGCACGGCGGCGCGCTCATCGTCGGCGAGCGGGCCATTCTTGTCGAGGATGCGATTGCTGACGCCCAGCTTGCCGATGTCATGCAGCAATCCGGCCCGGCGCGTGCGGCGCATGGTATCGTTGTCGAATCCCATGCGCTCGCCGATCGCAGACGCATACCTGGCGACATTGGACGAGTGTGAAAAGGTGAATGGGGACTTCGCGTCGATGATCTCGGCGAACGCCTCGGCGACCCGGTCCAGCCCCGCATCGTCGACGTCGCGCGTACGGTCCGACGGTTCGAGTGAGACGACCTGTGATTGCACGTCCGGGGCGAGCACGCTCGACCACCACGCGCGATCCTGCTTCCACCCGAGCACGGTGTCGACGAGCATGGGATCGAACCACCGACCCCGACGATCCTCGAGCACCTTGAGCGCTTCGTCGGCTCCGGCACGGGCCAGGAAGACCTCCGCCGTCTGCGCGATGTTCAGGATGCGCGAGAAGAGCGGGATCTCCTCCCCGCGTTTGCCGGCGGGGTAGCCGTTCCCGTTCCAGTGCTCGTCGAGTGAATGGATGGCGGTGACCGTCTCGTCGGGAAAGCCGAGCCGTTGGGCGATGTCGGCCCCGCGCTCGCAGCGCGCCGCGATGAGTTCCTGCGTCAGGTGCTCTTGTCGCGCGATCCCCAGGAAGTGCCCCATGCGCGAGTAGAGTGATGCCTTGAGCCCGGTATTGCGCCACGTCTCCAGCGCCAGCTCCATCTTCTGGTCCCAGTCCACCACCTTCATTCTGGGCTTCACCACCTGGTCGTCGGAGCCGAAGAGAGCGGCGGTGCGTGACGCATTGGAGGAGCACCCGGCATCCTTCAGAAGTAGGGCGTAGTACAGCGCCCCGAGTCGGCCGTCATCCAGCCCGAGTTCCTGGCCCAACCGCATTCCGATGGCGCAGGCGCGAACGGAGTGTCCGAGCGGCTGCCCTTCCGTGAGGTCGAGCGCCCGTGACAGGGAGGACACGACCTCGGAGAGGGCGATCCTCGGCTGCGGTGCGCCGGAGGCGGGCGGAGTCAGCGGCGGTGCGGGGCGAGTTGCAGGGAGTTGTTCGATCGCCATGAGAAACGGGGAGGGGTGAGCTACTATCTGGACGCCTCCCGCCCTCGATCGGAAACCCCTTCACCGGGACGGCCACCAGTTGGCAGACGCGAGCGGGAGCGTGTTGCTGTCGTCTGGCAGGAGCCCTAGCTTTGCGCCGCTTGCCCGGCATGCCATGGACCCTGAGGAACGGCTCATGAGCGGTTCGATATTGACGCCGGTGCGCGCGACGTTTCGGGCGGTGGCGGAGACGGTGGTTCCAGAGGCGGCGTCGCTCGACCCGGCTGGATGGCAGGAGCTGCAAACGGTGGTTGAGTCAGCGCTTGCAGCGCGACCCGACGCCGTTCGTCGTCAGCTCGTGACCTTTCTCCGCCTCATCGAGTACCTCCCACTCGCGCGTCACTTCCGGCGCTTCTCGCGTCTGCCACTCCCTACCCGCACCAAAGTGCTGTCGGGACTCGAGACCTCACGGCGTCTCGTCGTGCGCCGCGGATTCTGGGGTTTGCGAACGCTCGTCCTTCTCGGCTACTACACGCGCGCCGATGTGCAGGACGCGCTCGGATATCGTGCGCACGCCGACGGCTGGAGCGCGCACCGCACGATGGAGGAGATGCGCGCCGCTGCCGCCAATGCCGTCGACGAGGTCGCGCGTGGCAGCTGACGGCGGCGCCGCGACGGCGCCGGACCACTCGCGGCGAGGCACCATCGCCCGCCCACCTGGCGAAGCGGTTCGATGCTGACCCACGAGTACGACATCGTCATCATTGGATCGGGGGCGGGAGGCGGGACGGTGGCGCAGGAGCTGGCGCCGATGGTCTCGCAGGGAGTCCGCATCCTCGTGCTCGAGCAGGGGGCACGTCTCGAGGAGCACGAGTACACCGGGCGCGAGCTGGAGATGTCGAACGCGCTGTACGAGGATGGCGGCGGCTTCCTCACCGCCGACGGGACGATGACGCTCGCCTTCGGCCGAGCGTACGGGGGGTCGACGGTCGTGTACACCGGGACTACCCTCGTCGCGCCGGACCGCGTGATCCGCGAATGGTGCGTATCGGGGCTCGAGCACCATGACGTGGAGCGTCGCTCTCAGAAGTTCATGTCGCAGAACGACGCCCACTTTCTTCCGCGCGTCCTGCTCAACGAGAACAACAAGCTCTTCGTGACCGGCTGCGCCCGGGTGGGCGCCAAGGCCGAGCAGTTTCCCCTCAACCTCCGCGGCTGCAAGGGCTCATCCCTGTGCAATCTCGGCTGCCCGAACGCGGCGAAGATGGGGACGCACCGCGTGCAGCTGCCGAACGCCGAGCGCGCCGGCGTGGAGGTGGTGACGCGGGCGGAGGCGTTGCGGCTGGAGGACCGTGCGGTCGTGGTCCGCGTGCACGAGAAGGGGCCGGGCGACAAGGGGCTTCCCTCGGGATGGCCGACCGGCGACCATCGCGTCACCGCGCGTACGATCGTCGCCTGCGGTGGCAGCATCGGGACGAGCGCCCTGCTCCTGCGCTCCCCGATCACCAGCAGCATTTCGCGGTTGGGGGAGCGCTTCACCTGCCATCCGGCCCACATCCTCGTCGCCGAGCACGATCGCGAGATCACCAACGACGTCGGGCACCCGAAGAGTTACTACCTGGATCGCGCCGAACACGAAGGATACGTACTCGAGACGTGCATGTACTTCCCGTTCGTCACCGCCAAGAACCTCACCGGCTTCGGTCGTGACCACAGCGCGCTGATGCGCGCCTTTCCCCGCCTGCAGATGATCCTGGTGCTGGCGTGCGACAAGGCGGTTCCGGGGAACCGCATCACGGTGGATGCGTCGGGCCGACCGGTGGTGCACTACACGTTCACGCCGGACGTCGTGCGCTCGATGCTCTCGGCGACTCGCATGAGCGCGCGCATCTTCTTCGCCGCCGGCGCGCGCCGGGTGCATGCCCCCTCGGCCGACCCTCCGCTCATCGAGCGCGACCAGGCGTACCGCATCGATGACCTGGTGGGGGAGAAGCACTTCCTCCCGGGGCGCCTGTCGATCTCCGCCGCACATCTCATGGGCGGTTGCGCCATGGGGGCCGAGGGGAGCGCGGTCACCGATTCCCGCGGGCGGGTGCACGGCGTCCCATGGCTACGGGTCGCCGACAGCTCGCTCTTCCCCGATTCAGTGACGATCAACCCGTACCTCACGGTGATGGCGCTCGCCGATCGGGTCGCCGAAGGGATCCGCGAGGACTGGGTCAGCTGAGGGGCGGTGGGGTCATCTTGTCAGGCAGATGCGGGCTCAGGGACGTGCACGGTGCACCGGCGTCCCGAAGTCCCCCGAAGGGATCGTCGCGAAGCCCTGCACCACGCCCGTGTACGCATACACCCACGTCTCGAGCGCCTCCCCCCCTTCCACCTGCGCGGTCGCCAACCGGCGCTGATACACGCCCCCCTCGTAGTCGTCGAGCGCAGCAATCATCGCCTCGGCGCGCGCGGGCGGAAGTTCGAAGAGGTCACCACGCACTGCTCCGCTCTGCGGATCGAGCACCAGCCCGGGGTACCAATCGATCTGGTACAACGCGCCACGCACAGTCGCGGCGCCAAGGCACGTCGCGTCGGCGAGCAACGGATGCGAGCGTCCTAGGGCGTCGCGCCGAAGCGATCCATAGACGAACAGACGCACAGCGGACATCGGGATGATCTCCCAAGCGGAATGGTGCGGTGAATTTCGCCCGAACGTGGCCGGCCCGCCAGTTCGTCTCCGGACTGCGGGCGGCGCATGACGCCAGCCCCCGAACGCCAGCCCCCGAACGCCAGCCCCCGAACGGCAGCCGCCG
>JBDTUA010000461.1:0-4107 GCA_040007995.1 Gemmatimonadota bacterium | reverse complement strand
GGTTCGCGCAGGCTCGTCTCGCTGCCGCCAAGCGTTAGGCGCTCGTGCCACGGTCCCGTGACCCACGGGGCCGGATCCGCGATCGGATGGCCCCCCGCGACTCGATCGGCCGCCGTCGCGGTGAGCGGGTCGGCCGCCCAGTCCTTGAGCAGGGTGGCGCGCGGGCGCGACGCCTCGGCGCCGAAGAGCCGCGCGAGCTGCGTTAGGCACGCACGGGTCAGGGCCTCGGTGCCAAGCACGGCTCGCTCGTCAGCGCTCGCGCCAACGAAGCCGAACAGCGCCGCCTCCCCCGATGCCGTGGTGGCGTCGTGCATCTCGGGCATCGGACCGACCATGCTCTGCGCGGTCCCCGACAGCCCCGCCTCCCGCCAGAACGGCCGATCGTAGATGGCGAAGAACTTGGCGTGCGGCGCCATCCAAGTCGCCGTCTCGCGCCAGCGCCGCACGGTCTGCGCGTCCTGCTCGGGGGCGAACGTCACCGTCGCGTCGAGTATTCGGGGGGGGACGGCAGCGATCACCTGCGCGGCGACGAGCGTCTCGATCTCCGTCCCGGGGCGCACTACTGACGCTTGCGTCGACCCGTCGCTCGACGATTCGCTTCGTGTGCCGGCCCTGCGGATCGTCAGCTCGACACCATCGCGACCGAGCGCCATCGCCGTGACCCGCGCGCCAGGCCGCACCTGTGCGAGTGGCAGGTCGCGCGCGAGCGCGCGCACGAGCGCCGCGGTGCCACCCACCAGGCGGAAGCTCTGCGGTTCCTGCGCGAGGGCGCGGTAACGCTGTGGCCCTTCGCGCGACATGCGCTCGAAGAGCACATCGCCCTCGCTCGCCTGCGGGAAGGCGGAGAGCGCGAGCTCTGCGACCAAGTCGGCCATGGCCGGCTGCATCTGCGGCCAGAACCAGGAGGGACCGAGATCAAAGCCATCGTCGGCAGAGCGACCGGCTTCGTCCACCGTCAGGATCCGCCCTCCGAGGTCGTCACGGGCCTCGAGCAGCACGAACTCCACCTTCGCCGCGTGCAAAAGACGGGCAGCCTGCAGGCCGGCGAGCCCTGCTCCGACGATGGCGACCTGGGTTCGCATCAGTGGCCGGTTGACGGGGAGAGCGTGCGCGGCGGGAAGATCGCGCACCCATCGCGGCGCTCGTGGTCGCGGGCGTTGTGGAGTGAGGGCATCGCGCATTCTCGCCCGTGTCGGCGGCGGCGTCCATCCCTGTCGATGCATCGCCATGCGTATTGATTGTGGCCGACTACGGTGGCGCCACAGCAGGTGTGTGAACTGCGCCCGCCGTCACCGCCGCTCGCCCGGACACGCTTCGTTCCGCCGGTGGCGAAGGAGGCGCGAAGCAGCAGATCAAGCGCATGCTCGCATCGGCAGTAGGCCTCGAGTCGCGTTCGCTTCTGTGCATCCCTTTCAATCCGCCGTCTCACTCCTCCGTGTCCCCTGCTGCGTCATACTGCGGGAGCCGCGGCTGGCCCTCGTCGATCGCGCGAGGGGGTGTTCGCCGCGTCCGCGATGCGGCGACAGGCGGGCGCGCCGGCACCATCACCTGGTGCGGCGTTGCGAGACAGGTGCTACTCGACGCCGGCGCTCCCCCGTCTATTGATCGGGCGGCTTTCGAGTCGCATCGGTCACCGCTACGACGTAGGTGCTGCCGCCCACGACCTGTCGCCCGTGCTGTTGCATGACATCGAACTCGAACTCGTCGCCAGGTTTCGCGCCCGGCGGCATGCCGAAGGTGATAGCCGCCGTGATGAAGCCGCCGGCCGCGAGGTGGACTCCGTGGAGCCGCAGGACGGGCGTCTTCTCGTCCGCCACGAAGACCCGTGTGCGATCGAGGGCATCGAGCCGCTTGAGGCGGATCTCGCGGTCGTCGCGCACCGCCGGTTGGCGAAGGAAATGGGCCGCCGCCAGCTCCATCTGCTCGCCGATCTCCTCCACCGCCTCGCCGAGCCGTCCCAGGAAGCTTCCCAGGTATTGGCCGATCTCGGTTTCGGCTGCCGGCTGCTGCTTCAGGCGCCAGCCATGATGTTGCGAGTCGCCGCCGGTCAGCTCGACCTTGGAGAGCAGCATGGTGAACGGGCCGGGCAGGTGAGTCCGGTCGATGACGATGTCGATATCGGTTGTCTTGCGCGAAGCATTGTGGAAGTCGACGACTACCGTCTGCGGTTCGGTCCTCCACGCCTGGCCACCGGGCGCCACTGGCATGGCCCCGGCCGCAACGAGGTGCAGGTTGCGATGGGCGACACGCCGATCGAGCATCGTCAGTGCGTCAAGCGACGTGTTGCCGGGGTTGAGGAGCCGGTCGTTTGCAGAGATGGTCGTCACGAAGGCCGCGGCGCAGACGTGATTGTGACCGGCGGGCAGCGCCATCGTGGAGAAGTCGAAATCGTAGTAGACGACCTGCGACTGCCTGGCGTGCACTGCGCCGGGGAGGGTCCGATACGGGAGTGCGGCGTCGGCGAAGCGCCACGGCGTCCCGCTGACCCAGTTGGTGGTGTCGCCGTTGATGATCCGGGTCGCGTAGTCGGCGGGGAGCGCGGGCAGTCCGCCAGCTGCATCAGTCAGGAGCAGGAGGACGCGCACATCGGTGCCGGCCAGGGGCGTCAGCGCCCGGTTGTGGACCTGGATGAAGAGACGGTTCATCCCGGCATCGTCGGCGGTCTCGGCGTTGCTGGTGTCGACGTAGTCGCCGATGTTGGCGGCGAAGTCGAGCATGTCCGGGGGCGCCGCCAGGGTCGGTCCACCTAACGAGGGTCGCCGGACCTTGATGTCGGGGCTCTTCCAGTGGTAGATGGTGAATCCCTTCCTGGTGGGATCCTGGGCTCCCTCCACCCACGGGAAGCGTGAGCCGCCAGGTGCGCGTCCGGTATCGGCATAGTTCACGCGAAGATACAGTTCGGGATCGCTACCGCTGACGGCGTCGAGCTCAATCTCCCAGACGCCGCGGCCGTGGGTGGCGGCGCGGAGCAGGCGGGCGCGCCCGTGGACCGCAAGGTCGACCACTGCGGCTTCGGGAAGTCCCTGCGAAAAGAGTGACCACGTCCAGCTGGCAACGCCGGTCTTCACGCCCTTCCAAACGCCGACGTCGCTTCCCAGGTAGACGTTGTTCGGGAAGTCGGGATCGACGACGATAGCGTGACAGGGGGCGTCGAGCGTTCCGGTCGCCAGGCCCGTCGCCTGCCAGGCAGCGCCGTCGAAGAACCAGACGTGCTGCAGACCGCCTCCGCCTAACGCTACGTAGATCGTCCCGGCGGCGGCGTTGTGGACGGCAAGATCGGTGATAAAATATCCAGCGGGGAGCCCGGCCGTCGTGATCGCGGTCCGGGACCAGACGCCACCCGCGAGGTCGAAACGCCAGACGCCATTGGACGTCGCGGCAAAAAGCCGAGTGCCGCTGGCGAACTCGATCGACTGGATCGCGGAGTTGTCGAGCGCATCCTGGGCGCTGCTGGGCGCGGCCAGCGCGTACGGGTTGGAGCTGGTGGGTATCGTGGTCCAGCTGGTTCCCCAGTCGGGGGTAATCCAGACGCGATGTGTGCCAACGGCCGCGAGCGTCGCCGCCACGCCCGGTGGCGTCGCAGCTATGGGGGTGTAAAACCCGGTTCGGTCGCTCTCAAACTGAAAGACCGTCCGTTGGTTGGCATTGCCCGGAGTCAGCGGCGGGAAGCTCAGCGTCGACCACGCTCCGGAAGCGCCGCCGTCGGTACAGCGGGAGAATGAAGAGGAGTAGCTCCACATACCCATGTTCAGTGACAGACGGCCGAGTCCCGCGTACTGGCGCATCACCCGGTATTGGTCGTTCGCGTCGAAGGCGACTCCGCCGCCGTCTCCCTGCGGTGCCTCATACCACGCCGGCTCTCCCCAGAATCGCACGGTGCCGTTGTCCTGACACCCCGAGATGACCACGGCGTCGGTATCGGGGCGCTCACCCAGGAACGACATCTCGGTGATGGCGAGCCCCACGTTTCGGGAGACGAACGTGCCTAACGCTCCGCTCCCTGTGGAACGGAAGACTCCACCGTCTGTGCCCACCCAGACGTCGGTCCCGGTGTGGGCGGTACCGGCGGCGTGGGAATGTTCGGCAACAAACGGGCGGCCCGCGAAA
>JBDTUA010000460.1:0-4111 GCA_040007995.1 Gemmatimonadota bacterium | reverse complement strand
GCGCGCCCGAGGGTCCGCAAGGTCGAAGCGAAACAGTCCCTGCAGCGGAATCGCGTCGGTCGCCTGCGCAGCAAGGCGTCCCGATATCAGGAGGCCGATCGAGAAGACGAGGGTTCGCGCGTAGCCGATCATGATGTTCGGTCGCGCGACCGGAACGCGCGGTCTGGCGTGCATATCTCTGGAGGATCGGCTCCCGGCGCGTCATGCTGAACGAATGTGCGGACCATCGCGTGGTCCCGTTCGACCACGCGCCCCTCAGGGTTGGAGTCGCCTCACCCAACGGAACGCCGCGCGTACCGGTCGCCCCTACCTCTGGTCGTAGTCGGGGCGAGCCGCGCTGTACGCTCCCCCATCGATCACCCGCCGATAGCCCATCCGTCGCAGCGCCTTAGCCGCGACTGCAGACCGAGCGCCGCTGGCGCAGACCAGCAGGATGTTGGAGTCCGGAGTCAGGTCGAGACGTTCTGCCAGCGCGTGCTCGAGCCCGCCGAGCGGCATGCACACCGATCCGGGCAGGTGGCCGAAGAAGTACTCCACGTGTGATCGGACGTCGATCACCGCGTCGATCCGCGAGTTCCGGTACGTCGCCATCGGTCAGTCTGCTCCTCGTGCGTAGGGTCCCTGGGCACACGGCGCCAGGATGAAAGTCGGTGCGAACGCATGGGAGAATACCCTCTTGCGCCCAACTAATCAACTGCATAGTAATATAGCAATACCGTACGGTCGTTGCATTGATCCTGACGTTCCGCCGGGTGCATCGACGGAGCGCCACATCGGAGGCCAATCATGAGTCGAACCGTGATCCTTGGAGCCGGGATTTCCGGCCATACGGCGGCCACACGGCTGCGCCAGCGCCTGGGGACAGAGCACGAGGTGCTCGTCGTCACCCCGAACGCGCGCTGGAACTGGATCCCCAGCAACATCTGGGTCGGGGTCGGGCGCATGACGATGGACGACGTCACCTTCGCCCTCGCCCCCGTGTACCAGAAGCTCGGCATCACGTACGTGCAGGCGAAAGGGACGCAGATCCACCCCGAGGGCGATGCCGAGGGGGCGGGGCCCTACGTGACGGTCGAGCACACGTCGCCAGAGAGTAGCGGCGAGGTGGAGCGGATCCCGTACGACTTCCTCGTGAACGCCACCGGGCCGCGCCTCAACTTCGGCGCTGTTCCGGGGTTGGGCCCAACGGGGCATTCGCTGTCCGTCTGCACCGCGGCGCACGCCACCGAGACCGCCGGCGCCCTCGAGCGCATCATCGCGAAGCTGGAGGCCGGGGAGCGCCAGGTGCTGGTGATCGGCACAAGCCACGGCACGTGCACCTGCGAAGGGGCGGCATTCGAGTACGTCTTCAACGTGGAGCACGAGATCCGCAAGCGCGGCCTGCGGCACCTGGCCGACATCGTCTACCTCTCCAACGAGCACGAGCTGGGCGACTTCGGCGTGGCGGGGCTGCACATGGAAGTAGGCGGCTATGTCACCGCCAGCAAGTCGTGGGCTGAATCGCTGTATGCGGAGCGTGGGATCCGCTGGATCCTGCAGGCGCATGTGGAGCGGGTGGAGGAAGGCGAAGTGTTCTACGAGACGCTCGACGGCACGCGTCATTCCCTGCGATTCGACTTCGCGATGCTCCTGCCGCCGTTCACGGGCGTGGGACTCACGTCGTACGATCGTGCCGGCCACGACACCACCACCGAGCTGTTCGCCCCCAACGGCTTCATGCGCGTCGATGCCGACTACACCGCGAAGCCCTTCGAGGAGTGGGTGCCGGGCGACTGGCCATCGACGTACCAGACGCCCCGCTTCGACAACATCTTCGCCGTGGGGATCGCCTTCGCTCCGCCGCATGCGATTTCGAAGGTGTTCAAGAGCCCGAACGGGACGGTGATCTCTCCCGCCCCGCCGCGCACCGGGATGCCAAGCGGAATCATGGGGCGCGTGGTGGCCAATACCATCGCCGACCGCATCACGCGCGGCCGAGCGGCCCCCGCGCACCGGGCCTCGATGGCGACCATGGGCGCCGCGTGTGTCGCCTCGGCGGGGACCGGGATGCTCTCAGGGACCGCAGCGGCCATGACGATGTTCCCGATTGTGCCGGACTACGTTCGCTTCCCCGGGACCGGACGCGACCTCCGGTTCACCTTCGGAGAGATCGGGCTCGGTGCCCACTGGATCAAGCGGTTGCTGCATCATGCCTTCCTCTGGAAGGCGAAGGGGAAGTTGGGGTGGCAACTCATCCCCGAATAGCGTGGGGAGTCCTGCCACCAACCCACGACGACTCCCGACCCGCCGGCGGCCGCCACCGCCAGCAGGTCGCGCCTCGTCACGGCACTCATCACGACGGAGCCCGTCCCATGCCTCGCACGCCTAACATACCTAACGAATCATCAACCGCATCGCCCGATGCGCCAGCGCCCTACTCCGAGGAATCGTTCATTCCGGTGGCCACAGCGCACACGCGTGCCATGCGCTCCTTTCTCCCGTGGCAGCTCTGGCGCTTTGTGGTGATCAACCTGCGCATGCTGCGCATGATCGCAAAGTCACACGAGTGAACGCTGTACCCGCAGGAGGAGGTGAGACTCATTCATGTTCTCCCCGAGGAGGAGGCGGCCTTCGTCGCGGTCGGCTACGCGAAGTTGACGGATCGGCTCGTCGTGCGCTTGGCCGCATCGAGGCCTGGCAGCATTCACTTCCTCAACGGGCTCTACGACGAGAACTGTGACGATCAGCCTGTGATGGCGATCCCTGGTCACTCGTTTCACGATCTTAGTGGCATGCACGACCAGCAGCATGTAGATCTCGACAAGCGCTTCATGGACGTCGCAGCCTCTCATCAGCGCGTGATGAGTCCTGCGCACGTTCCGAACGTCGTGGACGAGGCAATCAGGATGACACTCGCCCAACGCACGGTCGTGCACATCACGATTCCGAAGGACGTGCCGGAGTGGAGGTCGTCCAACGGCGCCTGACCGAGGCGATGGAACGCGCGGCGGCGCGTGCTGCGGACCTGTGAGGTAAATCCTATGCGAATTGTCATCAACGGCATCGGCGTCGCCGGTCCGGCTCTCGCGTATTGGCTGAATGCGTCGGGTCACGAGGTCCTGCTCGTCGAAGAGGCGCCGCGGCTTCGCACGGACGGTTACATCATCGACTTCTGGGGCGTTGGCTACGACATTGCAGAGCGGATGGGCGTGATCGACGCCATCTGCGGGCTCGGCTATCACGTGCGCGAGGTTCGCTTCGTCGATCGAACGAGCCAGAAGAAGGGCGGCTTCGACGTTGATGTCTTCGACCGGATGACGAAGGGCCGCTTCACGAGCCTGAGACGCTCCGATGTATCAGCGACGATCTACCGCGCGATCGAGGGGAAGGTCGAAGCGATCTTCGGCGATTCCGTGGCCCGTATCGAGGATCGAGGAGATCGCGTGCGCGTTTGCTTCGATCACGCGCCGGCGCGAGAGGCCGATCTCGTCATCGGCGCCGACGGCCTGCATTCGCGCGTCCGCGGTCTCGTGTTCGGGCCGGAGTCGGATTTCGCGGTCTCGCTCGGCTATCACGTCGCCGCGTTCGAGGTGGAAGGCTATCGGCCGCGGGAGGAACTCGTCTACATCAGTCATGGTCTGCCGGGCCGGCAGATCTCGCGTTTTTCGATGCGCGACGACAAGACACTCTTCCTCTTCATCTTTGGCGACAAGTTCATGACCGGCCACGACGAACCCGCGTCGGTGCTACGCCGCGTCTTTGCCGGTGTTGGTTGGGAATGGCCGCAGATCGAGACGGCGATGACGCGGGCCACGGAGATCTACTTCGACAGCGTGAGCCAGATTCGAATGAATCGCTGGACGAAGGGGCGGGTCGCGCTGATCGGCGACGCCGCGGCCTGCGTTTCGCTCATGGGCGGCGAAGGCACAGGACTGGCGATTGCCGAAGCGTACGTTCTCGCGGGCGAGCTGCATGCCTGCCGTGGAGACGTTGCGGCAGCGTTCACGCGATACGAGCAGAAGCTCATGCCGTTTCTACGAAAGAAGCAGCGGTCGGCGGCGAAGTTCGCCTCGTCCTTCGCACCGAGCACGTCGGCCGGGATCGTGTTGCGCAACCTGATCACGCCGCTGCT
>JBDTUA010000459.1:0-4132 GCA_040007995.1 Gemmatimonadota bacterium | reverse complement strand
CTCCGCGCATCATGTGCCGATAGATGTTCTCCACCACCACGATCGCATCGTCCACGAGGATGCCGATCGAGAAGATGAGGGCGAAGAGGGTGATGCGGTTCAGCGTGTAGCCGAGCGCGTAGTACACAAAGAGCGTGAGCGCCAGCGTCACCGGCACCGCGACCAGCACGACCAGTGCCTCGCGCCACCCCAGGAAGATCCCGACCAGCAGCGTGACGGAGAGCGTGGCGAGCAGCAGGTGGAGGATCAGCTCCCGGGCCTTGTCGCCCGCTGTCTCCCCGTAGTCGCGCGTCACGTCGAGTGTTACGTCGGCCGGCAGCAGGCGTTCGCGCGCCGCCTCCACCCGCCCCGTGATCGCATGCGTGACCAGCGTGGCGTTCGCCCCCTTCCGCTTCGCCACGCTGATTGTCACCGCCCGTTGCACCGGGCCGCCGGATATGGCATGCGACACGTAGTCCGTAACTTCGCCGAAGTCCTCGCGGACCACCGCCACGTCGCGAACCATCACCGGGGCGCCGCCGCGCGCACTCACCACCACGTCGCCGACGTCCGTCGGGGTGGCCAGCGCCGCCCCCACGTCCACACGAAACACCTCGTTGCCGGCCGTAAATTCCCCAGCCTGCAGTCTCGCGTTGGCTCCGCGGAGCGCCATCGCCACCTCGCCCGGCGTCACCCCCTGTGCCGCGAGCCGAGAGGGTTCCAGCGTGACCGAGAGCTGCAGCGGCTGTCCGCCGACGATCGACGTCTCGGAGACGTCGGTCACCGTGCGAATCTCGTCCTCGAGGTGGACCGCAATCTGTCGCAGCTCGTTGGACGAGTAGCGCGACGAAGACAGCGTCAGCGTCATCACCGGCACATCGTCGATGGAGTGCGGCTTGACGATCGGTGGCATCGCACCGGCGGGGGCCTGATCCATCGACGATTGCAGCTTGGCGTGCACCTTCGTGATGCTGCGCTCCTGGTCCTCACCGACCTTGAAGCGCACGGTGACCATCGTGTAGCCCTCTCCCGCCATCGAATACACGTGCTCAACGCCAGGGATCTCCCACATGCGTCGCTCGATCGGCCGCGACAACAGGTTCTCGACCTCCCGTGACCCCGCCCCGGGAAGGGCCGCGATCACGTCGATCATCGGGACGGAGATCTGCGGCTCCTCCTCTCGCGGTGTCGCCATGATCCCCAACACCCCCACCACGAGCGACGCCAGCGTCACCAGCGGCGTGAGCTTGGATTGCAGGAAGGCTTTGGCAATGCGTCCGGATATGCCCATGACGCTACTCCTTCCCGGCGCTCGTCGAGACCCAGACGGTGTCGCCGTCGGCGAGTCCTGCCAGCACCTCCACGAACGCCCCCCTCGCGCGCCCCACGCGAATCCAGCGCGTCGTCGTGACACCGCCGCTGCTCGTCGTGACCCCCGTCAAGTCGCCCTCGTGCCGAAGGGCCGCCACCGGGACGAGCAGCGCCTGACGAGTCCCCTGCCCGACCGTGAGCCTCGCGGCACCGCCCGATGCAAGCTTGCCCGCGCGGTTGTCCACGATCGCGTTGATCGTGTAGAGATTGCCGCCCGCCGAGGGGACCACCCCTTCCACGCGGGCCATCGCCTCGATCCCTTCCACCGTGACCGCGACCATGGTCCCACGCGCAACGCTGCGCGCGACGTTCGGCGGCACCGTGGCGGTGATTCGAAGGCTCGCGTGATCCTGCACCGTCACCAAGGGCGCACCGGGTGCCGCAAAGGCACCGGGATCGACAAATCGTTGCGTGACGACGCCCGCGAACGGCGCGCGGACCACGGCGTATCCCGCGATCGCGTCGAGTTCACTCGCTCCCGCGCCGGCGGCAGCGACTCCCGCCTGTGCTCGCGCGAGCCCTGCTTCTGCCGCGTCGAGTTGCACCTTCGGCGCGGCGCTGTCGGCATACAGCGCACGCATGCGCATCGCCATCAGCTCCGCTTCCCGGTGCATCGCCTCCGCGCTGGCCATCGCAGCCCGCACCTGCTGGCGCTTGGCCTCGAGGTCGCGCGCATCGATGCGCACCATCGGGTCACCGACTCGCACACGATCGCCCTCCTTCACGAGGACCGCGGTCACGGTTCCCATCAGCTTGGTGCTGACGGTCGCCTGGGCGAACGGCTCGGCAATCGCCGACGCCTCCGTGGTGGCCTCGATCATCGTGTCCCGCACCACGTGCGCCGTCCCCGACGGTCGGGTCGCCGCTTCCCGCCCCACCACCGCTTCCTTCGTGCCACCACACGCGGCCAGCATCAGGGCTGATCCAACGAGTGCGCCTACGTGCCATGCCTGCATAACGAGTCTCCGTTAACCGTCGTTCGGGAATTCCGGACGCGCCGACGTCGGCCCGTCGATGGGTGCCGGCGCCGCAAGCGGCGCGCTGTCCAGTGCGCGCAACGCTCCCGGATCGAGTCCAAGTAGCCGGCGCCGCTCGGCGGTCGCCGTCAACAGGGCGTAGCGCGCCCCCGCGAGCGCCAGTCGGGTCTGCGTCTCGATCGCCGCCGCATCGAGCAGCTCGACCACAGGCGTCAGCCCACCCGCATACCGCCGTCCAACGATCCGGTGCGCATCAATGCCCTGCTGCACACTACGCTCGGCGATGTCGAGCCGAGCGAGCGCTACGCGGAGCGTCGTCGCGCTCTGCTGCGCGTCGAGCTTCGCCTTGGCTTCGGCACCGTCCCGCATCGCGTCCGCCGCCACCAGGCGGCTCACCGCCGTGCGTACGTCTGCGATCTCCGACGCGCCGGCGAATGGGGTCCACGACGCCATCACTCCGACCGTCCAGTTGTTCTCGCCGCCAAACGGTCGCAGCGCGGAGTTCCAGTCGTAGCGGGCGAACCCGTTCAGGCGGGGGAGGTAGAGCGAGCGGGCGCGCCGCGCATCGGCCTCTGCTGCCGCGGCGCCGGCGCGCGCCGCGTCGATGTCGGCACGCCCGTCGCGCGCGGTCGCCTCGAGCGCCGCCCGTGCGATGCTTCGCAGGGCATCGCTCGCGGGCAGACCAGTGGGCAACGTCCAAGTGGTGTCGGCCGGTGTACCGAGCAGCGTGGCCAGGCCGAGTCGTGCATTCGTTGCGTCGCCCTCGGCCTCGAGCAGCTGCGTCTCGACCTCTCCCGCCTTGACCGAGGCGAGCAGCGCATCCGACGGCGTGACCATGCCATTCTTCGCCATCGACTCCGCCTGCCGAACGTGCTCGCGCGCTGCGCGAACCGCCGTCGCCAACATCTCGATCTTTTCCGTTGCGAGGACGGCGCCGTAGTAGGCGCGAATCACGTCGACTCGGGTACCGGCTGCGGCCCAATCCGCGTTGGCTTGCGCCGCATCACCGGCATGCCCGGCGGCGCGTCGGCCGACGAACGCATCGGCGTTGAACAACGGCTGTTCCAGCACCATCGCCCCGGTGTAGTTCCGGGCGACGGGTGGAAAGTTGAGGCGGGCCGGGTCGAAATCCTGCTGGGTGATGGTGCGCTGTCGCAGCGTGGTGCCGAAGGCTCCGATCGGGTCGGTCGTGCGCATGTATCCGGCGTCGAAACGCACGGACGGGAGGATGCCCTTGAGCGGCAGGAGTGCCTGGGCGCGCTGCGCGTCGACCAGGGCGCCCTGGGCCCGATTGCTGTACGCGGCGCCATCGGCGCGATCGAGGGCATCCCCGAGCTGCAGCGTCGGTCGGGGACCGGACTGAGCCGTCGACGGCAGCTGCGCCGCCATGGGAGCGGCGCCGAGCACCAGCACGGCGGCGAGCGACATCCATCGAGACAGCGGAAGGGATCGTGTCATAAGCTCTGCGAAGGTCTGACTATATAACTATGTGGTGATATACTTGACGTCAAGAGGGGAACCTCCTGATCTCATCGGATCGAGTGGCGCGGAGCATGGCGACCGGGCTCTTCACGAGGCCGGAGAAGCTGCGGCGACGATGTGGGAGCGGTGGGGCGGCCTTCGTCCGGATGGGTCGTGCCGATGCGCATCATGAGAGCCGACATCACGTACGACGCCCGCTGCGTGACCAAGCGGTCGGTACCAACGTTGGGAGGCGCCGAGTCGACGGCGCAGCCACGTCGCCCAGGCAGGCTTCAATAACGGCCATCATGTTCAGCGCACACATGATCACGACGCCGGAGGGA
>JBDTUA010000458.1:0-4139 GCA_040007995.1 Gemmatimonadota bacterium | reverse complement strand
CCACAGAGGACACAGAGGACAAACAAGGCCGGCTCAGTTGAGGGTGCCGATCGCGTGGGGCTGACGCGGTAGTGAAATGATGTTCGGCGGCTGCCGAGACCCTCGTGCTCCTCCGTGAACTTTGTGTTCTCTGTGACCTCTGTGTCCTCTGTGGTTAATAGCTCCTGCCGCGCCGGGCGCTCCGCCTCACGATGAGCGCGGGAAGGACCACCATGGCCGCGAGCGTTCCAGCGAGCGTGCCGCCCGCGGTGGCGACGGCGATGGCGCCGAACAGGGTATCGGTCTTTTCTCCGATGGCGAGCGGGAGGAGCGAGGCGAGCGAGGCGAGCGTCACGAGAACGATCATGCCGGCGCGGTCCACCGATGCCCGCAGCGTGCGCAGCGGCGTCATGCGATGCAGCTGACGATTGACCGTTCCCTGCCGGCGCCGCTGCACCGCGGCGTCGATCATCAGGATCGCTTGATGCACCGCGAGTCCCACCACAAGGATCACCCCGACCGCCGCCTCGCGGGTGAAGGCAGCGCCGGCGAGCCAGAAGGCGGCGACCACGCCGCCTAACGCGACCGGGAGCGTGCAGAAGACCATCCCCGCCGCCCAGGCAGAATCGAAGACGATCGCGACGGTGAGCAAGACCAGGGTTACGCCAATCGCGAAGACGAGCCAGAGCCCCTTCTCGCTCTCGTCCGGGACGTAGAAGCCGAAACCGGCGTCCGCGGCGGTGTAGCCCGGTGGCAGGGTGATCGACTTCATGAAGGCGTCGTGCGTGCGTTGCGCCAGCTTGTTGGGACCGCGGAATTCGTAGGCGACGATGCGCACGTACTGCTGGTCCTCACGCGAGATCGCGCTGAGCGCCTCCCGCTCGTCCACCGACGACAACGCATCGATGGTCACCGGCGCACCGCTCGCCGACGGCACGATCGCCTGTCGCAACTCGTCGAGCGATCGGTCGCGCGCGCCGCGCGCCTTGACCGTCACCGGGATCTCCTCCCCGCCGATCTCGAGCAGCTGGCGGCCGACGGGCCCGCGTACCTCCCGCGCGACGGCCGCCGAGAAGGCCGCGGCGGTGATGCCGTAGCGATCGAGTGCCGCGCGGTCAGGCTCGATGGTGACGGCGTATGCACGCCCGGACGAAAAGAAGGACGAAGAGTTGATGTCCACGTCGCGCACCCTGGGAATCCGCTCCAGCCGTTCCTTCAAGTCAAGCGCCAGCCGTTCGACGCCGCTGAACGAATAGCCTAACACCTTGATGCGGAACGTGGCGGAAGAGACCGACCCCATCCCCGAGGAGAAGCCGGGGCCGGCCCCGCGCACCGAGATCGACGCGCCCCCGATGAAGACGGCGCGCTGCGTGAGCGCCTCCTCCAATTCCTGCGGGATCGCCGAGTACTCCGCGTCGCGCCGGAAGAGCACGCGCATCCCGGCGCCGAAGCCGCCGTAGGTCTGCGCGGTCACCTGTTCCACGCCAGGGCGTCCGACCACCTGCGTCTCCAATTCGCGCATCGCCGCGTCGAGCGACGCCGGATCGCTCCCGCGCGGAAAGTTGATGAAAGCCTGCAGCGTGGTGCGCTGCTCCCCCAGTCCGCCGAAGGAGACACGCGGGACCTTGACGATGAAGCCCCAGGTGAGCACGCCTAACGTGGCGACGGTGAGGCTGAGGGCGACCCAACGCCAGCGCATCACCGACAGCACCACCCGCGCATACGCTCGGCGCCAGCGCGGGAAGCTCGTCTCGTGCACGCGGTGGCCGCCGGCCAGCGCAGGGAGCATCACCACTGATGCGACGAGCGACCAAGCGAGCGCGATGGTGAACGCGCTGGCGAAGGGGACGAAGGCGGCGCGGGCGTTCCCTTGTAGATACAGGAACGGGAAGAGGACGACCGCCGTCGTCAGCGTGGCGCCAGTGACTGCCGGGGCGATCGAGCGGGCGGCGCGGGCGCGGTCCTCGGGCGTATCCGGGACGGTGCCAAGTCGGTCCATCACGATCAACCCGTCCTGCACCAGGATGCCCACCCCCATCGCCAAGCCGGCGAGTGTGAGGAGATTCGCGGGGATGTCGAACACGTACAGCACGAGCGCCGTGCCGGCGACCGAGACCGAGGCGCTGAGCATCACCAGCCCCGTCCCCCGCCAGTCGCGCAGGAGGGCGAGCAGGACGACGAGCACGAGGGCGAAGGCAATCGACCCGCGGATCAGGAGGTCGCGCAGCTGACGGGCCAGTTCGACCGAGTCGTCGTACACGACC
Source organism: Gemmatimonadota bacterium (assembly GCA_040007995.1). Classification (GTDB taxonomy): domain Bacteria; phylum Gemmatimonadota; class Gemmatimonadetes; order Gemmatimonadales; family Gemmatimonadaceae; genus SCN-70-22. The sequence continues at coordinate 1,896 of JBDTUA010000458.1, read as the reverse complement.
TGCAGGCGCACCGCGATGGGGAGACGCGATTCTATGTCATGCAGTGCCTGTCGCACGGCCCCGGCGGTCTTGATCGCGTCGGCCCCAGCCAGTCGTGAGACGCCGATGGCGATCGCCGGCTGCCCGTTGATGCGGAAGAAGAAGCCGCGGGTGTCCTCCTCCGGGCGCACCGAGGCCAGCGCGCCTAACGCGAACGGCTGGCCGCCACGCCCGACGATCGGGAGGTTGGCGAGGTCCTCGATCGCCTGGGGCTGGTCGCGGATCACGACCGGCCGCTCATTCGTGCCGCGCTGGTCCTTCCCCAGCGACAGCACCACTCGCGCCCCGGTGAGCGCGTCGCCCAGCACCTGCGGGGAGATGCCCAACTGCCGCAGGAGCGCCGGATCGTATGTCACCGACACTCCGGGCTCCGTCCCCCCCTGCACCGAAATATTCCCGACCCCGGGCACCGCACTCAGCCTCGGCTCCACCTGATCGTCGGCAATTTTCTGGAGCGTTCCGGCGGTGTAGGGGCCGGAGATGGTGAGGGTGAGCAGGTCCTCCTCGGAGAGTTCCTGCGGGACGTAGTTGCTCACCCGGGGCGAGGTGACGCCCGGGGGAAAGTCCTTGCGAAGAAGTTCGATGCGCTCGAGGATGGAGAGACGGGCGATCTGCACATCGGCGTCGGGCTCCAGCTCGACGGTGATGCGCGAGCCGTCTTCCGACGACTCCGACCGCGTCTTGCGCACGCCGCGCACCGACTGGATGGCGGCTTCGATCGGCGACGAGACGTACATCTCGATCAACTCCGCCGATGCCCCGACCCAGCTGGAGGTGATGGAGAGGCGGGGGAGCTCGACGGTCGTCCGGGTCGCCAGCGGGAGCCGGGTGAACGCCACCAACCCCGCCAGGAGCAAGGTGACGGCGGCGGACCAGACGACGGCGGGACGGGAGACGGCGGCCGAAATCATGAAAGGCGGAGGGGGACGGGAGACGGGGGACGGGGGACGGGAGTGCTCGCGTTGCTCGCTAAGGTGTGGGTTCCGGAGTTCGACCCGCGCGCCCCCCCTCGCCCTGTGCACTCCCCAACCCCCGTCTCCCGTCTCCCGTCTCCCGTCTCCTCTCCAACACCGCATACGCCGTAGGCAAGAGAAAGAACGTGACCAGCAACGCACTCACGCTCCCGCCGATCACTCCCGCCGCGAGTGGCTGGTACAACGCGCCGCCGCTCCCCCATCCAAAGGCCAACGGCAGGACGCCGGTGATCGTCGTGATGCTGGTCATGGCGATGGCGCGCAGGCGTTGGTGGCCGCCGAGCAGGATCGAGTCCTCGATCGAGTGGCCGGCTTCGCGGAAGCGTCGGATGGCGTCGAGCTTCACTACGGCTTCGTTGTCGGCCATGCCGATCATCACGACGATCCCGATCAGGGCGACGGCGTTGATCGATTGGCCGGTGATCCAGAGAAAGAGGATCCCGCCCACTGCGGCCAGCGGGACGGTCAGCATGACGACCAGCGGGACGGTGAACGAGGCGAATTCGCCGGCGAGGACGAGGAAGACCAGGGCGACGGAGAGCCAGCCGACCAAGGCGAGTTCGCTCGTCGTGCGTTCCTGCTCGGCGTTGGCGCCGGTGATCTCCCAGGTGACCCCTGGTGGGAGCGTCAGGCGCGACATGACCGCGCGCACGTCCTCGGCGGCGTTGCGCGTGCCGCCGCTCTCGATCAGTCCCTCGACAACGGCGACCGGGCGCTGGCCCACGCGGACGACCTCGATCGGCGCCTGGCGCTCGTCGGCACGCACGAGTTGGGCGATCGGAATCCCCTTGATGGGTGTCGCCATCGCTTCGGCGAGGTCCTCGTTCTTGAAGCCGGCGAAACGCACCGAGATCGGGGTGCGGCGGTCGGTCTCGCGGAAGTC
>JBDTUA010000457.1:0-4159 GCA_040007995.1 Gemmatimonadota bacterium | reverse complement strand
CGGAGAGCGAACGCTGCATGTAGATCCAGTGGCGGAAGTAGTCGCCCATGTGGTAGCCGCAGAACGGGAGCATCGCCATAGGGTCGCGGCGGACCGCGCCGGTGGCGCCGGCGGCGGCGGCGGTCGTCTCCGAGCCCATGGTTGCGCCCATGTAGACGCCGCCGGACCAGTTAAACGCCTGGCTCACGAGCGGGATCGTCGTGGCCCGCCGCCCACCGAAGATGATCGCCGAGAGCGGGACACCGTCGGGGGCCTCCCACGCGGGATCGATCGTCGGACACTGGGAGGCGGGGGCGGTGAAGCGGGCGTTGGGGTGAGCGGCCTTCGCCCCGGTTTCGGCGGCGATGGCCGGTGTCCAGGGCTTCCCCCGCCAGTCGGTGAGTGCCGCTGGCGTCTCGTCGGTCATCCCTTCCCACCAGACGCCGCCGTCGGGGGTGAGGGCGACGTTGGTGAAGATCGTGTTGCGGGCGAGCGCGGCCATCGCGTTCGGGTTGGTGGCGTTCGACGTGCCGGGGGCGACGCCGAAGAAGCCGGCTTCGGGGTTGATCGCGCGCAGGCGGCCGTCGGCGTCGGGCTTGATCCAGGCGATGTCGTCGCCGACGGTCCAGATGCGCCACCCCTTGTCGCGGAAGTGCGGGGGCGGGATAAGCATGGCGAAGTTTGTCTTCCCGCAGGCGCTGGGGAAGGCCGCGGCGACGTAGGTCTTCTCCCCCTGCGGATCCTCGACGCCGAGGATGAGCATGTGCTCCGCCATCCATCCCTCGTCGCGTGCCATGTTGGAGGCGATGCGCAGGGCGAAGCACTTCTTCCCCAACAGCGCGTTGCCGCCGTAGCCGGAGCCGTAGGACCAGATTTCGCGCGACTCGGGAAAGTGCACGATGTACTTGTCGGCGTTGCACGGCCAGGCGACGTCGGCCTGGCCGGGGGCGAGCGGAGCGCCTACCGAGTGCATGCAGGGGACGACGCGCTTGACCCCGCGCTCCATTTCGCGCAGGACCGGGGCGCCGATGCGCGCCATGATGCGCATGCTGACGACAACGTATGGCGAGTCCGTCAGCTGCACCCCGATCTGCGCCATCGGCGACTCGACCGGTCCCATCGAGAAGGGGAGGACGTACATCGTGCGCCCGCGCATGCAGCCGTCGAAGAGCCCCTTGAGGCGCTTGCGCATGACGTGCGGGTCTTCCCAGTTGTTCGTGGGCCCGGCCTTGTCCCGGGCCAGCGAGCAGATGTAGGTGCGGTCCTCCACGCGGGCCACGTCACCGGCGTCGGAGCGTGCGTAGTAGCAGCCGGGCCAGGTGGTCTCGTTGAGCTTGACGAAGGTCCCCGCGTCGACCAGTTGCTGGCAGAGGGCGTCGTTCTCGTCCTGCGAGCCGTCCACCCAGTGCACGGCGTCGGGACGGCAGAGTGCGACCATCTTCTCGACCCAGGCTTGGAGTGGCTCATTGGTCGTGAGGGTCTGGGCGGGATTCCGAGGGGACACGGGGAGATCGGTAAGCGTGGATGGAGGCGCGTTCGGGAGCGGGAGGCGGGTGGGACGCGGGTGGCGGTGACCGCGGCGATGCCACAGGAGGCACAAACGCCCGGGCCCTCCAAGAGGACCCGGGCGTTACAAGAACTTCGGCCGGGATTCGCGCCGGGACGCGGAAAATCGACCGTCAGGAACAAGAGCGGGCGATGGGACTCGAACCCACGACATCGACCTTGGGAAGGTCGCGCTCTACCAACTGAGCTACGCCCGCGAACAGGGAAGAAAGTATAAGCGCGGGGCTGGCCGGCGCACAAGCGAGGATGGGAGTGGGGGGGCGGCGGCGGATGCTGCTACCCGCGGAAAAGAGTCGTGGCGTCGGGGCGGTCGGCGGCGCCGAGTTGCAGGCGTCCGACGGCTCGCGCTCAGGCGAACGGGGCTCCTGACTCAGCCACACTACGTCGCAATAAGCACGATTCGCTGGCGAATGAGCTCTCGAAAAACTGCCCTTGTGTCAGCAGGAACCTTCTTAGGCGGATCGCCGAGAGGGTGAACGGTGGCGGTTACGTGAGAGTGCGCGTAGTTACCCCCTTCTGGGAAATGCTGCGGCGCGAATCGGCTCTCCCGGAAATCTGTGCCGCTCCGCCACTCGAGCTTGTCCGGTATATCAGATACCAGAAACTTTCCAACCGTGAAGTCGTTCGGACGCCCGATAAGGACAGCCGCGGGCTCGCTATATTTTCCGCGATTTACCGAGAACGCTGGAAAGCGAATATGATGACTAAGTGCCGCCTGCCACTGCACCGATTCGTGAGGAAAAAACCGGCGATCGAGTCGCAAATAAAGTGGCTCATCGGGTCTGAAGTCCGGGTCGACCTCAAGGCGATCTTCCGACACGTGCTATGCGATCTCAGCGTCAAAGAATGACTCCAGCTGTTCAATCAGTGCGCCGATCGAGCTTTCGCTAAACGTTGCAGTAATTGCTGCTGGAGGCTTACCCGTCGCCGACAAGAGCACGACGTACTCGTCATCGTTGTAGAATTCGACCGACACGTACCGAGAGGAGCTTCCGAAGGACAGCGACGCTCCGCCCTCCGGTGACGGCCCAGCTCCGATTGCGGCGACGCCTCGCTCTGCGAGTCTTCGAGTCGCCTCGCGCGCACGCTCAATCGAGCGATGAGAAGGTCTGGGAGTATCGTACTCATTCCAAACTGAAGGTAGCTCCTCAAGACAGCGAAGCTGCTGGTATACGTGATCCAGGGCTTCGGACCTATTGACAATCTCAGGCCTTCCACGAAGTACACGTAGGAAAACCGTGGCGTACGCAGATTCTCCAACGAGCCCGCCCGCATCCGTGCCGTGGATCGACCGAACTACCTCCGCGTACACGAGCGAGACTGATCCAGATTGCGGCGCTGCGAACGTCCGCACGTCGCTGTAAAACGCGCTCGGCGTCGCGTCAGGAATGTGACCGACGGCGGTGCTCATTTCGAGCCTTGGCTGCCAGCGCCAATCTCCGCCGTCATCTTCTCATGCAGCGCGATTTGCTCTCCCATCCACTTGTGCACCGCCCGAGTCGTTCGGATGTCCATGACTAGTCCCGCCTCGAACTCACGGACTACTCCCCCTTTGGTGTCGCGACGCTCGACGATCTCGCTCCCAACTGCTCCCGCTGCATCTATTGGGAATACCGTTTCGCGCGGAATGGGGAAGCGTTCGCTGTAGACGCTGAAATGGATCAGACCATTTGGAGACAGGCCACCGTGAACACCGTCTACGTGGATGGTACGATAGCCGGAGGTCTTGATGTGATGAAAGACGATCTCGCGAAGATGCGCTGGCCCCGTGGCGGCTTTGACCTCACCCTCTGCGCTCAACCTTTCCGGAGCACCGGACTTATGTGCCATTAGCGTATTCGCCATCGAGGGTGTGTCGCGTTTCGACTCGTAGCCGTGAGCACACGAAAGCTATCGTGCACCACGAGCCACGGCCAGAATCGTCACTTGGTTCGTTCCCATTTGGGCCCGCAAAGTCCCTACACACTTTGCCGCGGACTGAATCGCTCAGACGGCTTCTGCACGAGACGCCGGTACGAGAGCGAGGGGACGTACCTCGCGCTCTTCAACTCAAGGCGACCGAGGGACGCAATGATGCTCGCACCCGAGTCGTTCATTTGCAAACGAGTACAAGAGGCGGTTACCGTCGGACGTGAGCATCACGGCGCTCACGTGGCCCGGCAAGACGACGGATCAGGGCGACCACCACGTGCCGCCGCTGACGAAATACGCGGTCGCAGTGCTCGAAACCGCCCGCAAATGAACTCCCACGCATCGGTTGCGACTTCGCGCGCCAGATCGCGCCGGTCGAGGCTCGACGACTCACCCTGGGCGGTGCGGGCAACGACGACGCGTCGAAGCCGCGGCGCCAGCAGGGGATCTGAAAGCAGATCCGCGCGCTCCATGTGAAAGCCGCCGTGCCGCACAAGCTGTATCGCGCATGCCACAGGCTTCGGAATATTCGGTACGCAACGTCACAGTGACGGTCCGGGCGCGATGCGGCTCATTCTCGAGTGGATCGGAGATCCCGAGATCTCGCACGCGAAGTCGTACCTGAAGCAGCGCACGGAGCGGATGGAGAAGGCGGCGGGTTTGCAGTCGATGCCAAACCGTACCCGAATCGGACCCAATCCCC
>JBDTUA010000456.1:0-4190 GCA_040007995.1 Gemmatimonadota bacterium | reverse complement strand
TGAACGTCCCGCTCTTCGCGGCGCTCGCGTTAGGGATGTTCTGGAAACGGATCACCGGTCACGGGGCATTCGCCGGTGTCGCCACGGGAATGCTGGCCGCCTTCGTCCATTACGGCCTTTCGCTATCGCGCGGCGCACGCCCGGGTGTCGACGGAGGATTTCTCGCCGTTGTTCTTCCATACTACACGCCGCTGGCGCAGGCCCTCTGGACAGCGATCGTCGCCTTCACCGCATCGGCGGTCGTGACCATCGTCGTGAGCCTGTGCACGCGCCCCCGTCCTGCCACGGAGCTTCACGGGTTCGTGTACTCTCGAGCGTCGCTCGGGCGTGACGCCTGGCTCGCCTGGTGGCAGCGCCCCGTCACGCTCGCCGTTTCCGTGCTCGCGGCGTTGCTTCTGCTCAACCTCGTCTACTCGTGACCCATCGCGGAGGTACCGGGTGATGCTCGACAGAGCTCCTCTCGACCTGCGCTCGGCCCTCGCTGCGACCTTCGCCGTGCTCGGACTGCTGGTCGGCGGATACGGCCTGGCGACCAGAAACAATGCAGCGCTCTACCTGCCGTCGGGGCAGGTGAACATCAACCTTCGATGGGGTGGGGTGATGCTCGGCTTCGCCGTCATCGTCCGACTTCTCGCGATGGTGGCCGATCGTCGGGCGCTCAGAGACGCGAAGCCTGGTGGCGCGAGCGATGCCACGACTGGAGTGGCCGCGCGGCCCGGCGATCCGTGAGTCAGCTGTGTTTGCGGGCAGGCGCCGGCGTCTGGCGTATTGCCTGAATTGGTTGCTGTTTCTTCCTCTTCCTTTCCCTTACCCCTCTTCCCGTGACAGGCTCTCTCGCGACGCTGGACTGGCTGATCGTCGTCGTCTACTTCGCCCTCACGTTCGGTGTCGCGATCGTCGCCGGCATGCGCGAGCGCAAGGGCGGAACGTCTTCGACCGGATACTTCCTCGCCGGGCGTGACTCCGGATGGTTCATCATCGGCGGGTCGCTCTTCGCGTCGAATATCGGATCGGAACACCTCGTCGGGCTGGCCGGCACTGGCGCCGCCAGCGGCGTAGCGGTCGCGCAGTTCGAGATCCTTGCGTCGCTCATCCTCCTCGTACTCGGCTGGGTCTTCGTCCCGTTCTACCTGTCAAGCGGGGTCTTCACGATGCCCGAGTTCCTCGAGCGTCGATATTCGTCAGGCGCGCGCTGGTACCTCGCCATCATCTCGATCGTTGCCTACGTCCTGACCAAGATCTCGGTGACCATTGCGGCTGGCGGCATCGTCTTCGAGGCGTTGATGGGGATCAACTTCTGGACCGGCGCCCTCGTCGTCGTGGTCATCACCGGCGTCTACACGATCTTCGGCGGTCTGCGGGCGGTGCTCTACACGGACCTCATGCAGATGTTCGTGCTGATCGGCGGCGCGGTCACCGTGACGCTGATCGGGCTGAGCGCACTCGGCGGTTGGGGTGCCCTCACCGCGCAGGTAGACCCGAGCTTCCTCTCGCTCTGGCGCCCGATGTCAGATCCCGACTTCCCGTGGACGGGAATCCTCTTCGGTGCTCCCATCCTCGCGGTCTGGTATTGGTGCACCGACCAGTACATCGTGCAGCGCGTGCTCGCGGCCAAGGACCTGAGTGAGGCGCGGCGCGGGACGATCTTCGCCGGATTCCTCAAGCTCCTCCCGCTCTTCATCTTCGTCCTCCCCGGCATCATCGCCTACGCCCTCGCCAAGCAGGGAAGGCTGGAGCTGGCCGCGTCGGACCAGGCGCTGCCCACGCTGGTGCGGACGCTGCTCCCGGTGGGGCTCAAGGGACTCGTCGTCGCCGGGTTGCTGGCGGCGCTCATGAGCTCCCTCTCGTCGGTCTTCAACTCGACCTCGACGCTCGTCACGCTCGACGTCTACAAGAAGCTGCGTCCCCAGGCGTCGGAAAAGCAGCTCGTCTGGGTCGGGCAGGTCTCGACCGGCATCCTCGTCTGCTTCGGGCTGGCGTGGATTCCAATCATGAAGCTCGTCTCGGCGCAGCTGTATCAGTACCTGCAGAGCGTGCAGGCGTACATCTCGCCGCCGATTGCTGCCGTCTTCCTGATCGGTATTCTCTGGAAGCGCGTGAACTCGCAGGGAGCGATGGCGGCGCTGCTCTCAGGCTTCGTCCTTGGCGTGTTGCGACTGATCCTGGAGCTCAACAAGGGGTCGCTCGACGGCATCCTGCTCAGCTACGCGTCGATCAACTTCCTGCACTTTGCCATACTGCTCTTTGTGGTTTGTTCGATGATCCTCGTCTTCGTCTCGCTGATGACGGCGCCACCGCCCGAGGCACAGGTGGCCGGCATCACCTTCCAGACGGCGACGCCGGTCGCCGACGGGCCGGTGGCGGCGAGCAAGCGGGGGTGGGATAAGCTGCTGACGGTGTTGCTGATCGCGGCCGTGGGGACGTTGTGGTTCGTGTTCCGCTAGCCGTCCACTCGTGCGGACCTCGTCAGGCGCGGCGGTGCATCCGGGAGTCGATGTCGATGTCGATGTCGATGTCGATGCGGATGTCGGCCGTCGCGCCCCGCACCCGTCCCCCTCGCATGACCTCCGCCGGAGCATACGGCACATGACCAACACCACTCCGCCCCAGACGCCGCTCTCCCGCTGCCACGGAACCCTCGATCGCCGCTGGACGTCCCGGCGGCCCATACGGCACGCCCTGCGCGCGGGCGTTGCGCTGGTCGCCATGGCGACCGCCGCGTGCGCCCCGCGCGCGGTGTCGACCACGAGTATCGTTCCGGCCGGCGTCTACGACCCCGTACGCGATCTCGGCGCGCTCTTTCACGACGTGCAGATGGCGCGCGTCTTCCCCGACTCGAAGACGTTCGTTGACGCGACGCCGCGCCAGGCGCCCGTCGAACTCGTGCGCATCTACGCCGCCGAGAAGGATCGTTCCGACTTCTCGATCGCGACATTCGTGCGCGATCACTTCGTCCTCCCGCCCACGGTCGGCGGTAACTTCACCACCGACCCGACGCGGTCGATGGAAGACCACATCCGCCAGCTCTGGCCGGTGCTGACGCGCGCTCCGGACAGCGCCCGCACGCGATCGACGTTGCTCCCGCTCCCCGAGCCGTACGTCGTCCCGGGAGGCCGCTTTCGCGAGGTCTACTACTGGGACTCGTACTTCACGATGCAGGGGCTCGTCGTCGCGGGGCGAACGGATCTCGTCGGCAACATGCTCGACAACTTCGCGTGGTTGATCAAGACGGTCGGTCACATTCCGAACGGGAACCGGAGCTACTACCTCGGCCGCAGCCAGCCCCCGTACTTCGCCGCGATGGTCGGACTGTACGCGCGCGCCACCGACTCCTCGCGCGCGCTCGTATACCTCGGCGCGATGGAAACGGAGTACGCGTTCTGGATGGAAGGGAGCGAAGCGCTGGCCCCCGGGACCGCGCACCGCCGCGTCGTACGGCTGCGGGACGGCACGCTGCTCAACCGTTACTGGGACGACATCCCCGCGCCGCGTCCCGAATCGTACCGCGAGGACTTCACGTTAGGCGAATCGCTGCCCGTGGAGCAGCGGGAGACGTTCTACCGCCAAGTGCGCGCCGCCGCCGAGAGCGGGTGGGACTTCTCGAGCCGGTGGATGCGCGACCCGAAGGACCTGCGTTCGCTCGAGACCACCGACCTCGCCCCGGTCGACCTCAACAGCCTCCTGTACCACTCCGAGCGCACGATCGCGGCGCTGCGACGGCGTCGCAACGGTCCGGGCGACCGTGCGGTGGCTGCGCGCTTCGAGGCCGCGGCGGCGCGGCGGCGACAGGCGGTACAGTCGCACATGTACGATCCGACGGAAGGGTTCTTCTTCGACCTGCGCTGGGCAACCGACGAGCGCGTGACCGACCGGCCGACGCTCGCGGCAGCGTCGCCGCTGTATTTCGGGCTCGCGACCGAAGACGAAGGGAAGGCGGTCGCTGCGCGCCTCGAGCGCGACTTCCTGCGCGCGGGTGGCTTCGTCACCACGCTTATCAACTCGGGACAGCAGTGGGACGCACCGAATGGATGGCCGCCGCTGCAGTGGCTCTCGATGGAAGGGGTAAGGCGCTATGGACGCAGCGACCTCGCCAACACGGCGCGCGATCGATGGCTGGCGCTCAATCGGCGCATCTATGCGGCGACGGGGAAGATGACCGAGAAGTACGATGTGCTCGACGCGAATCGTTC
>JBDTUA010000455.1:0-4192 GCA_040007995.1 Gemmatimonadota bacterium | reverse complement strand
CCCAGCGCTCGGCGACCACCGACGTCCTCTCGCGACGCGACGCGGTGCAGCGACTCGCCGCGGTGGCATTCGCCGCCCCGGCGATCTTGCGCGGGCGATACCCGCTCTTCGCGTCGCCTTCAGGCGGGAGCACCGCGGAATACTCGGCGCGCGCGATCCGCCTGGTGCAGGGGTCGGTCGTGATCGACCTGCTCAACCAGTTCCGCTTCGCCGATTTCGCCGACAAGCCTCCCAAGAGCCAGCTCTGGCTCAACAAGGCGCGCACGATGACGCCGGTCGACTACGAGGTTTATCGCACCTCCGGCTACTCGGTCATGGCACTCGGGCACAGTCCGCGCGATTACGCCGACGGCATCGACTTCTTCGCCCACTGGAACGGCTTCATCGCCGGCTATTCCGACTGGTTCATGCGTATCGACGATCCGGGCGACTTCGAGGCGGTGAAGCAGTCCGGACGAGTCGGGATCATGATCACCTTCCAGAACTCCGATCATTTCCGGTCGCCCGACGACGTCGACACCTTCTTCGGACTGGGACAGCGGCTCTCGCAGCTGACCTACAATTACCAGAACCGGATCGGCAGCGGCTTTCTGGAGGAGCACGACGGCGGGCTGACGGTCTTCGGGCGCTCGATCGTGCAGCGGATGGAGCAAATCGGCATGGCGGTCGATGTGTCGCACTGCGCCGATCGCACCACGCTCGAGACGCTGGAGGTGGCGAAGCGACCCGTCGTCTTCTCGCATGCCAGCTGTCGCGCGCTCCTCCCTGGGCACCTGCGCTGCAAGACCGACGAGATGATCCAGAAGATGGCCAAGTCGGGCGGGGTGATGGGGATCCCCTTCCTGCGCATGATGGTTCATCAGGGGGAGCCGGTGACGATCGAGCACGCGCTCGACCACTTCGACTACGTGCGCAAGCTCGTCGGTGTGGAGGCGCTGGCCGTCGGGAGCGACATGGATGTGGTGGGGAACCCGAATCCGGTGAACGGTCCGGGGGCGGGGAATCCGGCGACACCCAACTTCGATCGCTACCAGCTACATACCAATGCGCAGGGAGAGTTGCTCCTGACGATCGCCGGCCTGGACCATCCCAAGCGGACGTTCGACCTTACCGAAGGACTCATTCGTCGCGGGTATAGCGACGCCCACATCACCGCGATTCTGGGAGGAAACGCGATGCGTGTTTTCCGTTCGCTGTGGGGCGCATGAGCCGCGCCACGGGTACGTTCGAGGTCAAGATGACGCCACAGCCCTCCGACGACTACGCGGATGGCAAGTCGCTCGCACGCCTCGCGCTCGACAAGACCTTTCAGGGCGACCTCGCCGCCACCAGCAAGGGCCAGATGCTGAGCGCGATGGGGCACGCGAAGGGGTCGGCGGGTTATGTCGCGATCGAGCAGGTGACCGGCGCGCTGGCGGGTCGCGAGGGCTCCTTCGTGTTGCAGCACAGCGGGTCGATGGACCGCGGGGCGCCGTCGCTGGCGTTGGCAGTCGTCCCCGACTCAGGAACGGAGGGGCTCGCCGGCCTCTCGGGGACCATGGCGATCATGATCGCCGACGGCACGCACTCCTACCAGTTCGACTACACGTTCGCAGCGGACCTCCCCTCGGGTCAGTCTGTCTAGCCCGTTCCGTTGGGATGGGCGGCGGGCGGTCAGACCCCGAGCCAGGTCCAGTTGGTGTTGGCGGGATCGCACTCCTCCGGGCGCACCGGGCGCATGAAGACATCGATGCTCAGGTAGAGCACCTTCGAGAAGGGATACAGCGCGATCGGGGCGATGAACATTCCGCCGGCGGCCCCGTAGGTGATCGCGTCCCAGTTCACCGTCGGCCACGACAGGATCAGCGACGTGCCGAAGATCACCGCGAAGAGGAACTCGGCGATGATCAGGTTGAAGAACATCGCCCCGGTGAAGTAGCTGTCGCTCGAGCGTTCGAAGCGGAAGTGACAGGTTGCGCAGCGCGTATTGATCGTTCCCCACGACTTGACCACCGACGACTTTCCGCAGTTGGGGCAGCGCAGCCGGAGGGCGCGCCCGAACAACCGCAGCGCGTTGGTGAGGGTTCGCTCGGGCTCGACGACTGGGGGGTACACGGCTGACTGGTGAGCGATGGGGCGATCGATTTAGGGTGACAAGAGTGCGCGGCGGTGGGACAGGGCGAGACGCGTGCCGTCACCCCTCAAAAGCCAGACCGCCCGAACTTCTGCAAGCTAACACGCTCCACTCCCCCGGTGCCCGGCTCGGCCGTGCCGGGGGAGCCCGTTCCCGGCGAGCCTGTCTCCTGCGGGGCCCTTCCGGGAGATCACACTGAGACTTCGCCAATCTCTTCGGCGGAGCGGGAACCCTTCACGCCTTCGTGCCATTCTCGACGGGCACGGAATGCCTGGACCCTCGAGCGGGAGTGCGTACGTGAATGGAGCCGAAGATCGACGACTCGATGACGATGCTCGTCGCCTGACGAACTGGAAGCGCTGGGGCCCGTACCTGTCTGAGCGGCAGTGGGGGACGGTGCGCGAGGACTATTCGGCGGGCGGGAGCTGCTGGGACTACTTCCCACACGACCACGCCCGCAGCCGCGCCTATCGATGGGGCGAGGACGGGTTACTGGGCATCAGTGATCGTCAGGGGCGACTCGCGTTCGCGCTGGCACTCTGGAACGGGCGCGATCCGATCCTGAAAGAGCGCCTCTTCGGTCTCACCGGCCCCGAGGGGAACCACGGTGAGGACGTGAAGGAGTGCTACTTCTATCTCGATGCCACGCCGACGTCGTCATACCTAAAGGCGCTGTACAAATATCCGCAGGCGGCATTTCCCTACGCCGAGTTGGTGGCGGAAAACCGGCGGCGCGGGAAGGACCAGATGGAGTTCGAGCTCGCGGATACCGGCGTCTTTGACGCGCATCGCTACTTCGACGTGGTGGCCGAGTACGCCAAGGACGGACCGGAGGACGTGCACATTCGCGTGACGGTGCACAACCGCGGCCCCGACGACGCGGACCTTCACCTCCTGCCGACACTTTGGTTCCGCAACACGTGGTCCTGGGGGCGAAGCGGGGGGAAATTTCCGCTCCCGCCGTCGATCCGCGCGCGCGATGCGATGAGCGTCATCGCTGAGCACGAGACGCTCGGGCGCTTCGTGCTCGAGGGCGACCGCGCAAGCACGGGTGAGGCGCCGACCTGGCTCTTCACGGGCAACGATACTAACGTCGCGCGCCTGTTCGGCGGGGAGAACGCGACGCCGCACGTGAAGGATGCCTTCCACGACTATGTCGTGCGCAACGATCATGCGGCGGTGAATGCCGCCGGCCACGGCACGAAGGCGGCCGCGCTCTATCGTGTCACGATCCCGTCCGGCGGGCGCACGACGTTCCGCCTGCGGCTGCGACTCGACGACAACCGCGCCGACGACGCGTTCTCGTCGGCCTTCGACGAGACCTTCACCCGTCGCATTCGCGAAGCCGACGGTTTCTACGCTGCTCGCATCCCGTCGACTTTGACGCCCGATGAGATCGCGGTTGCACGTCAGGCATATGCGGGGCTGCTCTGGTCGAAACAGTTCTACCACTACGCGGTGGGCGAATGGCTTGACGGCGATCCCGCGCAGCCGACGCCCGACGCCGGGCGTCGCAATGGACGAAACGCGGAGTGGGCGCACCTCTACAACTCGGACATCATCTCGATGCCCGATGCGTGGGAGTATCCCTGGTACGCGGCATGGGATCTCGCCTTTCATGCCCTCCCGCTCGCGCGCATCGATGCGACCTTCGCGAAGGAGCAACTCCTCCTGTTGCTGCGTGAGTGGTACATGCACCCGAATGGGCAGATTCCGGCGTACGAATTCGCCTTCGGCGACGTCAATCCGCCGGTGCATGCGTGGGCCGTCTGGCGCGTGTACAAAATGAGCGGTGCGCGTGGCGCGCGCGATCGACTCTTTCTCGAGCGCGCCTTCCACAAGCTGATGCTCAACTTCACGTGGTGGGTGAATCGCAAGGACCTGGAAGGGCACAACCTGTTCGGTGGCGGCTTCCTGGGCCTCGACAACATCGGCGTCTTCGACCGGTCGAAGCCATTGCCGACCGGCGGGCATCTCGAGCAGGCCGACGGCACGGCGTGGATGGCGTTCTACTGCGCGACGATGATGGCGATGGCGATGGAGCTCGCCGCCGAGGACCCGGCGTATGAGGACGTCGCG
>JBDTUA010000454.1:0-4202 GCA_040007995.1 Gemmatimonadota bacterium | reverse complement strand
AGACGGGGAGTGCGTCGCGCACGGATCGCGTTGCCAAGTACAACCAGCTGCTGCGTATCGAGGAGCAGCTCGGCGACATCGCCGAGTATCCGGGCGGCGCCATTTACGGCCTCTGACGGGGTGATGCATGAAGCGCCTCGCTGTGGCACTCGGACTCGTCTTCGCCGTCTTCTTCGCGGTGCAGGGCGGGGAATACTCGACGACGGCGCTCTTTCGTCAGCGCGCCACGGAACAGGTGCTGCGTACGTCGATCGATTCGCTGCGCCACGAGGTCGACTCGCTGGCCGCTCGCAGGCGACGGATCGCCACCGATCCGGCGCTGCAGGAGCGCATTGCGCGCGAGGAGATCGGCATGGTGCGCAGCGACAAGGAGTTGGTCTATCGCTTTGAGCCGTCTGAGAAGGACGCTTCGAAATAGCGTACTCGGGCGTTCCCTTGACTTCACACGTGCGTCGTCTAGATTCTTCGAAATCTGGCGCGGGGTGGAGCAGCCTGGTAGCTCGTCGGGCTCATAACCCGAAGGTCGCGGGTTCAAATCCCGCCCCCGCTATTCGTATCTACGAAAGTGCACGCGGTCGGTCCTCTCGGGAGCCGACCGCGTTTTCGTATCCGCGAATGCCGTGCTGCAATCGTGAATCAGTAGTTTCCGCCAAAGCCCGCGAGCAGAAAAGTGGTCTGCGACCCCGACACGATGTAGGGGATGCCCGCATTCGCCGCGTTGCGCAAGGCGTCGACCAGCTTTCCATCGGGAGAGTCGACGGTAAGCCCGATCGTGGTCGCTTGCGCCGTGCTGCCTAACGCTCCGCTGCTCCCCGCGCCGTTCCAGACCTCCCAGTCCATCGTGTACGCGGGGCGGACGAACTGGAAGCCGGCCGGCAGGAAGGACACCAACTCGACCGGGACGAGCCCGGACCCGCTGTTCGCAGGCCAGGACTGGCGTTCGGTGTTGTAGTTGAATGCCGCCAGCCGCACGGCCTGCACGTCACCGATGATGGCCCGCGCCGCGGCCTGTCGACGCAGGTCGGCGTAGCGCGGCATGCCCAGGCGGACGAGCAGTCCCATGATCGTGAGCACGATCAGGAGCTCCGAGATCGAGAATCCTCGACGGGCCCGCATCAATGGCCAGTCGCCGCGATGATCTCCTCGGCGTTTCCCAGGATCGAGTTGGCCGGAAGGTTGGAGTCGTACGACAGCGTGTGATTGCGCACGCTGACCTGCAGCACAAAGGAGCCGTCGCGCCCCGGGAAGTACCGCACGGCGCTGCCGTTCATCCCGGCTTCGGAGAGGGTGCGGGGAAGGCGCCCACCTTTGATCCTGAAGTGCACCACGCTCTGCGCCGAGAGGAAGAGTGCGACGCGCGCGCTCGCCCGCTCCACCTTCGCCTCGACAGGGCGTGAGACTGGCTCGGTGGGGTAGGGCGCAAACCACGCCGCGAGACAGACGACGCCGAGGGCGACCGTCAGGGCGCGCCGATCAATCGGCCGCCGCTTGGTCCGCAATTCCTCGTCGGCCGCCCGCTTTTTCTCCTGAATGAACTCGGCGACCAGCGACCGGACCTTGGAATCGGGTCGGTCGATCGATCGTGGCGCAACTCGATGCATCGGTTCCCTGCCGTCCTTCGGGCTTACGGACCCGCCGGGGAGTCAACGGTCCTCCGGAGAGAGCATCGACCTTTCCGAAGCTGCACTTGAGTGCGCCAATCGATGCGCCCCTATGACACGCCGGGCCGGGTGGTTAGAATTGTCCTCCGTACCGATTAGCGGCTGGGTAGCTCAGGTGGTTAGAGCACGGCACTCATAATGCCGGGGTCGCCGGTTCGAATCCGGCCCCAGCTATCTGCAGAACGGAGTCGCGACCCTGCTAAAAGGGGCGGACTCGATGCGACAACGCCGGCCCCGCATGGGTCGGCGTTCGCTTTTTATGACGCCCGCGCGACTCGGACGTCGCAGGCGAGCCCAATCGTGTGATTGGGCGCGAGAGCGCTGAGTGGAATCGGAGTGGAACGGGATTCGCTGCACGTGTACCCAATAAGGGAACCAACCGCTGCCGCACCTCGACACACGTCCTACCAAGAGCCCATGACCGTCTCACGTCGTCTCTTCGTCCACCTCTTCTGCGCCGGTTTCCTCGTTGCGCCGATTCTGGCGCAGGGAGGCTCTGCCGCGGCGAGCGGCGTCACGGCACCACTTGCCCCGTCCCGAGGCGTGGCCGAGCTGCCGCGACTGCTCCCCCCCTTGCCCCGGGAGCTCGCCGCCAAGGGGTGTAGCCAGACCCTTCGTGATGGCGCGAACCTTCAAGGAGCGCTGGACAAGGCCAAGGGAGGCGACGTGTTGTGCCTGGCCCCGGGCGGAAGCTACGTCGGCAACTTCACCCTTCCCGCGCGTTCGGACACCGGCTGGGTCGTCGTCCGCACGAACGTGCAGGCGAGCGACGTGGCGCAAGCGGGAACGCGCATTCGTCCGACACGCAGCGCACCGCTCGCCAAGCTGATCGCGAAGTCGACCGACCTCTCCGGAAGTGCCGTTCGGGCCGGCCCGGGGGCGCGCCGCTGGTACCTCGTGCTCCTCGAGATTACGACCGATTCAACCGCGGCCCAGGGCCCGACCGCCCTGATCACCTTCGGCGGCGGCGGCGATGCTCGCGAAGCTTCTCGGCTGCCGAGCGACCTCGTGCTGGATCGGGTTTATGCCCACGGGTGGTCGCACCAGACGCTGCGGCGCTGTCTCGCGCTCAACAGCGGCGCGACCGCGGTGGTGGATTCGTGGCTGGACGAGTGTCACGAGAAGGGCGCTGACTCGCAGGCCATCGCCGGGTGGGGCGGCACTGGGCCCTATCTCATCGAGAACAACACGCTGGCTGGCGCCGGCGAGAACATCATGTTTGGAGGCTCCGACCCGAGCACGCCGGGGCTTACGCCGTCGGATATTGTGCTCCGGCGCAACCACATCGTGACGCCGGCGGAGTGGAAGGGGCGTTGGACGCGTAAAAACCTGGTGGAGACCAAGAATGTTCGCCGCTACCTCATCGAAGCGAACGTACTCGATGGCTCTTGGGGGGACGGACAGGACGGATGGGCGATTGTCCTCAAGTCGGCCAACCAGGGGGGGCGTTGCACCTGGTGCGTCACTTCCGACGTGATCGTCAGGCAGAACCTCATCCGCAACGTCGGGGCCGGGATCAACGTCAACGGCCGCGGCGGCGACCGGCGCAACATCGACTCGCTGTCGCAGCGCATCGAGATCACCGAGAACTACATCGAGAATGTCGGCGTGGCGCCGTACAACGGCGTGGGGCGTCTCCTGATGCTCCTCACGGGGACCGACGAACTCCTCATCGCCCAGAATACCTTCCTCTCCCCGCCATCGGGGTCGCTGACCGCTGCCATCGTACTTGGCGGCCGCAACCAGGCGTCAGCGACGCGCCTGACCTTTGATCGCAATGTGCTTACCCGCGGTCGCTACGGGGTGGTGGGGTGCGGCGGTCCGAAATTCATGCTCGAGTGCCTGCCCGGCGCCCGCATCCAAGGGAACTTCCTTGTCGGTGCTGCGAATCCCGGGGATCGGCAACTGTCGGGCTTCGCCCCGGCCGGATCCGAGGGAGGCGCATTGGCGCGCGCCGGCGTGTCCCGCGCCACCATCGAACGGGCGACGGCGGGGGTCGTGGTTGAGCGCTGAACGCTAGAGGTCTTGTCGGCGCGCGATGAGCGCCGCGTCAGGTGCAGCGGTTGGCGGGCCATCCTTCGGGTCAATCGTGCGTCGGCTCCGTGTGCCAGTCCAGAGGGCACAGTCTCAGCATGAACTCGGCCTCGGGCAACGCATCCTCGAAGGTCGGGTAGAGATCTCACCGCGAGTCGCACGCGAGTCGCCACTCGTCGTAGAAGTCGCGCTGGAGAATGCGCGCACGGGCGTCGCCGACACGAATATCGACGTGGTCTACTCGCGGTGAGGGGATCCGCAGGCTGCAACTCCGCGCGACGGTCAACGCGTTCGGCACGTGGAATGGCCGATGTCGCTGCCACGATCTGTCCGCTCGATATTGGGCGCGCAGGCGTCGTGCGGTGATTGCTGCATCGACGGCAGTCGCGGCCGCGCAGCATGCCTTGCTGGCGACGCGACGGCCGATCATGCTGTGGAATCTCTTACGGCGTTGGTCGCGGCCGACGTGGGAGGAAACAATGCACGAACAGATCCGCATGCCTTCCG
>JBDTUA010000453.1:0-4214 GCA_040007995.1 Gemmatimonadota bacterium | reverse complement strand
CGCTCGCCAAGCGGAACAACGTGAACATCGCGACCGACATCGCGCGCGAGGCGCGTCGCCTGCTCGGCGGCAACGGCATTCTAGCCGAGTATGCGTCGATGCGGCACATGGCCAACCTGGAAAGTGTCTACACGTACGAGGGGACGCACGACGTACACTCGCTGATCCTGGGCCAGGCGATCACCGGCCTGAACGCATTCGGCTGAGCGTGCGGGAAGTGACGGAGCTCGGCGGTGGTTGCGCCGGTGGCGCGCGTCGTCGCCTCGTGTTCGGCGCCCTGCTCGCCCTGGGTGGGATGTCCGCGACGGGGAGTGCGCAGCAGCCGACCGCGGGAGAGAGGGTGGAAGCGGAGGCCGCGCCGGCAGCTGCGCGTTCCTCGCCCTGGCTGCCCCGCCTGCGACTCGATAACGACGCGTACAACTTCTGGATTCATCCCGGTAAGCGCACCGACGAACAGTACTCCGACGGGGTGACCTTCTCGCTCGAAACGCTGCGAGCGCCGTGGTGGGGCGGGGGACTGGGTGGTGGTGCGCCGGGGTGTGCGACGTCGTCCACGGCCGATGCCGCGTGCCTATCGACGATGCTGTCGATCGGGCAGGATATGTACACGCCGGATCTCGCCCGTCCGCCGCAAACGTATCCACGCTGGCGCGAGGATCGCCCCTACGCTGCCCTCCTGTATCTCGGTGCGGAGGGTCGCCGCATCACGGCTCGCTCGCTCCGCACATACCTGCTCAGCGTCGGCGTGACCGGGGCGCCAGCGTTAGGCAGCGTGGCGCAGGGAATCGTCCATGCGATCAGCCCGAGATACACCACGAAGGCCCAAGGGTGGGAGACGCAGGTCGGCTTCGAACCCGCGCTCTTGCTCGGCGTGCGGCAGTCGGTGCTCGCCGCGCGGTGGGCACCGAGCGGGCATGGCATCGTCGACCTCGTCCCCACGGCCGCCATTTCCGCCGGAAATATCCGCACCGCGGCCGAGGTGGGCGGACGCGCGCGGCTCGGGATCAACCTGTCGCACCCGTGGGATCCGCGAAGCCGGCGCGGAAGGCCCGATTGGGAGTTCGAGGTGAGTGTCGCGGGCAAGCGCGAGTACGTCGCCCATGACTTCTCTCTCGATGGGACGCTGCTGCGTTCACCGGAACGATCGGTGAGTCGGGTACCGACGGTGAGCGAGTACGCCATCGGAACCGCCGTGCGACTTCATCGGTTGAGTTTCGGGTACCGCGCGATCACCCGGTCGCGCGAGTACGCCACCGGACCGTCGCGCCACGTCTACAGCGAGATGTACTCGGCGCTCGAGTTCAATCCATAGGCGTCGCGTCCGGAAGCGTCGAGTCCGGCGCCGGGCCTGCCCTCACCCCGCGCCGCATGACGGACCAGCCGCAGCATCCACGCGTCGGAGAACGCGCGCCGGTTTTTAGCTTGCCGGACCTGAACGGCGCGCTCGTCTCGCTCGACGCGCAACGCGCAACGCGCCACGTGGTCATTCATTTCGTGCGCGAGTTCACCTGAGCGTCGTGCCTCTGGCACGCCGCCCGGGTCGGGCGGGAGATCGAGACGCTGCGCGCGCTGGGCGCGACGGCGCTCGTCATCGGTGGCGGTGGAGTCGGCACGGGACTGGTGCGCTCCATGGCGCTTCCCCTGCCGGTCCTCGTCGATCGCACGCGCGCGACCTACCGCGACTATGGCCTCGTGCGCGCCGTGCACGTGTTGCAGGAGAGCGCGACGTTCCTGGTCGACCGGGAGGGGATCGTGCGTCACGCCACGCGGTCGCTCAACCCGAACGCTTCGATGGACTGGGGGCGGTTGCTCGGTGACTTGCGCTCGCTGTCCGGGGCGCCCGACGATGCGCCATCCGCGCGTTAGGTGTCGGGCGGGCGGTCGGCGCGGGTTGCCCGGGTCGCTGCGTAGCGCCGAGTTCCGCGCGACCGGAGCCAGCGTGGCACAATGCCCAGGAGCGTCACGATCAGTCGATTAAGCCGGCCGGGAATGACGGTCGTCGGACGCCGGGCCACGAGGGCGGCCAGCGAGACCGAGACGGCGGCGTCGGCGTCCATCCAGAGCACGCGAGGTATCGACTCGGTGGGGAGGCTGGCGCGCGCGTGGAACTCGGTGCGGGTGAAGCCCGGGCAGAATGCCTGGACATAAATGCCACGCCGTGCCACCTCGACGGCGAGCGCCTCCATCGCGAAGCGCTGGTAGGCCTTGGTGGCGCAGTAGGTGACGTTCCCGGGACTCGTTAGGTACGATGCCACCGACGAGACGGTGATGATCGCTCCGCGCCCCTGCTCGAGCATGGGACGGAGGGCGGCGTCGGTGAGGCGATGCACCGCGAGCACATGCAGCCGCACCATCGACTCCTGTGCCGCACCATCGCCAGTCGCGAGCGGCCCCTTGGTGCCGAAACCGGCGTTGTTCACCAGGAGGTCGACGAAGCGGGACTCGTCCGTACCACCCTCACTGAGCCGCCGCACGACGCGATCCACTCCCTCGTCGGTCGCCAGATCGGCCGCGATGACCTCTACGCGAGTGTCCGTGTCGGTGCCCAGCGCCTCGGCTGCCCCCGACAGGCGCGCAGCATCGCGCGCGACGAGGATCAGGCCGTACCCCTCCCGGGCCAGCTGTCGGGCATAGGCGGCACCCAGTCCAGCGGTGGCGCCGGTGATCAGGGCGGTGCGGGTGGTGGCGCGTGGTGTCATGGCGTGAAGTATGAGCCGCGCTGCTGCAAACGGCAGGGGGCGGCGCGGCGCCGTGCGCTCCACCGCTCCCCGCGGCGTGGTCGCGCGCTAGATTCCTCCCCGCTTCCTTCGACCTGGAGACGACACGGTGAGGATTGCCGTTTGCATCAAGCGCGTCCCTGAAATGGACGTCAACTTCAAGATTGCGCCCACCGGTGTGGCCGTCGACGAGACGGGCCTCAAGTGGGACATGTCCGACTTCGACGGCTATGCGGTCGAAGCGGCGTTGCAGCTCACGGAAAAACTCGGCGCGGGCGAGGTGCATGTCGTCTCGCTTGGCCCCGATGTGGTGCAGGAAACGCTCCGCAAGGCGCTGAGCATGGGCGTCGCCAAGGCGATCCACCTCAAGTGCGACACCGTTCCCTTCGACTCCACCGCCATCGGCGCGGCCCTCGCCGCCGAGCTCAAGGACGGCGGGTATGACCTGATCATGTTCGGCAAGATGTCCATCGATGGCGCGAGCGGCGTCACGCAGTTTGTCGTGGCGGAACTCCTCGGATTGCCGATCGTGCATGCGTGCAGCAAGCTCGAGATCGCAGACGGTAAGGCGACGGCTCGCCGCGAGATCGAGGGCGGTGGCGAACTCGTCGCGTTTGCCCTGCCGGCGGTCGTCTCCATCGATGAAGGAATCGCGCGACCGCGCTATCCGTCGCTCAAGGGGATCATGGCCGCCAAGAGGAAGCCACTCGAGGTGCGCCCGGCGCAGCTCGGAGACGTGAAGCTGACCGTTGCGAAGATGGAACTGCCGCCACCGCGTGCCGCCGGCCGCATCATTGGCGAAGGGGCGGCCGCCGTCCCTGAGCTGGTGGCCCTCCTCCAGAACGAAGCGAAGGTGCTCTGATGCCTAACGTCCTGGCATTCGCAGAAGCGCGGGGTAGCGAGCTGCGCAAGGTCGCCTTCGAGGCCTTGTCCGCAGCGCGACAGGTCGCCGACCAGGTTGGGGGCGAGGTGCACGCCGTGCTCGTCGGCCCCCCCGGCATCGCCGGCAAGGCCGCCTCGCTCGCCGGATACGGCGCGGACCTGGTGTATGTCTGCGAGCATGCAGGCTTTGCCAACTACGCTCCCGAGGCGACGGCTGCGCTGGTCGCCGAGCGCGTGACGGCGGGCGACTATCGCGCGGTGATCTTCTCGGCGTCACAACAGGGGAAAGACCTGGCGCCGCGCACGGCGGCGAAGCTGCAGCGGTCGATCGCGACCGACGTGACATCGTTGGTCGTGGCGGCGGACGCCGTGACGGTGACCCATCCCGGCTACACCGGCAAGGTCGTCCAGACGCTCACGTTGGCGGGGACTCCGGCAATTGTCTCGTTGCGCCCGGGCGCTCTTCCCGCGGTCGCGAAGGACGGGGCCGGACGAACGGAGGCGGTCGCGCCCCCGCAGGATCCTTCGGCCGGCCGGGTCGTGGTCACGGAGACGGTACTCGGTGACACGAAGAAGCTCGACCTCGGAGAGGCCCCGATCATTGTCAGCGGCGGA
>JBDTUA010000452.1:0-4216 GCA_040007995.1 Gemmatimonadota bacterium | reverse complement strand
CGCGAGGGGCGAACTGGGCGGTTTAATGATTATCGACCCAGATGTGAAAGACTTAAGGATTTCAAACCTGCTCCTGTCCCCCGTTTGTGTCCGAGTCCGAAGCCACCCAACTCTGGCGCGGGGCGACGCTCGACCGCGAGAACCGCTACGGCGCGCCTTCCCGTCGCTGCAACGCGCGCTTTCCATCGACGAGAACGTGCGCGGAGTGAACTTCTTTGCAACTGTCGGGAGGACGGGGGAGGGGCGGTGAGTCGAGCGCCCGCGATCCTGCTGACCCGCGCATTCCAAACCTCACAGCATTTTTACCGCAGAGTTCGCAGAGTTCGCAGAGGAGAACCGCCGAAAGTCCGGGGAAGCGCGCGCGGGGTCAATTTTGCGAGGAGTATGCAGCCCTGATCTGTCTCGGTGAATTTCCCGGTTCGATACGCAGTCCTCCGCGACCTCCGCGAACTCCGCGGTCCAAAAAGCAGTTCTCTGCGAACTCTGCGAACTCTGCGGTTCAAACGCACTTTCTCGGCGCCCCCTCCGAGCCCCGCCCCACCCGAAGACAATCGACCGCCTACGACGACGGCGTCCCCCCCGTATCTTCTCAGGTCAGCCCGCTCCCACGCGGAATCCCGCCCGGATAGGCCGCCCTCGACCGTACCGACCCATCGGCCGGCCAGCTTCCGGCACCGTCGCCAAGCCACACAACCCTCTCCCTGAAAAGATGCGACGCCCCCACCTGACCACTCTCCTCCCCGCCCTCGTCCTGGCCCCGGCCCTTGCCCTCGCCCAGGCCCCGACCAAGACCGACGCCGAGATCGATCGCCGCGCCCACGCGCTGGAGGCGAAGGTCGTCGCCTGGCGCCGCGACATCCACGAGCACCCCGAGCTCGGAAATCGTGAGTTCCGAACCTCCAAGCTCGTTGCCGATCACCTGAAGAAGCTCGGTATCGAGGTCAGGACGGAGGTCGGGCACACGGGGGTCGTCGGCGTGCTGAAAGGGGGGAAGCCCGGCCCCGTTGTCGCGCTGCGCGCCGACATGGACGCGCTCCCTGTCGCCGAGGAGGTCGACCTGCCGTTCAAGTCGGTCGTGCGGGCGACGTACAACGGGCAGGACGTTGGCGTGATGCACGCCTGCGGGCACGATAACCACGTCGCGATCCTGATGGGCGTGGCGGAGCTGCTGGCGGGGATGAAGAGTGAGCTGCAAGGCACCGTGAAGTTCATCTTCCAGCCCGCCGAGGAGGGGGCGCCGGTGGGCGAGGAAGGAGGGGCCGAGCTCATGCTCAAGGAAGGGGCGTTCGACAATCCCAAGGTCGATGCCGTCTTCGGCCTGCACGTCTTCCCCTTCGAGACCGGGAAGATCGTGTACCGCAGCGGCGGCCTGATGGCCAGCGGCGACAACTACAAGGTCGTGATCCACGGCCGCCAGACGCACGGCGCTCTCCCGTGGAACGGGGTCGACCCGATCACCATCTCGTCGCAGATCATCACCAACATGCAGTCGATCGTCAGCCGCCAGGTGGACCTCACGCTCACGCCGGCGATCGTGACTGTCGGCTACATCCGCGGCGGGGTGCGCACGAACATCATCCCCGATTCGGTCGAGTTCGGCGGGACGATCCGCACCTTCGACGAGCACACCCGCGACTCCATCGGCGTGCGCTTTCGCCGCATCGTGACTGCGCTCGCCGAAGCCAACGGCGCGACCGCCGACATTCAGTACATCCGCGGCGTGCCCGTGACCTACAACGATCCGGAGCTCACCGCGCGCATGCTCCCCTCGGTGCAGCGTGCGTTAGGCGCCGACCACGTCACGACCGGGCAGCAGACGACGACCTCGGAGGATTTCTCGCTCTTCCAGAAGCAGGCCCCCGGTATCTTCATCTTCCTCGGCGTCACGCCGAAGGGGACCGACCCGTCGAAGATCGCGCCGAATCACTCGCCGCGCTTCTTCGCCGATGAGGCGGCGCTCGTTCCAGGCGTCAAGATGCTCTCGACGCTCGCCGTCGACTACCTGGCGATGGGAAGCGCGAAGACGAAGATGTAGCTGGGCAACCAAGGCGTCGCAGCACGCACAACGGGGGTGAGGCGCCATGCGCTTCACCCCCGTTGCGTTTGTTCGGGTCAGCTTCAGACGATCAGCACTTCACGTCGCCCTTGCCGGCCGACTCGAACATGGTGGCGATGTCGAGGAGCGTCTTGGCCCCGACGTCCTCGTCGTACCACGCCATCTTGTGCTCGAACAACTCGTTGTCCTTCACCTTCCCCTTGTTGTCGATCATCCAGTCGCGCAGCTCGGCGGGACGCTCGACCCAGCACCCCCGCTCCTGATAGTTGGCGTCCAGCAGGACCACGGTCGGCGTGGCGCCGCGTCCGTCGGGCGTACGATGCGCGTCCATCACGGCCCGCCCGACATTGCTGTCGATGATGCGCAGTTCGACGCCCATCATCTGCTCGGCGAGCCGGGCGATGTAGGGGACGGTATTCACGGAGTCGGAACAGCCGTCGACAGCGACGACGAGCAGCTTCCACGGACCGGGTGCCGATCGTGCGCGCGTCAGCACCGCATCGGCCACCACCCCTCGCGCGTAGTTCGCCGCCCACTGCTCCTTGCGCGCCTTCGCCGCATCCAGGAACTCGGACATCGTGCGTCCCTCGTCGAACAGACGCTGGTACGCTGAATCGGGAATCGCGTCCGGCGCGCGGCCGATCGCGCCGCGCCCCGCCTCGGCAGTCGGTGGGGCGAGCGGTGTGGTGTGGGATGCGAGCGTCGACGACGCTGGCGCGAAGCAGACAGCGGCGACGGCCGCGTACAGGACAGGGATCACAGGACCTTCTCCGTAGGTTTGGAATGCGATGGGGCGCGCAGCATGGAGATCACCAGCATCACGGCCCCGATGCTCACCCCCATGTCGGCGACATTGAAGATCCAGAAGCGCACGTCGCCCACCCCGATGTCGATGAAGTCCACCACGCCGGCCGCGTGCCGCAGGCGATCGATCAGGTTGCCGACCGCCCCTCCGCAGATCAAGCCGATCGCCGCCGCCTGCCAGACGTCGTTGTCGCCTACCGTGCGTAGCGTGCGCACGAGGATGACGAGGACAATCGTGGCCATGATCGTGAAGCCCCAGCGCGAATAGTCGCCGAGCGAGGTGCTGAACGCCGCACCGGTGTTGTACGTGAGCGTGAAACGCAGCACGTCCCCCACGATGTCGTGGGGGACGTGCTGCGGCTGCAGCGCCTGTTCCGCGATGCGCTTGCTCACCACGTCACACACGATGATCGCCGCGCCGAGTGAGCCGAACCAGGCCGCCTTCTTCGTCACGAGACGCGCCGTCCTACTTCTTCTCGGTCAGTGCCTTGATATCGGCGGGGAGTTCGAGCTCCTTCGCCTCGACGTTGTCCCAGTCGTAGCTCTGCATCGTGATGATGATCTGCTGCCCCATCTGGTCGATGTTGGTCGTGGTCGCGCGCTTGATGCCGCCCCAGTCCTTGTAGTTGGCGAACGTCGTCGTCGTCTCGACCTCTCCCATCGGCGTGATCGACTTGGACTGCGACCAGGTGATCATGCCATCGGCGGTCGAGAAGCAGTCGAACGACGTCTTCCCGGACTTCCAGGTGTGCTGGACCTTGTAGCACTCCGATCCGCCTAACGTGGTCTTCTCCATCGTCTGGCTGGCGGTGATCGCCGCCGAAAGACGCGAATAGTTGCTCAGGTCGTTGTCTTCCTTCGCGGCATCCAGCGCCGGTCCGGTGAGGAGCGACGGCCCCTGCATCGGGTTGGTCATCCACGCCGTTGTGCCGTCAAAGCCCTGTCGCATCTCGCCCATCCCGGGGATGTCGATCCGCGACGCCATCTGGTTCGGGAAGAGACTGACGACTTCCATGGTCGCGCTCATCCCCATCGCCGGCAGGTCGAAGGCCGCCTTCATGCGCGCGGACTTGTGTCCCTTCCACGCCTCGGCGTTGGTCTCTTTCGCCCACTTGGCGATGAGGTCCTTCGCCGCGGGCAACCCTTGGGCGGCGGCGCGAGGCGCAACGGCAGGAATCACGGCCAGAACCGCGAGCAACCGCAGGGTACGCAGCGTGCGGTTGGTTACTGTCGACATTCGGAATCTCCGAGGGTGGGGGGGGAACGCCGGACCGGCGCACCGATACAAAACTAACACACGCTGAAACGACCAGCGCGTCGCCTCATCCTACGCTCGTCAAAGGACAGGAGTTCCAC
>JBDTUA010000451.1:0-4237 GCA_040007995.1 Gemmatimonadota bacterium | reverse complement strand
GTTCGTCAAGCGAACCTTCGCGACCTTTCGCAGCGCCGAGTTCGGCTTCTTCGGGGTCGTGGTGTACACGCGGGTACAGACACCGCGTCTGAACGGGTTCGCCTTGAGCGCGGGCGACTTTTCCTTCTTGACCACGTCCTTGCGCGCACGCCGGACGAGCTGATTGATCGTGGGCATCCAATACCAGTTCGCGGATCGACATCTACGTGGATCGCCCATCTGGGCGGCACGGAACAGAACGGTGAAGTTAGACAGACCAATCCCGCGAGGCAAGGTCGGGCGGGAATTGTGTCGTCACCAGTCGCTCACCACTCCCCGGTCGCCGCCATCACCGGCAGGGCATCCCGCTCCCGAACTCCGGCGGCATACGGCCCGAGCAGGTGAGCGATGGCGTTCGCGTAGTACGAGACGAGCGGCCGTCCCCGCGAGAGGATCACGTACCCTGCTCCCTGCCGAGCGACGATCTTTCGCATCCGGAGCATTCGATATGCCCGTTCGAAGATGACGTCGATGTCGCGATCCACGTGCAACACCCTGGCATTCACCTCCGGAAGCACCTCCCGGAGTTCCTGCATGCGCGCCAGCAACTGGTCGCGTGCGACATAGACCGCACTGAACGTTTGGAGTGCAGCACAGGCAAGCGACACCGGGGTGACGGGGACAAGCGCCCCGATGCGTTCCATCACGACGTCGCAAAACTCCTGGACATAGCCTAGTCGCGCGGGGCGCGGAGCTGCGAAGAGCTCCACGCCGCTCTTTTCGAGCGAGTCAAGCCATTCGGCCACTGAGATCGGAGACCCGACCATGACGGCGGCGCGGCCGTAGCGCTGCCAGCGGCGCGTCACCACGCGCATCGCGTTCCATCCGACGTACCGCATCACCTCGCCGAACTGCGTCAGGCGTGAGACGCGAGGCCGACCCTCTCGCGTCGCCAATTCGCGCAGGAGCGTGCGATCCTCCAGGACCCGGTCGTAGTTGATGGCCACCGGCATCACGTACATCCGCTGTCGCAGCGCCGGGTCGCGGGCCACGCCTAACGCATAGTCCAGCAGCCCGATCTTCGCGGGACGCAGCGTGCCGTCGCGCGTCAACCCGCCCTCGGGGAAGATCCCCTGTGTCACGCCGTTGCGGGTGATCAGTCGTACGTACTGCTCCAGCACGACGTGGTACAGCGCCTCGCGATACCGGCGCCGGATGAAGTACGAGCCAAACGACTTGAAGATGTGTTCCAGGGGAAAGGCGCGTGCCCACTCGCCGACGGCATACGAAATCGAGACGTCGCCGGCCAGCGCGTAGGCAACCAGCACATAGTCCGCGTTGGATCGATGGTTAATGAGGTACATGACGATCGAGTCACGCGGGAGTCCTCGGAACGGATCGGCGCGCTCGGAATCGACACTTACCTTGTAGAAGAAGTTCAGGACGACGCGGCTCACCGTGTAGCCGAGTCGGTAGTAGGCGAGGATGCTGAAGAACGGGATGATCTCATCCAGGTAGCGGCGCGCACGAAGCCATGCCGCCTCCTCCGCGACGCCCTGCTCATTCGCGAAGGCGCGCACCGCCTCGGCGATGACCGGGTCTGCCAGCAACGCTTCAATGATCGTCGCTTTCTTGGTGAGCTTGAACCGGTCGATCCGCGACCGGAAGCGGAGCACGGCCTTCCGACCGGCGCGATCGAGCGTCGCGCGCCCCCACCAGCGCACCGCGAGCAGGAGGAACAGGAGCGGTACGAGAAGGACGAGCGCCCGGAAGGTCACCTCGCCAACATCCCGGTCGAGGGAGATGGCGTCAAGGTGGCGTGGCTGCGCGTGCCAACGAGCACGGCGTTGCCGGTGCCCGCACCTCTTCCGTGCGACCGGGCAATGGAACGATCGGCTCGATCGATACGGGTACTCCAACAACGAACAACGCCCGGGCAGCTTGCCCGGGCGTTGCTTCGTACAGACCTACGCCTGCACTCCGGCGGACTACAGGTCGTCGTTTCCTCCAAAGCTGAACGTGCTGTCGGCGAAGCTCGCCGAGAAGACGCTCGGCATTGGCTCGTCCGTCATCGGAAGTGACGGAGTCGGT
Organism: Gemmatimonadota bacterium; assembly: GCA_040007995.1. Taxonomy (GTDB): domain Bacteria; phylum Gemmatimonadota; class Gemmatimonadetes; order Gemmatimonadales; family Gemmatimonadaceae; genus SCN-70-22. Next base: position 2,167 of record JBDTUA010000451.1, on the reverse strand, counting down.
TCCGGCAGCTCCGTCCCCTCGATCTCCACGTCGTTGTAGCGGTACTGTCCGGTCCCGGCGGGTATGAGGTGCCCGATGATGATGTTCTCCTTGAGTCCCATCAGGTCGTCCCGGGCACCGCGGATGGCGGCGTCCGTGAGGACTCGGGTGGTCTCCTGGAACGACGCGGCGGAAATGAACGACTGCGTCGTCAGCGACGCCTTCGTGATCCCCAACAGCAGTGGTTCGGCCGTCGCCGGCTTCTCCTTCCGCTTCTTCGCCTTGTCGTTCTGTTCGCGGAAGACCTGCTTGTCGACGTGTTCGCCTTCGAGGAATTCCGTATCGCCCGGATCGACGATGCGGACCTTCTGCAGCATCTGCTTGACGATCACGCCGATGTGCTTGTCGGAAATCTTCACGCCCTGCAGGCGATAGACCTCCTGCACCTCGTTGAGCAGGTACTCCTGCACCGCACGCGGCCCCTTGATGCGCAGGATGTCGTGCGGATTGACCGGCCCTTCCGTCAGGCGGTCACCGGCGCGCACGCGGTCGCCCTCGTGCACGCGCAAGTGCTTGCCGGCGGGGACCTCGTACAGCTGCGACTCGGCCCCTTCGTCGGTCACCCATTGGCCGCCTTCGAAGCGGGTCGGCGTGACGAACACTTCGCGCTTTCCACGCTTGATGTCGCCGAACTTCACGATGCCGTCGACCTCGGAGATCGTCGCCGGGTCCTTCGGGCGACGCGCCTCGAAGAGCTCGGCCACGCGCGGCAGGCCACCCGTGATGTCGCGCGTCTTGTACGCTTCGCGCGAAACCTTGGCGATGGTATCGCCGGCATGCACGTCTCCCCCATCGTGGGCAACCAGCACCGCGCCGACCGGAATGACGAAGTCACGCACCTTCTTCTCCTTCCCGCCCTTGGTCTGCCAGATCTCGATGTGCGGGTGGAGCTTCTTCTCGCGATCCTCGATGATGACGCGCTGGCGCAAGCCGGTCAGTTCATCGAGCTCCTCGGAAATGGACTCGTCCTCGACGATATCGACAAAGCGGATGATGCCCTCGATGTCGGCCAGGATCGGGTTCGTGTACGGATCCCACGTGAAGATGACCTGCTCCTTCTTGACCTCGTCGCCGTCCTTCACGAAGAAGGTGGCACCGAGCGGCACCGCCAGTCGTGCGCCAATGGCCGAGCTCTTGTCGGCCGAGGCACGGATGGTGATCTCGCCTTCGTACGAGGTGACGATCTTCTGTCCCTCGCGATTGGTGACCAGCACCAGGCGGTCGCCAAACTCCACGATGCCGGCGACCTTCGACTTGCGCGCCGTCTGCTCCGCGATACGAGCAGCCGTTCCACCGATGTGGAAGGTGCGCAGCGTGAGCTGCGTCCCCGGCTCGCCGATGGACTGGGCGGCAATGATGCCGACCGCCTCGCCCAGGTCGACCATCTTCATGGTCGCCAGGTTGCGTCCGTAACACATGCGGCACAGCCCGCGCTTGGCCTCGCAGGTGAGCACCGAGCGGATCTTCACCGTCTCGATCCCCGATTCCTCGATCGCGTTCGCCGCTTCCTCGTCGATCAGCTGACCGGCTTCGGCGAGCACTACCGGGCGTCCTGTCTCCTCGCGGGCATGCGGATCCATCACGTCGTCAGCGGCCACGGTGCCGACGATGCGCTCGGAGAGCGCCTCGATGACATCCTCGCCTTCCTTCAACGCGCCGATCTCCAGCCCCTGGATCGTCCCGCAATCCTCCTCGGCAATCGTGACATCCTGCGCCACGTCGACGAGACGGCGGGTGAGGTATCCGGCGTCGGCCGTCTTGAGCGCCGTGTCGGCCAGTCCCTTCCGCGCGCCGTGGGTCGAGATGAAGTACTCGAGCACCGACAGCCCTTCGCGGAAGTTCGACTTGATCGGGCTCTCGATGATCTCACCAATGCCACCGGTGAGCTTCTTCTGCGGCTTCGCCATCAGCCCGCGCATCCCCGCCAGCTGGCGGATCTGGTCGCGGCTGCCGCGTGAGCCGGAATCGAACATCATGAACACCGGGTTGAAGCCGTCGTTCGACTCGCGCATCGCCTTGACCATGGCGTCGGCGATGTCGGAGTTGGCGTGCGTCCAGGTGTCGATCACCTTGTTGTAGCGCTCACCGTTCGTGATGTTGCCCGTCTGGTAAGCGCGCTGGAAGCGCT
>JBDTUA010000450.1:0-4239 GCA_040007995.1 Gemmatimonadota bacterium | reverse complement strand
GCCCGAGGTTGAAGGTCGTCGAGAGGACGTCCGCGGCGGTCTCGCCGACAGTGGTGGCGAGGATCTTGACGATCCTGAATACGAGCGTGACTGCCGGGGTCTTGTTGAAGACGGCTGCGGCGTCATGCGATCGCGCGTCGGACATGCGGTGCCTCTTGTGTTCGACGGTGAGTACCGAAGCCGGTGCGAGTGGCGATGCTCGGAACAGGGCCGAGCGGCGCGCGCGGCGCGCGGCGCCTCTCTCACAACATTAGGAGGGGAAGCTGACGACACGATGATTGACGTCGGTCCCGTCCGTGGAGAGGTCGCAATTTTCGTCGCCTGGTTCGCTACGTCCTCCTCTGCGCCATAGGTCCGCCTGCATCGCGTGCGGCGTGGATCGCGCTCCGCTTCGCGCAGCGATCGACGACTGCCTGCGCGCGGATCGTTTGTACGTCTGTCCTGTTCATCGTTGAGTGCGGTCCCATCGCGCGACGGAACGTGAGGTAGTTGACTCTTTGCTTCCGGTGGCGGTCGTCGAGCCTGATATCGGTGGGCGGCGTTCGAGCACCCAGTCCACTGCTCGCCGCACGGTGGGTCGGGCGATCAGGATCTCGCGAAGCGAGTGATTACCGAACCGCACCAGATAGCGGTGGGCGCGAGCACCTCCGGCAGCGAGAAGGCACGAGTCCGCGAAGGAGAACTTGTCCCGTTCCCCGCGCACAATCGCCAGGCGTTCGCCGCTTGGGAGGTGGGCGACCGCCGCGGCGACGGAAAAACTCCCCGCCCCGACGGGCTCTGCCGACATCGCCAGGTCGCCGAGCGAGACGCGAAGGTGGCTTCTCGATCCGGGCGACAGCGCCAGGACGCCGATGGTTCCGGGCGGGTGCGCGAATGCCGCGGTCCAGACGGCCACCTCGGCGCCTAACGAATGGCCCGCAATGATGAGCGGGATCGAGTCGCCGTGCAGTTCGTGTCGGGATCGTGCGATGAGTAGCAGGATCTCGTCGACGAATGCCCGCTCGCGGGTGACCTCGTCCTCAGGGAGTTGGCGCAACAGCTGGCGCATGTCCAGACCGGCCACGGCGATCTGCTGTCCACTCAGTGCCCAAGCCAGCTCCTGATGCGGCTCCCAGAATCCGACATCGTTGCCGAAGAAGAAGACGACGGCGCGCGGCGGAATCGTCGTGTCGGCAGCGGGATAGAACCACATGGGAAGCGAACGAAGTGCCGGGTCGTGCGCGGGCGGGGGTGGCGGCGGTGCACCGCATGCGGCCACCGAGAGCGACAGCATCGCTAGCGGGAGCAGTCGGCTCCGAGACCGTGGTGTACTCGCCGTACTGGTCGCCATCGCGCGCCGAGCACCGTTCACTGGCCGGGTCATAGCCCCGCTCCAGCGCGAAAGACGAGCCGCCACTGCGATCGCTGTTCCAGCGGGCGGGCGATCCCGATGCCGAATGCACCTCCAAACAGCTGCAGCGAGATGGAGACGGTGGATCGAAAGCCATTGGACGGCCGGGTAGCGAGTTCCGGTAGCCCGGTAGCGGGATCGATGAGCGGGAGCCCCGAGAGCGAATCGGTGCGTGTGCCAAAGGCGAGCAGCGCTGTTCGCGTCGCGGCCGAAGCTCCGGACCACCCACTCTGGATGCCGACCGCGAGCGCAGGAGCGAGACTCGGTGCGAAGACGCGATGCCAGAGTCGAATGGGCGCACGCAGAACCGGCAGTTCATAGCTGGTGTTTGCCCGCAGCAGCAGGGCACGGTCGCCGCCGAACTCCTTGTAGAGGTAACCCGGGAGCCCTTCGTTCTCGCCGAACTCCAGCAATTGCTGCAGCGGCGGCGGCGACCCGATGGCGGTTGCGGCGTCGACACGCGCGGCGTAGGTAAGTGCCTTCCACGTGTGGCGCCCCACCACACGCAGATCAACTCGCTGCCATCGCAAGGCGCCATCGCCGCGCTCGTACCAGAGTCCAGCGCCGATACCCGGTTCGAGAAACTCTCCGCTGACATTGGGATGGATCTCGAGCGACAGCGCCGAACGCATGTAGGAGCCGGGGGTAATCGGGCGATTGGCGCGAAAGCCGGAGTCTGCATGCCAGAGCCCGTATTTCACGTGGCTCACAACCGCACGATCGCTTCCTGGCCCTGCCTCGATACGAAGGATGGTCCCGCTGTTCGCCCCGAAGGCGTGCGAGCCGAAGATCGTGGCCCGGCGACGGTCTACATAGTCATAGTCGTCGGCGGTGACGAGCATCGCCATCAGCGACGCTTCGTAGTCGAGTGTCGGGCGGAAGTCGTTCGTGTTGGCCAGACTGCGCCCAGCGCGCAGGCCAAACTGCCAGCGGCCGAGGTTGCGCTGTGCGAGAACCTCTCCGCGCACGGTGCGCTCGGCCCAGGCGTATCCACCATGCGCACCGACCGACGCACCCGGGGCGGCATCGCGCAATCGCCATGTCGCCGAGACTCCGCTGAACACACCTTCCACGCGATTGAAACCGAAGACGTCCGACACGCGTTCGGGGCTCCAGTCAACGCGCGGTGTGCCGCTCGAGCGGAGAGCGTCGGGGGCGACGTCGTCGAAGTCGCTGGCCCGCGCCTCGACCGTCTCGGTTCCGATCTCCTTCGTCCAGTCGCCGAATCCACTGAGGCTGTCGCGTGAGGCGAATGTCAGGCGTTCGGACGAATGGGCATCGCCGCTGATGGAGGCGTCGACCGCCGCGTCGACGGTCGAGTCGTGAATAGTGTACTCGCGAAAGCGCGTCACCACGCGGAAGAGTGGACGGAACTCGGAAGCGAGTGCGCTTCGCCCTTGTGCCTCGAGCCGCTGGTACGTGGGAAGCCAATACTCGCCCAGGAATTCGCCATTGACCAGTTCGGCGAATACGACCGAGTGCAGGACTAGGCCGCGAATGCGTCGCGTCAACGATCCGCTGCCTCCCGCCGTGAGAAACTCGCCGTGCATTCGCACGATCTGGTGACGGGTTCCGTCGAGGTCGATCTCGCCACTGAACAGTAGCGTGCGACGCGAGGGCGTGACCCGAGGTTCGACCCGGATCCGCACAATCGGGATGGTCCGTCCTTGCGTGTGCAGGACCTCGACCGTATCTCCGCCGGAAAACGCGTAGTAGGCATCGCGATCGCTGGCGAAGGGGTGCACCGCTACTTCTGTCCCGGATGAGGGGCCATCATTGTCTGGGCCGGCATGAGACAACAGGACGCGCAGCCGGTTGCCGTACAACGCCGGAACGATCCACGGTCGGCGAAAGTACGACAGCGCTGAGACGTTGGCCGTAAGGACTCGGGACCGGTATCCGATCACGTGCTGTTCGACGGCGTTCGGCGCGCGCCAATCAAGCGTACTCTCGATCTGTTCAATCTGAGCGGCATTCTCTCGCTGGGTCGACGTGCGCAATACGATCGCGATTTCACTCTCGAGACGTGCGTGATACGACGCGAGTCGTGGCGGTAGGGCGCCGTTCGAGCGAGCGGCGGAGTCGATCAACGCGCGTAGCGCGCTCGTCGAGTCGGGGAGGCGACAGGTCGACGGAGGTGGCGGCGACGCGCCAACGCAGTGCAGGTACAGGATGAGGGCGATCGCGGGTGCGGTCATCGGCACTATGTGGAGTACATGTGGTGGACGTATGAGGATGCTGCTGGGAGTCGTCTCGACCTGCAGGCAGCGGATGCGGCGAGTCCGGTCGGATCACCCGGCCGGCGCTCGGACGACGCGTCCCGTCATCGCGTCGACCTCGACCTCGACCGAGGTGAGTCCGCGTGTGCCGTGTCGCTTGATGCTGTAGGAAAAGATGAGGAGGTCCCGCTTCACCTCGATGCGGGCGCGCCTGATGCTGCCGCCGGGGACGAGTCGGAGCGCGATCGCGCGCGCCGACGCGGGCCGCAGCCTCGCCCGTGCGAGGAGGCCGGGTTTCGCTTCCCATGGCACCGGTTCGCCGCGAAGGAATTCCACGACGGCGAGAGCGGCCGCGAGCAGGGCGAGCACCCCGTTGGTGGAAGACGGCGCGATCATGCGGCGACCGTCCCGATTGCGCGGTCGCTGATGAGCGAGACGAGGTTCGAGAGGACGCGCGGCACGGCCATGCCGCCCGGAGTGGCCAGGTAGCGTGGTTCCCAGATTGGGTCGAACTTCTCCTTGTACCGGCGCAGTCCCTCGAAGTTGTAGAGCCTCCGTCCGTTGCGATACAGCGAGTTTCCGGCGCGATGCCAGAGCGGGGCCAGCGCCCGCCGCTGGAGCCCTGAGAGC
>JBDTUA010000449.1:0-4240 GCA_040007995.1 Gemmatimonadota bacterium | reverse complement strand
AACCTTCGGAGACGTGTGGTCACTCGAGCCGGGGGGCGTGAGGTGCAGCACAGGCGGTGTGTCGGAGCGTGGCGCATCCGCCGCATGCCTGACGTTCGGCGTCTTCCCATTGCCGCGCAATCCCTCCACCGAGGCGGTCACCTCCGCCGCTATCCTCGTTGGCTCAGCTGAGCCACAACGCCCGAGCGTCCTGCGATACATGGACAGCCGGTGCTTTCGCCCAAGTGACCGTGGGCAGCCTTCCCGTTCGGCTCATCGGTGCTCCGGACGCACGGGCGGCCTGACGCCGGGGTTCATCAGCGAGGGCATCCAGTAAGAGGCGGCGCTGCCGCCCACTTCAACGCCCTCGGGATGTTGCTCCACTTTCGTTGACACGTCATGAGGAGTTACGCCGCGCGGGCCTCGTAGTCAACCGGCGAGCAAAAGCCAAGCGCGGAATGCAGCCGCGTATGATTGTAGTAGCGGAAGAAATGGCGCAGCGTCTGACGGAGGACTGCATCGGTCGTGAACGTGATGCCGCGGACGACTTCCGCCTTGAACGAGTCGAAGAACGACTGCATGTGCGCGTTGTCGCCGAGGTCACTCACGCACGCGCTTTGCAGAATCCCAAGCATCGAGAGGCAGTCCCGGAACGGGGCCGCCCGGTCATCGGCGCCGCGATGACTGTGGAAGATCAACCCCGCGCCCGGCTGCCGATGCCGCACGGCGGCCTGCAGCACCGCGCAGGTGACCGTCGCATCGCGCCGGCGTTGCAGGGTCCATGCGAGAATCCGGTGGGAGGAGCGGTTCATCACGACGGCCAGATAGCGCCACTCGCCGGCAACGGCGAGGTAGGTGATCGTTCGTTGATATCGCCCACCCACACCTGATCGATCCGTTGCACCTGTGTGGTGCGCAGGCGATTGGGATGTTGCTCGTAGAAGTGATGCGGGTACAACCCGTCTGCCCCGGAGGGTACGATGCCGTGGATGGAGACGTCACCTATGGATCAACGCTCACGTTTCATCCATGCCTATCTCGCGGGCGGCTTCACCATGAGCGAGCTCTGTGGGCGCTACCCGATCAGCCGGCGCGTCGGCTACAGGTTGAAATGAAGTCCAGGATGCGCTGGTCGCTTCGGAATTGGAGCATACCGGGCGGGAGATTGTGAGTGTGCGCCGCCTCGGCGACCGACATCCTGATTGACCGCCCCGGCGCGGTCGCTCGAACGCCGGTTTGGCCCACGACCTGCAACAAGGAGAACGACCGACGCCCTAGCCGAATTGCCGTTGCCATCCACCGTAACGGGGACGATCGGAACGCTCGATTACAAAGCCGTCCCGCGAAGCGCAGGCCCGCCGCCCAGCACGGACAAGACGGGCCGGGGTTGACTGAGCAGAAGTTGCGACTCGTCGAGATGCGCGAGCGTTGTTCGGCCGGGGTTACGGTGAACGTTCACCCAGCAGGACACCATCCTTCATTCTGCTATTTGGTACCGGGAATTTCGGAGACAGCTAGCTCCACCCGATTACGCCCATTGTTTTTCGCGCGGTAGAGCGCCTCATCGCCGCGCTGGCCGGCTTCGTCGCCGCTGGAATCTCGTCGATCGATAGTGGCGATGCCGATGCTGACTGTCACCGACAGGGTCTTTCCATCGTGCACCAAGGGAGTGGTCGCCACGGCCTCGCGCAGCCGTTCTGCAATGGTTCGGGCGCCCGCCGAGTCGGTACTAGGGAGGAGGATGGCAAATTCTTCTCCGCCCATTCGCGCAGGGGTGTCGATCTCGCGTATGGTGCTGCGCATGAGACGAGCGAAGTGCATCAATACCGCGTCTCCGCTGGTGTGACCATATGTATCGTTGATCCGCTTAAAGTGGTCGAGATCGAGCATCACGACTGAGCTACGCATTCCGGCAAAACGCTGAAATCTGGCGAATTCATCCGAGAGTCTGGCGAAAAATTGGCGGCGATTCGGTAAATTCGTGAGCGGATCAGTGTCGGCCAACACTTGCAACTTCTTTTCGCTATCGGCTAGTGCTGTCTGAGCCAGCTTCTGGTCTGTGATATCGAGGGTTACGCAAACGAGATACTGCGGATCGCCATTCGCGTCATACATGGGGCGTTTGAAGGTATGGCCGATACGATCGCTCTGCCGGGCGGCGCTCCAGAAAGTCTCCTCGAAATCGACCGGTTTCCGGTTCGCAAATATGGATCGATCCGTGGCCAGGAAATGCTCCATCTGAGCAGGCGGAAAGAACTGGCTGCCGTCCGTATTGTGCAGATCGTTGAAAGACATCCCCCATTGTTCCTCGCAGGCACTGTTCATGAGAAAGAAGCGGCTCTTACGATCCTTCACGAAGAACGCCACCGGTATCAAATTGATGATGGCCAAAAGTGCCTTGTTGTTCGTGAGTAGCGAACGTTCTTCGTTACAAATTTGGTCGTTGTAGGTGCCAATCTCGTCAAGAAACATCTTCCATCGGTCATCCGACATGATTTCCGCACCGAGAAGCACTTTCAGTCTGTCGATGATAGCGGGGAGGCCGTTGTCCATAATTAGGTCCGAGTTTACGACGACAACGTGATGCGACCAATCGCCGGGTTGAGCTTGGTGAACGAAGGCATGCAACTTAGCGGAGCGCGAACCGTACGACGGTGCGTTTCTGAACCGGAACCTGTCAATGATTTTGAGACACCGGGTGGACTGAGTTTACTGAGCACCGTCCTCTGACAGGAGGCGTGTGGGTGGGTTGATCCACGCGGCGGTCGGTAGCAGCGCTGGCGTGGGTGGACGGCGGACAAAGCGCTCGGGCGTCACCGCATAGGCGGCGCGGAGCACGAGCGCGCGCTGGGCGCGACGCGCCTCGGCCAGCCCGAAGTGGACATCGTGGGGCGTGTGCAACCCGAGACTGGAGTGGCGATGGTCGGTGTTGTACCAGGGGAAGAAGTCGGCGCAGTGAGCGCGGGCGTCTTCGAGCGATCCGAAACGTGCAGGAAAATCGGGCCGATACTTGAGCGTTTTGAACTGCGCTTCGGAGAACGGGTTGTCGTTCGACACGTGGGGCCGAGAATGTGTCTTCGTGACGACGAGATCGGCGAGCAAGAACGCCACCGTCTTCGAGGTCATCGAGGAACCGCGATCGGCATGGAGCGTGAGTTGTCCGCGGCCGATGCCCTGTCGGGCGCAGGACGTCGTGATGAGTCGCTCCGCGAGCACCGCCGATTCGCGGGGCGCCACCATCCAGCCGACGACGTAGCGACTGAAGACGTCGAGCAGGACGTACAGGTGAAACCACGACCAGGTCCTCGGTCCTTTGAGTTTGGTGATGTCCCAACTCCACAACTGGTTCGGTCCCGTGGCGAGCAACTCCGGCGCCGCGTAGCGCGGATGCCGATGGTGCGCGCGACGCTCCCGCACTTCCGCTTGCGCCGCGAGCACGCGGTACATCGTGCGTTCCGAGCAGTGATACCTCCCCTCGTCGAGCAGCGTCGCATACACCTGCGCCGGCGCGAGATCGATAAACCGCTCCTCGTGGAGCACCGCGAGCACCTGCTCCCGTTCGCCTGGCCGGAGGGCCCGCGGCGACGGCACACGCGTCACGTCGACCGGCGGCTGTCGCTGGCGCAGGGCGGTGCGGTAGTACGTGGCTGGCGCCAGCCCGAGTCCCGTCGACAGCGCGCCGATGCCGCAACGGGCTCCCTCCGCACGGATCGTCTCCATCACGGTGGCTCGGTGGAGTCGTCGTGCGCTGGGAGAATCACTCCCAACAGCTGCGCAACTTTTTTTTGAAGCCTGACGATGAGTTCGAGTCGGTCTGCACGGGCCGCCGCGCGTTTGAGTTGTCGCTCGAGCTCGACAATCCGCTTCGCGCTGGGATCGGACCGCGCTGGCTTCGGACCGCGCCGCTGCGCGAGCCCCGCCAATTCTCCGCGACGAGCGGCGGCACGCCAAACACTCAGGTGCGACGAGTAGAGCCCTTCACGTCGGAGCAGCGCGCCGAGCTCACCGGGCTGGGTGCACTCGGCAGCGGCCTCCAACATCTTGAGCTTGTACGCGGCGGTAAACCGGCGGCGAGTCCGGGTCGGTGACACCCCGACATCGTGTGAATGCAACAGCTTGGGGGCAAGAGACAACGGCACATCCTCGATCACCCTCGTACACTAAACTCCGGGAAGATCGGTGTCTCACTCATATTGGCAGAGAGGGCCGCAGGAACGCTGCAGCGCAGGCGCAAAGAGCATTGCTGTCTATCAAGGGATGA
>JBDTUA010000448.1:0-4243 GCA_040007995.1 Gemmatimonadota bacterium | reverse complement strand
GCCGGAGGCGCCGCGTGCCGGGGGCTCGGCGCAAAAACGCGGACGGCGCCGTTAAGCGCCTTCTGCACTCCCGTCTCCCGTCTCCCGTCTCCCGTCTCACACGCTACAAATCCTCGCCCCCTGCTCCAACGATTCGAGCGGCTCTCGCTTCGGAATAAACTCCTGTCCGACAAACCCGGTATAGCCGAGGTCTGCGATCGCCCGCATGATCGCAGGATAGTAGAGCTCCTGCGATTCGTCGATCTCGTTGCGACCGGGGACGCCGCCGGTGTGATAGTGACCGATAGCGGCGAAGTGTTCGCGAATGGTGCGGATCACGTCGCCCTCCATGATCTGCATGTGGTAGATGTCGTACAGCAGCTTGAAGCGCGGGCTCCCGACCTGCCGCACGAGCTCGACTCCCCAGCTCGTATGGTCACACATGTAATCCTTGTGGTCGACCTTGGAGTTGAGCAGCTCCATGCAGACGGTGACGCCGAGTCGCTCGGCGATCGGCGTGATACGCTTGAGTCCCTTCACGCAGTTCGCGAGCCCCTCGCTGTCGGCCATCCCGTCCCGGTTACCCGAGAAGACGATCATGTTGGGGAGCGACGCGGCTGCCACCAGGGGGAGGAGGCGTTCAGACTCGGCGACCAGTCGATCGTGTTCGTTGGCACGATTGAAGCCGATGGGGATCGTGCACGGGCCATTTGCCATCGCGCAGGTGAGGCCGTGCGCCTTGACGATGGGCCAGTCCTTCTCGCCCAGCAGCTCGACGGAGAGCAGCCCGATGCGCTTCGCCCCCGCGCACAGCTCGTCGAGCGGCATCTTGCCGTAGCACCACTGGCAAACGCTCTGCTTGAGCCGACCGGCGCCCACCAGCGGCTGCAACGATTCGAGCGACGCCGACGTCATGGCGGCCAATGGCGAGGCAGCACCAGCCACCGCGGCCGACCCAGCCAGCGCCGCGCCGCCGAGCCTCCGGATCGCATCCCGCCGGCTCTGGCTCATAGGGCGGTGAGGGCCTTGAATGAGGTGGCGATCGACGCGAACGAATCGGTCGGGTTGTCGCGCTCGACGAAATAGTGTTCGATCCCCGCCTGCTTGGCCTTCGCGAAGTATGTCTTGAACGGAATGACCCCCGCACCCACCTCAGTCATCTCGCCGGCGGCCGTCATGTCCTTCGCGTGCACGAGCGGAAACCGGCCGGGATACCTGGCGAAATAGTCGAGCGGATTCTGCCTGGCCTTGTTCATCCAGAAGAGATCCATCTCGAACTTGACGAGGTTCCTGTCACAGCGCGTGAGCAGGAGTTCATACGGCACCTCGCCGCTCACGGTCTCGAACTCGAAGTCGTGGTTGTGGTACGCGAACTGGATGCCACGCTTTCTGGTCAGGGCAGCGGCCTCGTTGAACTGGTCGGCAAAGCGCTTGTAGTGGTCGAGCGTGCGCTCCTTCGCGTCGATGTATGGCATCACCGCGAACTTGTGGCCGATTGTCTGCATGGCGTCGAGCACGGCAGTCGGCGCCTTCAGGATCTCACCCACGGGGATGTGCACCGACGGCGAGGTGAGCCCGTTCGTCTTGAGGGTGCGGGAGATCTGCGCCGGGGTGCGGTTGAAGTAGCCGGCGAACTCGACCTCCTTGTAGCCGATCGACGCGACCTTGGCCAGCGTCGCCTCCACGTCCTTGGCCATCTGGTCGCGCACTGTGTACAGCTGCACGCCGATGGGCTTCACGGCGGCATTCGCGCCGAGGCGATCGCCCGCAACGTCCAGCACCGACGCGGGATCGATCCCCTGGGCCATGAGGGAATTGAGGAGCGGGCCAGCGGCCAGTCCTAGGGCGGACACCTGCGTCAGGCGCTTCAGAGCTTCTCTGCGGGAGGTCACGGGCGGGAATCCTGTGGAAAGGTGCGGCGACAGGTCGTGCCGAGCTGATACACCGCTGACGACGAGGCGGCCCCCGAGGGGAGCCAAGGCCGTCAGGAGCTGACGCGCGACTACCGGATCACCGCTCCGGTGTCGCCCGGCAGGAGCAACTGCCGATGCGCCCACCACGGGGCGATCCCGTTACGCATGACCTGCTCGTGGAACTCGCGAAGGTTGAAGGCCGCTCCGCTGCGCGTGGTCACGTCCTCGCGTAGCGTGAGCAGGGCGCGCTTGCCGAGGAAGTAGCCCCCGTTCGTCGGGTCGTACGCGACGCGTGTGGCCTCCTGCATCGCCGCCGGCCCCGGGACGTGCGCGTTCTCCTCGAAGTACTTCGCCCCCTGCTCGATGGTCCAGCCGTTCGTGTGGACGTTGAGACTGACGATGAGCCGGCAGATACGCGTCATCGACTCCGAGAGCTGGGCCATGGCGTAGCGCGGATCCTCGCGCTTGAACCCTTGCTCGATCACCAGGTGCTCGGCGTAGTGCGCCCAGCCGTCCTGGCCGCTCGACGGCTGCGGGAACGGATTGAGCCCGATCCAGATGCGCCGGATCTTCCCGGGAGTGCTGCGCATGAACAAGGAGTGCACGAAGTGTCCGGGCATCGCCTCGTGGGCCGACGTGATCGCCAACGACGGATAGTTGAACCGCTCGAGCCACTTGTTCTGGCGATCGAGCGTCCAGTCGGCACTGGCATCGGTGACGTAGTAGATCGACTTGACGGGGGCGGTCTCCATCGGCGGCGACGCGTGCATCGACGCGAGCCCGATGTCGAAAGGCAGCGACGGCTCGACGATCACGCGATCGTCGCTCGGCAGGCGCACGAGACCCTGGCTGGTCACGAACTGCTGCAGTTCGTCCACCACGCGCCGCGTCGCCGCGACCAGTTCGCCGCGCTGCGGGTGGTCCCGCAGGACGTCGCGCCAGACGTCCATCGCAGTTCGGGTGGAGTCCACGGCGCGCGCCTTCTCGACGAAGAGGGCCTGCTCCAGCGTCAGCTCCCGTGCGGCGATCTCCAGCATGCGCGGCGCCGGGAGGTCGATCAGCTCCTCGGCGCGATAGCGCGCCTCCACGTAATCCCTGCCTAACGCGATGGTCCCGTTGGCGTTCGGCAGGATCGTGCGCTGGTACTCGGCGATGAACGCGTCGATGGCCTTCTGCGCGGCGGTTGCCTCGCCCATCATCGCGTCCCACGCCTCGCCGCGCGGCGCATCGAGCGCCAGCGCGAGGTCGTGACCCAGCATCGCGCTCGCTCCCTGAAACATCCCGAGTCCCCGCTCCGCGAGGATCCGCGGCGGGTTCTTGAGATTCGCGCGCGCGGCGTCGAGCAACACGGGCACGCCGCGCAACTTGTCGCGCACGCGGAGCATCCGCACCTCGGGCGCCGCGCTCGCCATCGTCATGAGGTTGTGCACGCCATCGGCGATCGCCGCGGCGTAGATCATCGGGTTGCGTTCCCAGCTGCGGGCCACGTCGAGGTCGAGGATCCAGCCGTCGATCACCCCGTCGAGGATACGATGATCGACGCGCTCGTCGGGCGTCAGCGCCGAGGAGGGAATGCGTTCCAACCTCCCCTTCATGTCGCGGAACCACGCGAGCTGCCGCGCGATGTTGGCCGCCGAGAAGTCCTCAAGGCGGTCGTCGTGCATGTGGAGCCCGTTACCACCGGCAATCGACGGGTAGAAGGCCGCCCACCCGTCGAGATATTCATCGACGAGTGCGGCGAATTCACGGGAGGTCGGAGACGAGGTCCCGTAGGCGGCGGCGGCGCTGGCCCCTTTTACGTCGCGCGCGGCGGTCTGGGCTTCGTCGCTCCCGGTGCCACATGCGGTAAGCAGCGTGGTCAGGGCGGCGAGCACTCCGGTCAACAGCGGGCGAATCATGAGTGTTGAGAAGACGAGAAGACGAGAAGACGAGAAGACGAGAACAGGCGGCGGTACAGTATGGGGGGAGATACGCGGGGAGGGGTAGGGCGAGGGGTGACTCGATACCTCGGTCTCACGACTTCGCGAGCTCCTCGGCCGCGAGCTCGCGCATCCGGAACTTCTGGATCTTTCCCGTGACGGTCATCGGGAAGCCCTCCACGAACTTCACGTAGCGAGGGATCTTGTACGATGAGATGCGCCCCTTGCAATACGCGATGATCTCCTCGGCAGTCGGCGTCGTCCCTGGACGCGGGACGATCCAGGCCATCACCTCTTCCCCGTAGTGGTCGCTCGGGACGCCGATGACCTGCGCATCCTGTACCGCCGGATGCGCGTACAGGAATTCCTCGATCTCACGCGGATAGACGTTCTCGCCGCCGCGGATGATCATGTCCTTGATGCGGCCGACGA
>JBDTUA010000447.1:0-4258 GCA_040007995.1 Gemmatimonadota bacterium | reverse complement strand
CGATCCCGACGGTGAGTTCCCGCTCGCCGGTCCGCGTGCCGGTCCGCGTGCCGGTCCGCGTGCCGGTCCGCGTGCGAATGGCGGCCGTCACGGTGCGGGCGGCGACGCGGGCGATCTCACCGAGCAGGCGACGCCGGTAGAGACACTAGGCGCGCAGCCGCTTGGGGATGGTGAGCGCAACCTGACGATGCGGCACCGGCGCGAGCAGCGTGGCGTCCAGCCACTGCGTCCAAATGGCCAGGTGTTTGGCGTGGCAGCTCGGGCAGAAGTAGCGACACTTGCACGAGCACGCGAGCAGATACTCGTGCGCGCAACCGTCGCAGCGGATGCGGGCGAACCCGTGGTCGAGCACGCTGCAGGCGGTGCAGACGGTCCGCCACCCGTCGAAACAACGGCGAGGCCTGCGGGCGTCGTGGTGTGTAGATGCTGCGCGCCGCTGGCGCCGGGTCGGCCATCGGCGCTCCCAGTCACGGGAGCGCTGAGCATACGCTCGACTCGGACGCGGCCCGTCACCGTTTCATTGCGCGACGTGCTGTTTTCGACGCAACATCCGTGTGGCGCGGGCCGAACGATGCGTGCGGCAGACGGGCGGTTTGGTAGCTCGCTGCGCTCGCATTTTGTTGGAGCGCCCGCTGCAGAAGCCGGCGTTAGGCCGCCAGCAAACCTCACGTGATTCATGCGCCCATCTCAGCGCCTCGGGCTTACGCCAGTTCGTTCGGTACTTCAAGGCCGATCGCTGGACTCGCCGAGCAGGCTACGGCACTCCGAGAGTGTGGCTGCGAGATGGGACAGGGGTACCATTTCAGCCGTCCGATGCCAAATGAGGAGATACGCACGCTCCTCGAGACGTCATCGTCCGTGCAGCGCCCCACGCCGTCCGGCAAGGTGCTGCGACAGGAAGAGCCGGCCGCCTGAGCGAACGCTCGCCGACTCGGCGCATACAAACCGGCGACTGCATTCGGCAGCCGTCACGCTTCTTCCTCCGTATCGAGGATGGGCGCGAAGCCTCCAACGCTCATGCGCTTCGCGTCGAATGGCATCGGGTTGCCGAGCGCCTGCATTCGCGGATCGGTCATCATCTTGCGGTTGGCAGCATCGCGCACGCTCTTGGAGGGATACTCAATCCAGGAGAAGACAACCACCTCGTCACCCTCGACCTTGGCCGCGCGCTTGAAGTCGTGCGACTCCCCATCGGGGACATCGTCGCCCCAGCACTCGACCACACGGGTGGCTCCGAATTCCTTGAACAGCACTGCAGCTTGTCGCGCCATCTCCCGATACGACTCCTTGTTGCTGGCGGACACGGGGATGAGGAAGCCGTCGATATAGCTCATCGGGGACGGTTCACTGCGGATGATGATCGCGGGCTGCGTGGCGATCGTCGCGTGGTCGGCGATAGTCAGCGGCTCGAGCACAAGTGCGGGTGGGATGACCGTGGCTTTCGAACCGATGCCGACCGACTCGTGGTCGCTCGGATGCGGCGGCACGATCACGCCCTCTTCCTGGATGGACTCCATGCGGATGCTCCTCGGGTGGTCTGCAGTGCGCCCATCGTCAAGCGCTTCGAGCAGGTTAAGAAAGCCGCTCGCCGAGTGGCAGCTACCGCGAGTGCCATGCGGAAATACCTCCGAAGTACAGAGGGAGTCGCGGGCGTCCTCCGGTCAGGCTCGGGCTCGGCGCTCGAGCCTCGATCGACGGCGCTGGCAGAGCATCGCGCGGCTGCGCGACGAGGCGATTCCGACTGCCGTGCGACGAGATGCGCGTCGCATGGTATCGGCAGTTATCGCTTGCCGTACAGCAGCGACGCGACACGCACGACGGCGATGGCGAGTTAGATCGATCCGAACCTGGTGCCGTGTTTCGGCCGCCGCGCGGGTCGTTGCAGTTCGATCCACGCATAGGCGAGCGCGGTCGTCCCATGCACCGACATCAGCGCGATCAGAAGCAAGGGGCAGTGACTGCTGGACGCAAACAAGCAGCTAATCGCCGACGCAACATCGGCCAGGCCCACGCCAACGAGGGGAGCGAACCAGGAATTCCGGAGCCGCCATGGGCCGTCGCTCCACGCATCACGGCGGCGATGTGAGCGCGCAGGCGGACGAGACGCCTGGTCGGCGCTGAAGCAGCGGGGCTGTGAGGCATCCGCCCGCCGCTCAGATCTCCATGAGGTCGCGCCCCACGATGATGGTGCCATCAAAGTGTTGCCGCGCCGCGTCGATCCACATCGACTCCGGTACTGCCGGATCTTCCGCGGGAATCAGGTGCGAGAGTACGAGCGTCTTGACGCGCGCCGCCTGTGCCACCCGCCCCGCGTCCTCGGCGCTGGTGTGGTGCGAGAGGATGCTGCGCTTGAGGTCGGGAGCGTTAGGAACGTTGGCGATCAGTCGGTCAACCGCCGATGGAATCATGGCTTCATGCACCAGGACATCGGCGTTCCGCGCCAGGGCGATCAGCGAATCGGAGCGCGTAGTGTCGCCCGAGATGACGAACGAGCGATCGCCGGCATCGAACCGGTAGGCAAAGGCTGGCGACAGGGGCGGGTGATGCACCACCGCGCAGGTCACCGTGACGTTCGCATCCTGAGAGATGTCGCCTCCCACGCGAAGATCGTGCGCGCGGACGAGCGGCTGCAACGGAGGGCGCTTCTCGTCGGTCGTGCGTGCCTCGATATCGGTGTCGCTCATCTCGAAGAAGAGCTCCGTCATCCTCTCCAGGGGCGGTGGTCCCCACGTGTCGACCGGCGTGTGGAGCCCGCCGGTCCAGGCGAGCGACAGGAGTGTCCCGTAGTCGGCGTTGTGGTCCGAGTGCTGGTGCGTCACGAAGACGCCGCGGATCGACGCGAGCGGAACCCCTGCGGCGACGAGTTGCCGAGCGACGCCATTGCCGCAATCGACGACGTAGGCCGCGCCGTTGACCACGATCACCTGGGCGGGCGCCGCGCGCGTTAGGCGCGGGCGGGGACCGCCCGCGGTGCCTAGCAGGATCAGCTTAGGGTTGGCGCGCGTGTTCCTGCCCAGGCGTGAGCCGACAGGCGTCTGCCGACGCACCGCGTGTGCGAGGATCGCGGAGGTGACGAGGAAGTCTCGACGCAGCATGACGTGGGCCTAGCATGTGGATGGGCGAGGACTCGTGGCCTTCCCAAAGCTCATCATCCTCGCGCCCGGCCAACAGCGCCCGCCCTATCCCGTCCGCAGCGGCCTCCGCGCCGAGATCCGAACGCCAGACGTGTGAAAGACGTGCGAGAGACGTGCGAGAGACGTGCGAGAGACGTGCGAGAGACCTGCGAGAGACCTGCGAGAGACCTGCGAGAGACCTGCGAGAGACCTGCGAAGGTCGAAGGCGCCACGGATGGAGCGTAAACCAGCGCTGCGCACGTCCCGGAAGCCGTCTTCGAGCGCTACCCGCTGCGGATCACCCCGAGGAAGCGGTCCACCTCGTGGCGCAGTCGCTCCGCCACAGGATAGGAAATCCGGGCCTCGACCGCCACCGCGAATTCGTCGTCGCCTTCTTCCGCCGGGATGCTCCCGATGAACTGACGATAGACCGAGGGCTCGCCAGCCCGGAGGCGCACGTCGCGCGGGACATCGCGACGTGGAATTGCGCGCGGAATGACGGTGAACGCCCGATCGCCAATGCCCGCCTCGCCGAGCGCATCTGCGTCGATCCTGAGCAGCGATCCGGAAGGACGAAAGACTCCCATCCCTTCACACACGACGTCCCGATTGAAGAGTGGTGCGAGGCTCTCGATGGGGTCCTCGCCTTCCCAGCGAGCGGTGACCTGTCCTCCGCTCTCGACTTGGAGCTTGAGAATTCCCTGGCTCGCGCCAAGAACATCCAGACGACCACGCACGCGCACGCGGCGCGGTTTGGGCGTCACATCGGACAGTTCGTGCGCGGCACCAACCACTTCGGCATCAAACCGCGCCATCTGCGGGAGATCCGCATCTACCAATACGATGCGATCGAGCCGACCGCGACGAATGATGCGCCCGTAACTCCGGAAGCGCATGAGGAGCATCGGGTCGAATCGACTGCTCTCGACGCGCCGGAGCTGCACGTCATGCAGCGCGGCGCCGAGGAGTTCGAACGCCGTCTCTTCCGGCTTCGGACCATCGTCCCACAGCTGGCGTCGCTCGAACAGGTCGCCTGCCACATCACCGAAGCGAGGCACTTCGAAGTGCAGCGACGTGCCCTCCGCACCGGCCTTCTCGTGGCCCACGAACCGTACTTCGGCGGCGCGCTTGAGCCCCTTCGGGAT
>JBDTUA010000446.1:0-4260 GCA_040007995.1 Gemmatimonadota bacterium | reverse complement strand
GGGCGCGAGCGACGACGCCGATCCGCTCCGCGTCGAGTCGCTTCCGGCGCACGGGGTCCATCGGATGCAGACGAAATTCGGCGCCCTCGGCATCGTCTTCGCACCGTCGGGAACGGCCGGATACGACGACCTTCGCGTGCATGCGACGCCGATGTCGTTGCGCGGGACGACGGTGCTGGTCGCCGCGCTATGCGATGTGGTCCGCTCGATGGAGGCCTCGGGACGCAATCGCGACCGCACGACGCTTCCCACGCTTCGTCGACTGTTGCAGCTCTCTGTTGTGACCTGACGCGGCGCGCGCAGCTTCCGCCATTCCACCTGACACCTCATGCCTTCCCCAATCACCGCACGCATCGGCCTCGGCATCGGAGGGCTGATGATCGCCATCGGGGTGTTCATCGGTGCGCGGTCGCTGCTCGGTTCGCGGGCGCCGCTGACCGGCACACTCTGGTTGGACCTGGCGTTCGCCTTCTTCTTCGTCGCACGCGGCGCGCTGCAGCTGCAACGCTGGCAGCGCGCACGCACACGCTCATGAGGGGGGCGGCGCCTTCGTGTCGACGTGGAAGAACTCGTCGAAACGCCCGGTCGCGAGCAGAACGTCGAGCCGGTCGGCCAGGCGCTGCATCAACGCCGAATCCTCGCTCCCGAATTCCATGCCGATCGAGATGAAACCGCCGGACTCGACGACGGCGCCCTTGACCAGCTTGCCCTCGTAGCGCACGACCTTGTGGTAGCCATTGAGTTCGTCCGGCATGCGCTCGGCACCGAGCTCGCGCACCATCGCGTCGATCATGGCGTCGCGCAGCGCCGTGCCGCCGGGCCTGAGGTAGTAGCTCGACATCACCCCGTTGCGGTCGATCTCGCGGTCGCCTCGATACGGGATCGGGGTGAAATGCGCGCGCGCTGCAAGGCGAATCGATCCGTCGGGAGCGCGCACCCACTCGTAGTGGTGCGAGACCCACGCCGGGTCGAGCCGGTCGTACTCGTTGTATCGCATGCGCGACCGATCGATCGGAACCGTGTACGTGTGCCTCTCGCGCCAGTTCGTCACGCAGAGCACGGGCGAGTTTTCCTCCCCGTTGTCGGTGAACCACACGTAGCTCTGCTCATCCGGCGAGAGCGAAATCACCGGGAGCCCATTGATCGGCGACGGTTCCTCCGGCGGTTCCGAGGAAGTGAAGGTGTGGGAGCGCGTATCGAGGATGCCGCCCGGGAGGCGATAGAGCCCGGGGATTCGGAACGTCTGTCGATCGAGCCACCCTGCCGCTGCTGGATCGCGACGCGACTCGTGCCACGCCGCGGAATCGGCGGTCAGGAGTTCGCCGCTGATCTGGCCGGTGCACGTGCCCGCGGGGAGGATCTGTGCGACGCCGTCGCGCTCGGAGACCAACCGGCATTCGCCGAACGCGGTCGTGCTACCACTGCGCACGAGGAAGGTGGTCGGTTCACCCTCTAGCAGTGCGGCCGCTCCGAGGCTGTCGAGTCCGGGCACCGTGGCACCGTGGTAGCTGACCTGCATGCGCGATGTTGCCCCCTGCGCATCATGGAGCGCACTGCTGAAGAAGGAGTGGACGCTGGTTGCCACGGTGAACGGACCCACCTGTTCTTCACGCGCTGGCTCGCTGACCTTCACGATCCGGTAGCGGTACGTGTAGGCGCCGGGGGGCGGCACGCTTCCGGCTCGCGGGTTCGGCATCCACTCGCTCCACGTCCGCTCCTTCGCCCCCGGCTGTCCCGGCAGCGGGACGACAAAGCCGGCGAGCGACGTGTCGCCGATCCCGACGTCCAGAAGTCGCGTCCCGCGCCCCGTGAAGACCTCCACGGCCCCCGGCACGACCCACCGACCCTCGACCAGATGCGCATCTTCGACGAAGAGAATTCCGTTCCCCCAGCGACGGAGGGTGTGTCCGGCCGCCGCCCCGAGTCGCGCGTGACCCAGGCCTGGCATACTGGCCGGGGCGCGCGTCTCCTGCGCGGGCCAGCGCAGCTCGAAGGTGAGCAACACCTCATCACCGTCGATCGTGGGTGGGATGTCGGCGAACAACCGACTGACGCCAGTGATCGTCAGCCCGATCATGACGACGACGAGCGACGACATCCCCATGGCGCGTCCCATGCCGGAATCGTCCACCACGCGGGCGCTGATCATTCCGACAATCGCGCCGGCGAGAAAGCCAAGCAGGGCGAAGCCGATGACGAAGTATCCTGATCCCCCCTCGAACGACGAGACACGATACCAGTCGACGTAGAGGCCCGCGACCACGCCGCCGACCAGGAGGCCGAGTAGCCCCATGAGCAGTGCGACGACGAACGAAAGAAGCCAGGACATGTGGTTCCGAAGTGCCGGGACTGGTGGGCGCCGATGTGACCGATCGAGCAGTGCTCGTTGTACGCCACCCTCGACGACGAGGTTTCGCGAATGGAGTTGCCCGCTGGGCGCGTCGGTCATCGGCTCGGCGCTAGCCTTCGCCGTGGCGGGTCAGCAGTATTTGCAGACCCACATTCCGGAGCACCAGCACATGATGCGAACCGCGTTTGCGTTCCTCCTGCTCGCGTGCAGTGCACAGGGGACGGCGGCCCAGCGTCCACCTGACACGGTCTTCCTCGAGGACCTGACGTGGACCGAGGTGCGCGACCTGCAGCGCGACGGGACGAAGACGATCATCATCGCGACCGCGGGTACCGAGCAGAAGGGACCACACATGGCGATGGGCGAACACAAGTTCGTCGTGCGATACACGAGCGAGCAGATCGCGCGCAGCATGGGAAGAACGCTCGTGGCGCCGGTGATCACCTACGTGCCGGAAGGGAGTTGGGACGCCCCGCTGCGAGGCCACATGGCCAAGGCCGGGACGATCACCCTGCCCGAGGACCGCTTCGTCGAGCTGCTCGTGCACGCCGGTGAGAGCTTGCGCGCCGGCGGCTTCACGACGGTCATTCTCATCGGCGATTCCGGCGGCAACCAAGAGGGCATGAAGCGCGCCGCCGATCTACTCAATGGCTCGTGGCGGGGGAAGGGGGCCCGCGCCTACCACATCGGTGACTACTACACGAAAGCAGGAGAGAGCATCCGCACCTACCTCACTGGACTCGGATACACGCGCGAGGCGATCGGCACGCACGCCGGGATGACCGACACCTCCGAATTGATGTACCTGCATCCCTCGCTCATCCGGCGCGATCGACTCGCTCCGGGCGGCGGCTCGTCAGACAGCGGCGTGAGCGGTGATCCGAGCAAGGCGACGGCGGAGATCGGAAAGGCGCTGCTCGAGATCAAGATCAGGGACGCGCTCACGCAGATCCGCAGCGAACTGGCCACGCAGGGGGACCGGTAATGCGCGCACGACTCGGAGTCATCATCACTGCCCTCTCCGTCGGCGCAGCGCTCATCACGCCTTCGCTCGGCGCGCAAGTGGCTGGGATCGACGTCATGGCCGCGCCGTTCATCGAGGCGATGACCTGGACCGAGGTCCGCGACGCGATCCGTGGCGGCGCGCATACGGTGATCGTCCCGACCGGCGGGACCGAGCAGAACGGCCCGCACATGGTCCTGGGGAAACACAACTACATCGTCACCTTCGCCGCCGGGCTCCTCGCCCAGCGGCTTGGGGGAGCGTTGGTCGCGCCGACTGTCCAGTACGTGCCGGAGGGCGACTACACACGCCCTGATTTCGGCGAGCGCCCGGGGGTCATCACTCTCCCGTCGCCCTCGTATGACCGGCTGCTCGACGCCGCCGCGCGCTCCCTTCGGGTACACGGGTTCACCGACATCCTGCTGATCGGCGATAGCGGGGGCAACCAGCGCGGGCTCACCGCCGTCGCCGATGCGCTCTCCGCCGAGTGGGCGGGGAGCGGGGTGCGGGTCTATGCGCTGGTGGACTACTACCAGAAGGGGCGCGTGCAGCTGCGCGACTACCTCCTCCAGACCTACGGATGGGATGCTGAAACGGTGGGGACGCATGCAGGGACGACTGACACCTCGCAGCTGCTCTACGTGCACCCCGATGGCATCCGCCGCGACCGGCTTGCTCCTTCCGGCGGCGGCCCCGACTCCGGAGTTAACGGTGACCCGACCAAGGCGACGGCAGAGATCGGAAAAGTCGCGATCGACCTCAAGGTCAATGCGGCGATCGCGCAGTACCGGGCGCTCAAGTCCGCGCGCTGACCGGGAGACGTTAGGCGATCGGCCCGAGGACATGAGGGGCCGGCGCCCATGGCGCCGGCCCTTCATGCACGTTGCGGGGCATCACCTTCCGCGGC
>JBDTUA010000445.1:0-4322 GCA_040007995.1 Gemmatimonadota bacterium | reverse complement strand
CACGAGCTGCTCGTGCCGATGGTGCAGGCCACCGATGGCGTGCGGGCCGAGACGACGCGCATCACCGCCGACGCGGGCTACCATCGTGAGGCTAATCTCCGCGCGCTGGCGTCGCAGGGGATCGATGCGCTCATCGCCGACGGTGACTTCCGGCGTCTCGACGCCCGCTTCGTGACGCACGTCGCCCATCATGCGACCAACGATCCACTGCATGACAAGTCCGCAGACCCCGAGGCACCCCGCCTCTTCCAACCCGCGGACTTCCAGTACGATGCAGCCGCGCGCACCTGCGTCTGCCTCGCGGGCAAGGCCCTCTATCGCACGGGCCAGTCCAACGTGACGCGTGGCTTCGTCGGGGAGCACTTCCAGGGCGCGAAGCGCGAGTGTCTCCCGTGCGTCCTGCGGCGCAGTGCCTGCGCCATCCCGAGCGCACGACCGCACGAGCGCACGCCAGGTCGCGTTCTTCCGCGGTCGAGATCGCGCCGCGCCGCTCACGCACTCCGCGCAGATGAGGCGCGCATCGACACTCCGACTGGCCGCGCACGCTATGCCCAACGCTTCGTCACGGTCGAACCGGTCTTCGGCAACCTGCGCCACAACAAACGACTCGCCCGCTTCACGCTGCGCAGTCAGGCGAAGGTCACCGCCCAGTGGACGCGCGTCTGTCTCGTCCACCTCGTCGAAAAGCTCGCGCACTACGGCGTGCCTGCCTAACGCTTCCGGGACGAGGCCGTCGCGTGCACAGAGGACCGCATCCAAGCCCCGCACACGCCATCCGAACGCGCTGGCATCGTGCCGCAAGGTTCCGCGCCCGCGCGTCGGCGCACGCGCGCGTCATCGCGCGCCGCAGAGGACCAATACTACATCTTCATCGGGGCGGCTCCGCTGCGCGGCGGCAGGCGCCGGCGCGAGTCCCCAGGCCAGCAGGGAACAGACGGCGAGTTTCGTGGATCGACGCATGCGGCAGGGTGATGAAGGTGGCACGTTCGCGCGCCCAACGTACGCGCCGTGCGCCTCGCCGTTGATTCGGCCACCCCCTGCGCATCGTTCACGTCGTCGCCGCCACCTGCCCGGCGCTCCGCAGCGTCAACCCCGCGAAGGTGATCGTTCCGTTGGTGCACCCCCCGGTGGGGAGCGTCGGCGCCCCCACCACGAAAAGGTTGGGGTGGTCGTGCGTCCGTCCGAACGAATCGCAGACGCTCGTCGCCGGATCGCTTCCCATGCGGCAGCCACCCGCCGGGTGATCCTGGTAGTCGGCCACCGCAACCGACAGAACGCGCCCCCCGCCGGCGCGCGCCATCTGATCGTAGATCGCCCGAATGCGCGCTTGCGTCGCCGGTTCCCGCGCCTCGCTCGCCTCGTCCAGCTTGTGCACGATGCGCGGCATGGGGTCGCCGTGACGATTGCGCGTCGACGGATCCAGCGTCAGGCGGCTATCGCGCGACGGGTGCGTGTCCGAATACATCCGCACGCGCGCCACCCCCTTCTCCGCGCGTGCGCTCCAATCGCGCAGGAGGTCGTCGCCGAACAGCATCGCTCCCCGTGCGCCCTTGAGCCGCGGGCGGCGCCCGGCCTCGCTCTCGAAGATCTGGATGTCGAAGCGGGCGAACGCCCCATCGGTCGGGCAGCGGAAGTGCTGGCGCGAGATCAGCGGATACGGCGCGTTCATCCCGGGATAGAGCTTCTCGTCGAGTTCGATCTGCGCCGTGGTGAACTTGTGCCCCGTCATGTACCGCCCGACGGTGTCCGACCGATTCGCCAGCCCTTGGGGGAAGCGCGATGAGGCGGAGAGGAGGAGCAGGTGCGGACTCCACGCATAGCCGCTGGCGACGACGAACGTGCGCGCGCGATACTCGATCGCCTCCCCCGGACGCTCGGCGTGATATCCGATCGCCGCGACGATGTCGTCCCGTGTCTCGTGCACCACCAAGCGCCTGACGAGTACCCGGTCGTGCAGCGCGATCTTCGCGCCCGCCAGCAGGCGCTGGAACGTGTAGTCTGGCGAGTAGCGCGCCCCGGTCGGGCAGACGGTGCAGGTGTTGCACCGGCGGCACTCCGACCGCCCGTCGTACTTCACCGTATTGCGCGCCACGGGACAGCCGTAGAACGGAAGCCCGCTCTTCTCCGCCCACGCCTTCATCTGCGCGAGGTTGTACGTGAGCGGCATCGGTGGCATCGGATACGGCGCGGAGCGCGCGTCTTCCGGATGCGGCGACGGCTCGCCCGCCACGCCGATGCGTCGCTCGGCATCGGCCAGGAACGGCTCCAGCTCGGACCACTCCAGCGGCCAATCGGTGGCGAGACCGTACATCGACTTGAGGCGCAGGTCCTCAGCCGAAAAGCGGTTGGCGTGCCCCTGCCAATGCATCGCCGAGCCCCCCACCGCCATCGTGCGCGAGATGACCCCCTCGCCTCCCTGATCGGGGATGAAGTCGCCGGGCCATTCGTTCTCGCCGTACGCCAGGGCGCGCTGCCGGTGCTGCCGGCGGTTCTCCACGTCGAAGAGGCGCTCCCCCGCCTCCACGACCACGACCGTCAAACGCGGCGCGAGCTCGGACAACCGCTCGGCGAGAAGCGCGGCCGAGATCCCGCCGCCGATGATGCAGACGTCGCTTTCCACGCGCCGCGTCGCATGCCCGACGTATGGCATGCTCATCGCGGCGCGAGGGGCGCGGGGCGCGCCGCCGAGTTGGCGATCGTGCGGCAGCGATCCTTTCCGATGGCCGCCTGATAGGCCAGGTCGTGCGCCGTGCTGCTGGTGAACCAGAACGACATCAGATCCGCGACGACGTGCGCACCGCGCGGTATGGAGGTCAGATCCTCGATACCGGCGCGCCGCAACTCGTCGGCGAGCGCGCGCCGCCGTGCCGACAGTTCGGAATGCGCGAGCGGGCCCGAAGCGAGCGCTTGCAGCTGCCGATCATACGTCGCCGCCGGCGACGGCCCAGTGTAGCGAACGCGGGGGGAGCCGTAGCCCGGCGACAGCTCGGCTCCCTCGCGATAGCCGGCGACCCACTCCGCGAACTCGAGCGCAACGGCGTTCGTCCGCGCGCGCCCGAGCGACTCCGGGAGCACGGTCGCCGCCAGTGTCTGCAGTGTCTCCTCGCGGAGTCCGGGAAATCCGATCCCCTGCGCCCAGGCGCGCATGCGCGGAATGGGGAGCGTGGCGACGACCGCCAGCGCCGACTGCAGAACGGTACGACGTCGCATGAGACTCGTGAGGAAGCGTGGCCGCCCTGAAGGGCGAGGTCGGAAGACGCTACCTCTCCCGGCAGTGAGTGGCAAGACGCGGGGGAGCGCGAACGCCCTGCACCCGTGCTATCGCCCCCGCCGCGCCCCACAGCGAGCATACCGTAGCGCGGCTGTCTGCGGAGTCTACGTTTCGACTGTCTGCTTGACGGAGAAGCTTACGAGTAGATCCGCAGTCTGCTGCAGCGTTCGTTATGCCGCACTCGGTCCCTGATGCAGCGCCTTCACGACGGCTTCGGGATTCTGGGCGGTCACCCGGAGCAACGCGAGGGCCGGTCCGTCGGGGATCCGTCGTCCCTGTTCCCAGTTGCGGAGGGTGGCGACGCTGACGCCGATCATCAGCGCGAACTCCACCTGGGACTGTCCCAAGTCCGCGCGCAGCGCCTTCACGTCGGCCGGACGAAAGGTGGTGATGCGCGCCGGCTTCCGCCGCCGCCGCCGAATCTGTCCGGCTTGGCGCACGCTGGTCAGTAGTTCCTGAAACGCTGCGTCCTTCATTTGAACTCCTCTCGGACAAGCCGCGCCAGCACCTTCACCTGCGCGGGCGTGAGATCGCCCTGTTCGTTCTTCGCATAGACGAAGAGCATGTAGCAAATCGACGGCTCGACGGCCCAGTAGTAGATCACGCGAACGCCGCCACGCTTCCCGCGCCCACTCCCGGCCCAGCGCAGCTTGCGGACACCGCCGCTGCCTCGAATCACGTCGCCCTGTTCCGGGCGAAGCAGCAACGCGATCTGGAGCGCCCGATATTGCTCCTCATCGAGGTGCCGACGCAGGCTGGCGGTGAACACCGAGGTCTCGACGAAGCGCATGTCCAAAGGTACGCCAATGGCGTAGTATGTGCTAGTGGGAGATTGGCGGCATAACGCTCAGCATTCAGCCGCAAGGCTTCCAATGGAGCGCGCGGAGCGCGCTTCCGCATCAGTCTTGTCGGACTGCAATGCATTGTTAGGCCGTCAGCGAATGATCCGTCGTCGCATCGTCAAGGGGCCACGCGATAGTTGCCTGTCCACCGCAACTCGTAGCCCGCCTCAGCAGCAAACCCCTCGTACGACGCCATACCAGTGATGCCG
>JBDTUA010000444.1:0-4330 GCA_040007995.1 Gemmatimonadota bacterium | reverse complement strand
ACGCGCTCGCGTCCGCCGCGACGGTCTCGGGGTCGCACACGACGCATTGGCGTCCGATGTGACGGCGTACGAGACGAAGCGAACAAGTGGCGTTCTGCGGCGCCGGAGCCCGCGTCGTCGCCAACGCAGTGACGTCCGTCGGACCAACGTCGACGGCGAGGGCAACGGGATCGTCGCTCGTCGCGGCGGGATCGACGGGGAGGGCAACGGGCTCGTCGTTCGCGGCGACGGAATCGACTGAGCGAGCGAACAGCTCGTCTTCCGCGTTGAACGCGTCGCTGTCGGCGAATAACGAGCTGCCGCTCATCGCGTCGGGATCGACGTCGCTGCCGCGGCGCTCGTCTCTCGCGCCGACGAAGTCGTCGACTTACACGGGGCGAGCGTGATCCACCTCGAACAAGCCGACGACGCGCGGGTTGGCGTCTCGTGCGCCGGCGGCGGAGTCGACGTCGCGACCGTTGTTGCCGTCGTCCGCATCGACGGTGCCGACGTCGCCGGCAGAGTTGCTGCCGTCCTGCGTGCGTCTGCTCGGTGCGCGCGGAAGGCGATCGCGTTCCGCGCCGCGCT
This sequence comes from Gemmatimonadota bacterium, assembly GCA_040007995.1. Taxonomy (GTDB): domain Bacteria; phylum Gemmatimonadota; class Gemmatimonadetes; order Gemmatimonadales; family Gemmatimonadaceae; genus SCN-70-22. The sequence goes on along the minus strand of JBDTUA010000444.1, from coordinate 3,763 downwards.
ACCTGCGTCCGTCTTACAGCGTGTCGAAACTCACCTTCACCTGCACCACATCCCCATCCCCATCCCAAAGTGCCAGCCTCCTACACCGGCAGAGCGGAACATCTCGCCCTCGAAGTCGCCGCCATGGCGCCCCTCCGGTGGCGTCTCCCTTTCTCCCTCAGTGGTTGCGGGGGCGGACTTGCGCCGTCGCGGCGTCACGTGGTCTGGCGGACGATTTCGAGGAATCGCTCGATGTCGGCCACCGAGTTGTGGAGGTGAGGCGCGACGCGGATGCCCGGTCCGCGACGTCCGACGATGACCTTTTGGCTCACGAGTGTCTTGACCAACCGCTCGTCCCGCGCCGTATCGCCGGTGGTCACGTTCACAAAGGCTGAGCGATGGCCCCGGGTAAGGTCCGAGTTGAATCGCAACCCCGCCGACTCGCTCCCACGATGCAGCACGTCGACCAGGGCGTTCGTATGCGCCTGCACGCGCGGGATCCCGACCTCCATCAAGAGGTCGAGTGAGTGCTCGAGCCCGATCAGCGCCGGATTGATCGTTCCGCCGACGTTATAGCGGGCGGCGCCGGAGAGCCATTCGATGTGCGGCGCATCGTTGACCGAGGTCTTCATCCCCGCGTAGCCTGCGCGGTCGGGGGTGACCTGGGCGATGAAACGCGGCGACGCATAGAAGGGCGCGGTCCCGGGAATCGCCATCAGCCACTTGTAGCTGCCGGCGACGAAACAGTCGACCTGGGTCGCCGTCACATCCACCGGTACCGCTCCCACACCTTGAATCGCATCGACGATGCTGAGCGTCGGTGTCGCATGGCAGGCGGCGCCGAGTCGGGCGACGTCGATGCGGTGCCCGGTGATCCAGTGCACCCAGCTGATCGCCACGGCGCGCGTGCGACCATCGATCGTGTTGAGCACCCGATCGAGGTCCACGTGTCGGTCGACCGGCACCTGCCGGACCGTGACACCTCGTCGCTCGAGGGACAGACACGGATACAGCACGCCCGGAAACTCGTTCGCCGGCACGACCACGTTGTCGCCGGGGCGCCAGTCGATGCCGTTGAGCGCCATCGCCATCGCCTCGGTCGTGGACGGGACGAAGCCCACCGACTCCGCCGGCACGTTGAGCAGCTGACCAACCTTGGCTTGCAGCGGCGGGACGGCGTAGTCCTGCGTTCCGGTCTGGTAGAGATGGAAGAGGCGCTGCCGGTCATCGAGGTAGTGGCGGAGCGCGACGCTGGTCCGCAGCGGGAGCGGCGATGACGCGGCATGGTTCAGGTAGATGCCGTCGCGCTGTGGGGCGAAGTCGGCGGCGGCGAGCCGTCCCTCTTGCGATGTCATCTCGACGACATCGGGCGTAGCGCCGGCACCCGTCGCGTCGACTCGCGCCGAGCCTTGATCGGCAGCTCCGTCAGGCGCAAACCGTGCGACGCCGAGCCCGAGGCCCGCGAGTGCGGCGTGGCGGGAGAAGTCGCGGCGAGAGAGTGGATCATTCATGGTCAGGGGTGTGTGTGAGTCATCGCGCCAGCGCCGCCATCATCCGCTTCCGCTCGGCCGTGTACGCCCACCACGACTGCGGCGGATCGCCTTCCATGAAACGCGTCAGCGAGATGAAGACGTCGAGCACGCACGGGTCCTGCCGGGTGCGTGTCTTCTCGCACAGTTCGTCATAGAGCGCCACCGGATCGCGCCCCTCGAGTTGTGACGGCGAGTTGATGCCGAGCAGGACGAGGTCGCCCGCCGTCTCCTTGCCGACATTCGGCAGGTCGGTGAGCTCCCGAAGCCGCGTGCGATCGACCTTGGACGGATGCATGTCTTCAGTGTCCAACCGAGGGTGCCGCTGCGCAAGGGTGGCGCACCGATGCAGATTCGCGGGATGATGCGACGCGGCAAAGCTTCCCCGACCGAGGAGGATCTCCCTGAACCGGCCGCCAAACCGGACGGGTGGCTCACGGGGTGGGATCCAACGCCGGGGATCGTCTCGGTCTGGGCCGATGCGCAGGGGCGTGCCACGGTCTGGCGTCGCCTGCCGGAGAGCGGGGTCCTCGTGCGCGAAGCGGTGCGCTTTCGTCCCTGGATCCTGCTCGCCACGCTCGATGACCTCTATCAATTGGGCGACGATCTCGTTCCGGCGGGGAGCGGGTCGGCGCGTGGGGGGCGCCGAGTGTCGTGGCGCGAACTGTCCGGGCCGGGCGAGCTCCGCTATCTGGTGCGCGCGCACGACCTCGCGACGCTCTCGCGCGCGGTGACCAAGGGGGCGACCGCGCGACTTGGTCGCCGGGTCGGCCACCTGCGCGATCTGCCTGACGCGCAAGTCCTCGTGCTCACCCCAGAGGAGCAGTACCTGGTGGCGAGCGGTCGGACGTACTTCCGCGACCTCTCCTTCGATCAGCTGCACCGTCTGCAGTTCGACCTCGAGACGACGGGGCTCGACGCCGAGCATGATCGCATGTTCATGGTGGCGGTTCGCGATCCCGACGGGACGGTGACACTGCTCGAGTCACGCAGCATGGACGACGCCGGCGAGGCGGCGCTGATCCGTGAGCTGGTTGCCCACATCGTGCGCGTCGACCCCGACGTCATCGAGAACCACAACCTGCACGGCTTCGACCTCCCCTTCCTGCACCGGCGGGCGCGGCGCCTCGGGGTGCCGTTGGCGTTAGGCAGGATCGGACGGCCGGGGCTGCGCGAGCGGGCGGCGATGCGTGGGGCGGTACGCGAGGGAGAGCCTGGGCGGCGGGTGCGCTATATCATCCCGGGGCGCGAACTCATCGACACGCTGGACGCAGTGCGGCGCCACGACTTCTCGGCGCGCGACCTACCCGGGCATGGGCTCAAGGTGGTGGCGCGCCATTTCGGCCTCGCGCGCGAGGACCGGGTGGAGATCCGGGGGGACCGCATCTTCACGGTCTACCAGACCGACCCCGATCGCGTGCGCAGCTACGCCACCTCCGACGTGGAGGAGGTCGCCGGGCTGGCGCACTTGTTAGGCGGGGCGGCCTTCGCGCTCGCCCGGATGGCGCCGCGCCGCTACGAGCGACTGGCCGACGCGGGGGCCGCGACGGGGGTGATCGATCCGCTCCTTGTGCGCGCGTACCTGCGGGCGGGGGAGGCGCTCCCGGCCCATTCCCCGGCCACCTCGACGATCCACACCGGGGCGGCGTTGCACCTGTTCGCCGCCGGGGTGGCGCGCCGGGTGGTGAAGGCCGACGTCGCCTCGCTCTACCCGTCGTTGATGCGCGCCTATCAGATCGGCCCTTCGCGCGACCACCTCGGTGCCCTGCTCGCCCTGGTCGATGGACTCGTCAGGCAGCGGCTGGAGGCCAAGGCGCGCGCACGGCTGGCGCCGGCAGGATCGGTCGAGCGCTTCACCGACGAAGCCGTGTCGGCGGCGATGAAGATCGTCGTCAACTCGGCGTACGGCTACCTTGCGGCTGGCGGCGCGCTGACGCGCTTCGCCGACGTGGACGCGGCCAACGAGGTCACACGGCGAGGGCGTGCGCTGCTCGACCAGCTCTGTCGCGAACTGGGGGCGCGTGGTGTCACGCTGCTCGAGGCCGACACCGACGGCGTCTACTTCTCCGTCCCCGACGCGTGGAGCGAGGCGGAAGAACGGCGGGTGGTCGCCGAGGTCGCCGCGCTGTTGCCGCCACTCGTGCAGCTCGAGTTCGAGGGGCGCTACGCGGCGATGCTCTCGCACGAGCCGAAGAACTATGCGCTGCTGTCGTACGACGGGAAGCTCGTGCTGCGCGGGGTGGCCTTTCGCTCGA
>JBDTUA010000443.1:0-4343 GCA_040007995.1 Gemmatimonadota bacterium | reverse complement strand
CAGGGCCATGAAGCCGCCGAGCGAAACGCCGAACGCGTCCACACGCGTCGGGTCGACGTGTCCGTCGCTGCGCGCAAAGGTGACGGCGTCGCGGAGGGTCGAGGTCCACTCGGGGAATGTGGCGTCCTCGTATTCGTCATCCGTTCGCACGTCGTCCGTGCGGTCGAAGTAATGGACCACGAATGCCACATAGCCATGCTCGGCGAACTCGTCGGCCCACGCTCGCACCGTAGCGCCACCCCGAGCGAGCATTCCGCCGCTGGCGTGAAGGACCAGGATCGCCGGGTGACGCGAATGCCTGCCGCGCGACCCCATCGGTCCGACGGATGCCGGTGCAAAGCGCTCGACGGCGATACGATGCCCGTCGCTCACGAAGGCTGTGTCCGATCGCGAAACCCTGGACGACGGCTCCCATCCCCAGCGGCCCATGCTCCCGACCCGCTCGATGATGGCGCCACAGCCAATCACCGATAGCAGTCCCGCGACGACCGCGATTCGCGACACTCGCGCCCGGACACGCAACGCCCTCGATGCTGCGGCAGGTGCCCGTGGAGTGCTGGCCATCGCGTCGTCCGTGGCGGCAGGTGAGTGGTTCAGCCGGAAGGTTGGACGATCCCTCGCGACTGTCGTTAAAGCTAGCGTTCAGGGTCGGATCCGACCTTGGCGCCGTTGCAGCCGCTCCCCACTCACCCCACGAGTTCGCCGCCCCAGGATGCGGGATCCACGTCGGCGATCGTCTGTGTCAGCGTCCACGCGTGCCCTGCCGGGTCGCGAACAGACGCTTGTCGCTCGCCATAGGGGTGATCGGCGGGCTCCGACAGTCCGGTGGAGCCGAGGGCCATCGCGCGCGCGTAGGCGCGATCCACGTCGGCCACACGCACCATGAGGATGGCGGGGGGGCGACCGCCAGTCGCCGGCGCCGAGGCTGGATCCCATGCCGCCACCACCACAGCGCCGGTGCCGACCGCCAGCTGCACGCGATGGCCCGGGACGCGCAACCGCTCACGTCCGCCCAGCACCTCCTGCAACCACTGCACCGCAGCCGCCATGTCGGGATAGCTGCGCACGGGAATGAGCGCCGCCTCGGGAATGGAACGGTTGTTCGGAAGCGGCGCGTAGGCGGTGGACGCCACGATCGTCGGGGCGCCATCGACGGCCGACGCGTCGACGGCCGAGGCTTCGACGGTCACCGCCAAGGCCAGCAGCCGCGATTCCTGATGCGCCAGCACCAACGGCCACGCGACTGCGTGGTTGTCGCGCGCTTCCAGCGAGGCAAAGCCTTCATGCGTCAGGCTCACCTCGGTCCCGTGCTCGACCCGCGAAAAGCGCACCGTCAGTATCGTCTCGGCTCCCGCAGTCCCTTCGGCGCCGGTCACCCAGGTGAGGGAGACGAGCGCGTCGGGCTCCAAGGCGAGAAAGCGACCGTAGTGGGGGTGCCGAATGTCCGGACGCCCGTCCTCGAAGTGCTGCGCGACTTCAAAGAAGAACGGCGCGCCCTCCGCCGCGCGAACTCGCATGGTGTCGCGTTCGGCGAACCAGCTATCCCAGCCGGCTGTCCATGCGCGGTAGAGCGTAGAAGGTGGGAGCGGGAAGGTGCGTTGGATCGTTAGTGCGTGCATCGCTCAGTTTCCTTCGGCGGTGAGGCGGGCGATGGCGCGTAATCCCGCGGCACCGACGTCCAGGCTCAGCTCGTTCACGTAGAGCTGGATGTGTTTGTCACAGACGGCATCGGACATCTCCTGTGCATGTGTGCGCACGTAGTCGCGACTCGCATCGGGATGATCGAAGGCATACTGCACCGACGCACGGATCGCCTGCTCGACGCACGACACCACCTCGTCATCGAGGTCGGCACGCGCGCAGATCCCGGCCAAGGGGACCGGCAGCCCGGTTTCCTGCTCCCACCACTCGCCGAGATCCGCGACCTGGTGCAGTCCGTGGTCGGCGTAGGTGAATCGGCTCTCGTGAATGATCAGGCCTGCCGACACGTCGCCCGAGCTCACGGCGTCGAGGATCCGGTCGTAGCGCAGCTCCACCACGTCGTCGAGCCGAGGCGCGGCGAGGCGCAGGAGGCGAAACGCTGTCGTTTCGCGTCCGGGGATCGCGACGGTGCCGAGCACCGCCTCGTCGAGCGACATCGGCGTGCGGGCGACCACGAGCGGGCCGACGCCATGACCGAGCGCCGCACCGCTGCGGAGCAGGCGATATCGATCGCCCACGGACGCGAAGGCTCCGACACTGAGCTTCGTCAACGCGAACTCCCCTTCGTGGGCGCGATGGTTCAGCTCCTCGATGTCGAGCAGGACGGGCTCGATGCGAAATGGGATGTCGATGAGTCCATGCGACAGCGCATGAAAGGCGAAGGTGTCGTTAGGGCAGGGCGAGTACCCGAAGGTCAGGGTGCGCATGACAGGAACTCGGCGACGAGGAGAGAAGTGGCAGTCGTGATCGCCGTGAAGGCGGCATCGAAGCGCCAGTTGGCGCGATCATGCTCCTCGATGTGATTGGAGATGGCACGGACCTCGAGCGCGGGGACGCTCGCGAGGTGCGCGGCGCGCAGGACCCCGAACCCTTCCATCGCCTCGACGCCGCAGGCGGTGCCGCACGGGGTCGAGCCGCCGACGCGTGCACTCGTCCCTATGCTTCGCACCACCGCGCTTGGCAGGGCGCGCTGCGCCGCCGCGAGCAACTCCGCGGGTGCCGGAAGCGTGCGCGGCGACCACGCCTCAGGCACGTCGAGGTCGCAGTAGAGCGAGGCGCTGCCGATGACGAGCGTGGGTGGATCGAGCGCCGCATGACGTCGCACCCCCGCGATGCCGACATGCAGGAGCAACAGCGGTCGGTCGCTGGCGATGGCGGCCGCGGTGGCGGCGGCCGCGTCGACCGGCCCGATGCCACAGCGCAGCGTGCGCCATCCGTCCGGGATCGCCAATTCGCGCTCCGTCGCCGCTACCACGAGGATGTGTTCGCGCGCGATCATCTCAGGGTAGGCTCAGGGCGTGGTTCAACATGGCGGGCGCTCGGAATACTAATCGCCGTCGCATGCGCAGGGCATGCTCGGAGCATGCGCGGGGCATGCGCCGAATACGTTGCCGTGCGAGATCGGTGCACAACGCGGGAACATCGCGCAGCGCGGGGCGAGGATTCCTCGTGCCGCGTCAGGGAATGTGGTCTATTTCTGGTCCCTCAGTGGACGGCGACTCTTGACGGATCACAGGCGGATGGCTTGCGCGAAGCGAACGGCTGATCGAACCTCGCTGCACAGCGCATGAGCACGCGTCGGCAGGCGACGCTGTTCCTCGTGCCCCCGGTCGATGCTGCGATCGAGTCGCTGCGCGCGCGCTTCAATCGCGCGCAATTCGATCTCATACGCGCGCACGTCACGCTCTGCCGAGAGGATGAGGTGCGCGACTGGCGTGCGTTGGAGGCGCGACTGCGTCGCCTGTCGACGATCGAGGTCACACTGGCATTCGAGCGTCCGCGGCGCGATGGTCACCTCGTCTACATCCCGGTGGCAGGCCCCACCGATTCCTTCGACGCGTTGCGCGCGTCACTGCTCGGGGACGACGTCGCCGCGCCGCGTCGGCACCTTCCTCACATCACGCTCGTCCATCCGCGCAATGGTCGCTGCGACGATGTGGCGTTCGCCGAAATCGTCGAGGTCAGCGCGCCGTTCACTGCGACGTTCCGCCGCGTCGCCCTGATCGAGCAGATCGACGGTGGCCCGTGGCGTACGCGTGTCGACTTTCCGTGAACAGGCGCCAGGTTGCGCTCGGTGCCCGTACCGTCCTTCGCCGCAGTGTGCAGCAGGATGTCGTGCGCCTGCACGCGTGACGGAATTGGGAACTGGTGCGAGGGGTCACGTATGCCACTCGTGTGCCGGCAGCGCGCTCCACGCCGGTCGTCCCGGTCGTCCCCGGTCTTCACGAGGAACCCCTGAAGCTCGACCTGAACCGGGACCGGCCGCGCTCCCGCCGCCTTCGGTCGCCGATTTGGACCCACAGGAGTGGCGCAGCTACGCGATCGATACAGGAGCAAACGAGGGCGACCCTGCGCTACGTCCCACCCCCGGGAAAGGGCGTCCGAATGACCGAGAGTGCGCGAGCCGTAGACCCACGGAGAGGAGTGGGAATAGCCCCGCTGCTTGCGATCTCATCCATGTGGCGTAAGATGTGCAATGACGGGGGATACGTCGTTCGTCTTCTGCCGAGCGCGTCCCCCGCTCGCTCCCGAGGTTCGGTCTTCCCGGGGCTCCTCTTCCTCCCCTACAGCGATTCCTCGCGTGAACCTGACGCGACTCCTCTCCTGGCTTCCCGACGGCCGCCGCGAATCGGTCCGTGACT
>JBDTUA010000442.1:0-4345 GCA_040007995.1 Gemmatimonadota bacterium | reverse complement strand
GCGATCGCCTAACGACTTCGGCTCTGCACGGGTTGTCGGAGAGGTCGGGGGAGCGCCTCGACCACCTTACGCTGGGCGAGACGAGACATCGAGACGATATCAGTTCCGCGACGGTGCGACGTTGTACTCGATGGTGTCGACATCGAAACGCAGATAGGAGTACTCGCCGGCCGGCGCGTGCCAGACCCCCTCGCCGTGCGACATGAGTCGGTGCGCGCCGAACGCACGATAGTCACGCAACGGCGTTGACCATCGCATCTTCGTGAACGTCCTGCCGTCCGTTGAGGACGCGCCGCGTCCATCGGCGACGAAGTCGGCGAGCTCTCCGCGCTCGTTGAAGGTGAGCACCGCGCGCGCCGTATGGCCCAGATTCGTGAACGATGCGGCGACGGTGTGCGAGTCGCTCGCCTGCCATGTTATGCGAGGGTCGATCATCGCGCCGGGAGCGAAGACACACAGGTCATTGAAGCGCGTGATGGTCTCCGCCTCATCCATCTCCGGACCTTTCGCGTCCACCATGCGCACCACTGCAGCGAGCTTCACCCGCATCGTCGCCGAGGGGCCGACAAATCGGTGAAAGGCCTGGACCGGGATCGCGAACATCGTGGCGTCCATCAGGAAGAGGCGGGACGGCTGGTCATAGAAGTTGTACTGCTCGCCGGTGAACGACATCCATCGCGCCTCCGGACCGCCGCGGATCTCTCCATGAAAGCGCACGCGAATGTTCTGCACGCGCGGCCGTCCCACTGCGCCGTTGAGGCGGATGTATTGCTGTACGGCGACGGGGAGCCCGGCGATATCTGCCTCGGTGAGCAGCGGCGTCGCCACCGTTTGACGAAGTTCGCGCGCCACGTCGCGGTCGAATTCGGCGCGGAAGCTTCCTGGTCCCTGTGACAGAAAGCCGTAGGCGACGCCGACGAGCACGAGGGCGTTGGCGAGCGTTCCCCAACGCGCATCGGCCCAGGAATAGCCGATCACGATCTGCGACACGACGACCGCGACGGCGGCGACCGTCCACCACCATCGTGGCGACACGAAGATCCCGATGGCGGCGAGGAGAAAGAGGAGCGCCGCAACACACCAGAGCACGCCCATCGGCCGGCCGATGTCCTGCGTCAACTGCGGTAGCTCGGCGGCGCCGAACGCCTTCGCGGTGCCCATCAGGTGAAGGGCGCCGTGAACGACGAGAAGTAGGACGAAGAGAACTCTCATGTGCCTCAGCTTGGGACGGCGCTAGCCGGTCGGCTGAATCTATGCGCGTCCCGCTGCGGCGGGGCGCGCTCCGCTCTCCTAGTCGGCCTTGAGCGTGCGAGCCGGATCGACGCGTACCGCGCGGCGCGACGGGAGCCAGCACGCGCCCACCGCTGCCCCAACGATCAACAGCGTTGCGCCGAGCAGCGTCAACAGGTCGAAGACCTGCACGCCGAACACGAGCGATTGCATCAGGCGGCCGGCGGCCACGAAGAGCACGGTGCCGATGGCGAGCCCGATGGCCGCCATCACGAGTCCCTCGCGCATGACCATCGCCATGATCTGCGACTTCTGCGCGCCGAGCGCCGCGCGGATGCCGATCTCGCGCGTGCGATCGCTTACCACGTGGCTCATCACCGCGTAGACACCCAGTACCGCGAGCACCAGCGCCAATGCGGCGAATGCGCCCAGGATCCTGGTGGACAGCCGGCGCGGACCGAGCGAGTCATCGATGCGCGCGCGCAATGATGTGCCGCTGGCGATCGGGATCGACGGATCGAGCTCGGCCAGGGCCCGTCGCGCGGCCTTGAGCATCACCGGGGTCGGAAGGGTGGTGCGCACGACCGCGGTCAGGCTTCCCACCCATCCGGCGGCACGTCCGTAGTTGTGGTAGACCAACGGGTGCGCCTCCTCGGTGAGGTCGGCGAGCTTCACCGAGCGTGCAACGCCGATGATTGTCCCCTCGGGGCCGTGTACGATCGTTGCACCGATCGGATCGGTCGATCCGAACGATTGCTTCACGAGGGTCTCGTCGACGATCATCACCGATGCGGCGGAGCTCCCGTCGGCGTGGGTCAGCGCTCGACCTCGCACGATATCGATCCCCATTGTCTTGAAGTAGTCGCCGAAGACGAACGCCTGGTTCGCGTGCCGTCTCGATTCGCCGGCCCGTGCCGGCACCGACGGAAGCTCGTACGTCGTGCTCCCGGCCGCCCCCGTGAACGGGGCGCCGAGGCCGAAGCCGACCGACTGCACCCCCGGGATGGCCTGCAGTTTCTCCTCGAACGACTGCCAGAAGGCGAGCCGCTGCCCCGCGTCGACGTACGAATTCTGCGGCAACGACACCGAGAAGGCGACGACGTCGTCGGCCACGAAGCCGGGATCGACGCGGAGCAGGCGATCGAGGCTCCGCATGGTGAGGCCGGCTCCAACGAGGAGCAGCAGGGTGAGGGCGTGCTGGCTCACGACGCTGACGCGGAGCAGGCGATGTCGCGCGGCGCCGCCGCTGCTCCCGCGCGATGAATCACGTAGCGCGGCGCTCACGTCGGTGCGCATCGCGCGCAATCCCGGTGCCACGCCGATGAGTACCCCGGTAAGTATCGCTATGCCGGCGGTGAAGGCGAGTACCGGTGCGCTCAGCTCGAGGGAGTTGAGTACGGGGTACTGAGCCAGGTCGAGTGCGCGCACTGAACGCACGGCGGCGCGGGCGGCGAGGAGGCCAAGCAGGGCGCCGCCGACCGTGAGGAGTGTGCTCTCCACCAGCAGCGCGCGCACGATCGCCCCGCGTCCGGCGCCGAGTGCGGCGCGTACGGCGAGCTCGCGCGCTCGGCTGGCGGCACGCACGAGTTGGAGCGAGGCGACGTTGGCGCAGGCCAGCAGGAGGACTAGGGTGACGGCCACGAGCAGCGCCGCGACGATCGGGCGCAGGTCGCCGGCCTGCGCAACGACGAACGACGTCGCCAGCATGGAATGATCGCTGACAGAAGCGTAGGCGGCGGGATACTGGCGGTGCCACTGCTCGGCGATCGCCTTCAGCTCGCCCTTGAGACGCTCGACGGTCATCCCATCGCGCATGCGACCGACAAAGTTGGTGATGAGCACTGCACGTCCGTTGCTCTGGTTGAGCAGCCCCGCGTCGAGCTGCATCGGACGCCAGTACATCGCGCTGCGCGGATAGCCGAAGGTCGCGGGAAGGACGCCGATCACTTCGTACGGGGTCTCACCGATCCGCAGCGTGGTGCCGACGATCGCCGAGTCGCCCGAGACTTGCGTCCAGAACTTGTGGCTGAGCACTACGACCTTGGGTCGTCCGACATCCGAGTCCTCGGCGCGGTAGGTGCGCCCGAGGAGCGGTTGCACGGCAAACGTTCCGAAGAAGTCTCCGATGGTCGGCGCGCCCGTCGCGCGCGTCGGCTCGCCATTCACCTCGATTGTCGCCCCCTCGCCACCCACGGCGGTGGCGGTCGTGAAGAGATCCCGGCGGGCGAAGAGGTCAACCGCTTCGAGCGGCGAGAGCTGCGCCTCGCGGAGCCCCATCAACGGAAAGTCGTTGCGCACGACGGCCAACCGGCTGATGCCGGGGACGTCGAAGGGCTTCACCAGCACGGCGTAGACCGCCGAGAAGACGGCCGCGTTCGCGCCGACGCCGAGGGCGATCGTGGCGAGGATGGCGCCGGTATAGATCGGGCGGCGGAGCAGCGTGCGCGTCGCGAACCGGATGTCGCGGAGCAGCTCATGCAGGCGCTCGCGCAGCGTGATGCGCCGGAGGGACTCTGCGTCGATACGTTGCATCTCGGCGTGCACCCGCGTGCGGTCGCCAAAACGTCGCAACGCTTCCTGCTCGGCGGCTTCGCGGGTCATGCCGCGGGCCATCAGTTCCTCGATGCGTCCCTCGAGGTGGAACTGCAGTTCGGCGTCGGCATCGGCGTCGGCGCGTGCCGCGGAGTCCGGGAGCTTGACGAGGCGTTTCATTGGCGTCCGTCCGAGGCGAGCAGGAGAGAGGCCGCGCTGACGTATCGCTGCCAGGTCGAGAGGGTGGCTGCGTATTGCCGGCGTCCCTTGGGGGTGAGGCGGTAGTACTTCGCGCGCCGGTTGTTCTCGGAGAGCCCCCATTCGGCGGCGAGCCATCCTTTCTGTTCCATGCGGTGGAGGGCGGGATAGAGCGCTCCCTCCTCCACCTGCAGCTCCGACGCCGTGACGGTCTCGATCCAGCGCAGGATCGCGAGTCCGTGTCGCGGCCCCCAGGTGAGGGTCTTGAGCACGAAGAGGTCGAGGGTACCGCGCACGAGGTCCAGGTCGTCTGCCATCCGGAGGTCTCCACCTTAGGTTCTTAGGTGAGACAATACGGAGGGGGCGGGGGTTTGTGTCAGGCGGG
>JBDTUA010000441.1:0-4360 GCA_040007995.1 Gemmatimonadota bacterium | reverse complement strand
AGGCGATCGAGGGGCAGCGCTCGCTGCTGGTGAAGCTGCAGCAGGAACTCGAACGCAACCGGTCGGAGAAGTCATTGGAGGAGCAGCGGCTCCGCTCGATGGAAGGCGTGCGCAGCCGATCGCTGGCGGAAATCGAACAATCGCAGCAGCAGATCGTGGAGCGCCTCGCCCGTATCCAGCGCGACGAGCAGCGGCTCTCGCAGCTATTCGTGTCGATGGAAGAAGCGCGGAAGCGCAATGAGGCGCTCCCGAATGCGACCGCCCCTATCACGAGCTCGCTCAAGACGAGCGACTTCGGGAAGCTCGACTGGCCGGTCGCGGGCGACATCCTTTATCGCTTCGGACGGGCGATCAACCCGAACAACACGTCCATTCGCTGGAACGGGATCGGGATCCGGGCCGAGCAGGGCACGCAAGTGCGGGCGATCGCCGACGGCGATGTCATGGTCTCGGATCCGATCGGGACGTACGGCCTGACCGTGATCCTCCAGCACGGAGGCGGTGACTATTCGGTCTACGGCTCCTTGTCGCGCGCCGACGTGCACAAGGGCGACAAGGTCCTCAAGGGGGAAGTGATCGGCGCGGTGGGGCGCGCGGACCCCGACATGGATCCACACCTCCATCTCGAGATCCGTCCGAAGGGACGCGCGCTCGATCCGTTGGCGTGGCTGTCGCAGCGGGTCGGGAGTCGTTAGGCCGAGGGCGCGGACGCCAGCGGGAGCGACCCGAGACGGGAGAGAGGAGAGGGGGGAGGGCGACAGGTGCGACTTCCCCGGCCCGACGTGCGCCTGTAGTCTTCGGTTGCCTTGTCGCCGTCCATTCGCCGCCGCATGCCGAAGCAATCTCCCGCGTTCCGCCCACCCTCCCCCTCCCCCTCCCCGTCCTCCTCCGCGGCCATCGGTCCGCTGGGCGCGCACGTGTCGACGGCGGGCGGGATCCACTCCTCGATCCCACGCGCGAAGGCGATCGCCGCCACTGCGATGCAGCTGTTCACGAAACAGGCGAACCAGTGGAAGGAGCCAGCGATCGGCCCGGAGGATGGCGCCCGCTTTCGACACGATCTCGGCGAGACCGACGTGGCGGTGTCGAACGCGCACGACTCCTACCTGATCAACCTCGCCTCCCCCAATCCGGAGCTCTGGAACCGCTCCCTGATCTCATTCGTCTCCGAACTGCGGCGGTGTGAGACATTGCAGCTGACGTATCTCGTCTCCCATCCCGGCAACTTCATGGACGACCGGGCCGACGGCCTCTCGCGCAACGCCGAAGCGATCAGCATTGCCCTCGATGTCGTCCCCGGACAGGTCACGCTCTTGATGGAGATGACCGCCGGGAGCGGCACGGCGCTCGGTGCGTCGTTCGAGGAGATGGCGGCCCTGCTCGCTCGCATCGATCCCGCCGTGCGGGGACGCGTGGGCGTCTGCGTCGACACGGCCCACATCTTCGCCGCCGGCTATGACATTGTGCACGCCTACGACGACGTCTGGGCGCGCTTCGGCGACACGATCGGCTTCGAGCGACTGGGGATGATGCACCTGAACGACTCCAAGGTGCCTTTCGCCAGCCGGAAGGACCGGCACGAACTCATCGGCGAGGGCGCGATCGGTGAGGGCGCCTTCCGCCGCATCATGACCGACCCACGACTGACGCACGTCGCCAAGGTGATCGAAACCCCGAAAGGCGACGAACCCGAGGTCATGGACACGAAGATGCTGAACCGACTGCGCGCGTACGCGCGTGGAGAGTAGAAGACGAGAAGACGAGCGCCCGGCTCCGTCTCGTCTTCTCGTCTTCTCGTCTTCTCGTCTTCTCGTCTTCTCGTCTTCTCGTCTTCTCCCTTCTGCCGTCAGAACAGCACCTTGTACACCACCGCCAAATTGCGCCCGGGATTCGCGGCGAAGCTCTTGATCCGACTCGAGGCGTCGAAGTAGCGCGCATCGGTCAGGTTGTCACCGCGCAGCGTGATGGAGTGCACCCAGCCACCGCCGACGTACTGTACGCCGAGTGTCACATTCAGCAGCGTGTATGCAGCGGTCGGCACGTCCACGTCGCCGCCGCTCACGCGGTCCTGCCTGAACGCGTGCCGTACTTCGCTGCTGAACGACAGCGTGCCGTTGTCCCAGCGCCCCTGCCCCCCCACCCGTGCGGCCGGAAGGAATGGGAGCGGTGCGCCATCGCGGAACTCACCTCGCACCATGTCGGCCATCGCCCCAAGCACGACCTGCCGGGCGACCGTCCCCTCAATCCTCCCCTCGAGTCCCTTCAAGGTGGCATCGCCTTGCCCGAAGCGATTCAGCGGCACGGTGACCCCACCGTCGGTCGTGGTATCCTTCACGATGCTGGGTGCGATGTAGTTGCTGATGCGGTTCCAGTAGGCCGAGAACTCGGCGTTCACGCGGCGCGTCTGGCTGCGAAGCACCGCGTCGATCCCCTGGTTCACCTCGGACTTGAGGCCGGGGTTGCCGACGTCGAACGTACCGGCCGCCGCGTGAAAGGCATTGGAGTAGAGTTCTTCCACTGTCGGCGCCCGGAAGGCGCGCGCGCCGCTCATCCCGATCGAGGTCGAGGCGCTGAACGGGATCGTAAGGCCGATCGAGCCCGAGGCGTTATTGAAGTCCGTGGACCGGCCGGCCCCAAACTTCGGATCGCCAGTCTTCGAGGTCACGCGCAGCAGGTCCGCGCGCGCGCCGACCTCTAGCTTGGGCACCAGATCGTGCCTGTCGTCTGTGGGCGAGCCCCCCAGCGGGAACTCCTGGAAGACGAACAGCCCGGCACCCGTCGTGTTAGCAGCGGGAGTCAGCGCCTCGTCGCCCGTCGCCGAGTATTGCTTGACAATCCCGTTGAGGCCGAACGCTCCTTCGACGCGGCCGGCTCCGGTCTTCACGGTGGCGTTCAGCGTCTGCGTCTTGAGGTTGAATGACGTGCCGATGTCGCCGCTGTTCTCGATTTCGTCGTGTCGGTACCACTGTGCGGTGCCGTCGACACGCACGAGACGCAGCAGTCCTGCCCGGCTCCCGCCGAATTCGACCCGGCCGCGCACCTGGTCGCGCACGCCGTCGATCTTGGCGCCGAGTTCATCGTCATCGGGAGCGGCGGGAAGTCCGTAGCGGAAGCCATACCGCGAGTAGGCAACCCCACCGGTGGCGCCATCGCCGACGTATGCGAGAGCCACCCCCTGGCTGTTGTTTCGTGACTCCGAGTTGGCCAGGCGTTCGCCGCCTCCGACATATCCGTCGCCCGCCCGGCGCAGCCCGCCGCGCAGTGACAGCGCGACCTGTTCGCCTAACGGGACAGTCAGCAGCGCAGAGCCCGCACCGCCGGGAGTCGCGCGTTCGCCCATCCCGGCGACAAACCCCTGCGGACGCGCCGGAACGCTGGTCGGAATCTCGTTCGACACCACATTCACGACTCCCCCTAACGCGTTCGTGCCATACAACAGCGAGGCCGGGCCGCGCACGACCTCGATCCGGTTCGAGGCAAGAGGATCGATCGAGAGTCCGTGGTCCGCCGCGGCGGAGGACAGGTCACCCGTCCGGTCGCCGTCCTGCAGGACGAGGATGCGATCGCCGCTCAGTCCCCGGATAATCGGCGTGTTCGCGACCGGGCCATTATATCGCATCGCCATGCCCGGCTCCGAGGAGAGCGTCTGTGCGACGCTGGTGCCGAGCGAGCGGGCGAGTTCCTTGCCGGAGAGGTCGATGGTCGACTGTGTGATGCCGAGGGCGTCCGCGCCGGTCGGCGAGGCGGCGATCACGACGCCACGAAGGCGAAGTGGCGTGCGGACCATGATGATGTCGACGCGCACCTCTCCGCCGTCTCGCGGTACATCGACGTCGGCGTCAGCGCGGGCAAAACCGATGAAGACGGCGTCGAGGTGATAGTGCCCCGCCGGCAGTCCGCGAAATGCGAACGCGCCCTCGGCGTCGGTGATCGCGACGCGATTGATCGACGAGATGATGACCTGGACGTTCGGGAGCGGGACGCCGCTGCTGTCCTTCACGGTCCCGATCAGGGCAGCGGCCATGGCGGACGCGGAGGGGGAGGCGTGCGTCGCATGCATTGCGTCGTTCGTCGAAGCGTGTGTCCTGAACGAAGCGGATATCGGTGCACCAGCCGGCGCTGCCGAGCCGGGAGGATTGTCTTGTGCGTGCGCGAGAAGCGCGTGCGCGGGAAGCGCCTGCGCGCTGGCGAGGGCAATCGCCAGTGTGGCAATCGACCGGAACTGATCTATGGGCATGACTGAGCTCAAGGCACGGCGTGAGACCAGCGGCCGCGCGGAGGAAATACCGCGCTGGGCCGATGGAATGGGTATACGTCGGATTGAGAGGAGCGTCTCCGAGTCGGCGGCGTCGACGAGTGC
>JBDTUA010000440.1:0-4377 GCA_040007995.1 Gemmatimonadota bacterium | reverse complement strand
CCCTTCTCGCCATCCACCACGTCCATGCGCGACCTGTTGCGCAGTTGGAAGGGTGGGCGTGACTCCCTTGAAGCGCTGTTCTTCACGCGCAGGGTGCCGATCGCATGACGAATCCATCGCGTCACCCGAGATCCGTGCGTCACGCGACGCCCGTGCGTCACGCGACACCGGCGCGTCGCTGGGCCACCGTGTCGCTCGTGGTTCTCGCCGCCTGCTACACCTCGCCTGCTCCGAAGCGCGCTGCCATGCGTGACACACACCGGGGTGAGATTGCCACCGTCCACATGATCAATGGCACCGCGCATACCGGCGAGCTGTTGGGAGTGCGTGACTCGTCCATCGTCTTGCTGCTTGGCGATCGACTCGCCCTTGACGCGCTGGCCGACATTGCAGCCGTGTCGGTCGGAAGCGCTCCCTCTCGGAAGATTGCCATGGGGACAAGCGAGACGCTCACGAAGCTGGCGCGGGCGAGCCGATTCCCCTTCGGGATCACTTCGTCCGCGCTCTCGGCGTTGCTCGAGCAGGCGAAGCAGTCGACGCCCGACACTCTTGCCACCCGGACCCCATGATCGCGTCTCGGCCGATACGCTCTGCAACGGTTGTCGCCGTGACGATCTGCGCCACGCTGCTCCCGTCGCGCGTGGCTGCTCAGATTGCGCCGGCGCGAGAGCAGGCGCGCTTCGTCGATGACGCGCGTCGAGGAACGCGCCGATACCTCACGCGACAGAACGCCATCGACGACGGCTTCACACGTGTCGGCGTGGAGTTTCCGGCGATGGGGGAGCACTGGGTCAGCTTTGCCCGAGTGATGGAGGATGCCTTCGACGCGAAGCGACCAACTATCCTCATCTACATGAACACCAGCGATGGAGCGCAACTCGCCGGCGTTGCGTACTCGAAGCTCGTGAGAAGGCGTGACCAGCCACCCGACTTCCCATTCGCCGGAGCGTGGCACGAGCACAGCGCTACCGTAACGGAAGGGAGCCTGCCACTCAGCCACGCGACGCATCCCAGACCGGCTGTGCGTGCTGGTCGAGCGGCCGTCGACGATCCGCCAGCGTTCTTCGTGCTGCACGCGTGGATCTGGTCTACCAATCCCGACGGACAGTTCGCGACCGACAACTGGACGTTGCCGCTGCAGCGGCGGGGCCTTCCGATCGCTAAGCAACCGGAGCGATCGGTCGTGCGCGCGATTGCACTGGCCGAGGACGAGGACGAGTACTATCGACTCGTCATACGGTCCATGCTGGCGCTCTCGGACCGCGAGGATGTCGCAGTGGCGCGAGTCATCGACACCCATCGGGCCCGTGCGAAACAAGAGCTCGCGACGATCCGCGACGGCCAGCGGCTGAGCCCTCGCAGCTCGGCGCGACTCGGTGCTGTGTGGGCGTCACTCTGGACGGCACTTGAGCGCGCGCTGCCCGAGAGGAAAGCGGAGCTGCGTGCGCTGCAACGCCAGGTCTAGTAGCGAATGCCTGCGAGAACCCCCCCGCAACACATCGCAGCGCCCCGGGGAGCGGGCGAGCTCTGTATCTCCAGATGCGATGATCGCGTCGCTCGGCCGCACGGAACCGCCGAGACGCGCGAAGTACACCTCACGATCGACGATGCCATGTGGTGACGGCTCCACGCGGAACGCTCGCCAGCCGACGGCGTTGCCCTTGAGTGCGCCCCCGCCTACGACCTCCGCCTACACGGCGGTGACGTCCTCGTCGGCGTTCGGGTCGGTGTCGTCCGAATCGAGCCGGTCGGAACCGCGGTCGTCGTTGCTGCCGCCCGCAAATCCGTCAGCAAAATGGTCGGCAGCGTCGTTGGCGAACAGCGTCGTGAGATCCTCGCTGGTACTGCTCGCACGGCCCGTCAACTCCTCGGGAAGCGGCGTACCGCCTTCCAGTTCGGGCGTATCTGGACGGGTGGTCTCTGCCTGATCGTGGCGAATTGTCGGATCGGGAGTATCGCGACTGGACATGGAGCTTCCTCCTTGCGGCGGCCGCGTCTCGGCCGCCTGAAATGGTTTCGTTCGCCGGGCTTGGGCGGTATGCAACGTCCGTTGGCCGCTCGCCATCGATGACTACCCCATTGCGCGTGCGAACGGCAGCATCGGATAGTTGGATCCGTTGCACTCGAGGATGGTGCCCGGTCTCCGTCGGAACCGCGAATCGGCGGACCGCGCGGAGACTCCAGAAGCGTAGGCGAGAACGCCGACGCAGGGTATCGCTCGAAGGGATGCCCCCCGCGTATGCCATCGTCCGCCATCGCGCGCTCGATGGCGGACGTGCGTACTTCAGGTCGTCAACGCGAGTCGCGCTTCGCTTGGCTGCGCCTGCCACGCGCCCCCACATGCGCTTGATGAGCGGCGCTGCCGGCGCGCGCCAAGGCGGCGGACTTGCGCGCTCCACGGGCCCCGCGACTTACCGCCTTGCGCGCGGTAGACGTGGCCTTGCGCGTGGATCGCTTTGTCACCGTGCCCCGCGTCCGAGCGGAGGACTTCACCGCCTTTGCGGCCCGCGCCGCGGCCTTGGCCGCCGCCTTCTCCTTGCGGGCGAGCTCCTTCGCGATACGCGCCTCCAGCTTTTCCAGCTGCGCCTCGAAGCGCGCACGCGCCTCAGCAAAGACTTCCTGCTTCGTCACAGTGTTCGCGTTGCCTGCCGCAGGTCGAGTCCCCTTCGCCTCTCGCTTGCCGCGCGCCTCGCCTCGTTGCTGCCGAGCGAGATCGCGGTACTTCTCCTGCAGCTTTCGGGACCGCGTCACCTTCTGCTTCAAGCGACCACGCGTGATCTCCTTGAGCAGCGGCGGAAAGCTGACTTCGAGCAGCGTCCACTCGGCCTTGGAGGCGAGCTTACGAGCTGCGGTCTTCGTATGGGCCACCGGACAACCTCTGAGTCGGGGGAGAGCGGATGCGAATGTGTTCGCACCGGAAGATGAACCGGTCGGCGAACCAGTCGGTGATCCTCTGAAAGTAGCAGGAGAACCAGATGACTCGCTCCTAGGCAACTTCGCAGCCGACGCGGAGTCATGACGGCATCGGACCACACGACCGCCAGCCGGCGTCCGCCTAACGCGCCGTCGCCGCGGCGCCTCTGGTCAGTCGCAGGCTGACGCGCGCCCGGTCGCACTGCGTTTCGGTCGAAGGCGAGGGGCGGGCCGGCCGCCTTCCCCGGAATTCCGAGTGGAACCGAACTTCCTATCCGGAGGCGCCGAACCGCCCCAGCCCCATTTCCACCAACCCTTCAGGACGGCGCAGCAGAAAAAGTGCTTCCAGCCCCATGCGCTGTGCCAGGCGGAAGCCTTCTTCGGGGCCGGCCACCAGCAGTGCGGTGGCCCAAGCGTCCGCGTGCATGCACCTGCGCGCCAGCACGGTGACCGAGGCGACGGCATTATTCACGGGCGCGGCGCGGCGCGCGTCCATGGTGTGTGCGAGGCGCGCATCGCCCACCTGCAGATAGCGCCGGTAGTCGCCCGATGTGGCCACGGCCAGATCTTGCAGTTCGATGACCCCGTGCACCGCGCGGCGCCCAGCGTAGGGCTGCTCCAGCGCCACGGCCCAGGGTGCACCGCTGCTCTGGCTGCCCACGGAGCGCAGCTCACCATCGAGCGCCACCAGCGCATGCCGCACGCCGTGCTGGAGTAGCACGGCGGCCATGCGGTCCACCGCGTAGCCCTTGGCAATGCCGCACAGGTCGAGCTGCAACGGGGCGCTCTTGCGGGCGCGGCCTGCGGGGCGGTCGAGCTCCAAGCACTCGTGCGTCGTGCGCGGTGCCGCTTCGCGTGCGCCGCGGATCGCCACGGAGTCGGGCGCATCGCGCACCGCGCCAAAGCCCCACGCATCGACCAGCGCCCCGACGCCCGGATCAAACGCGCCCGCGCTGAGACGGCATATGTCAAGCGCGCAGACCAGCACCTCCAACATTTCATCGGGCAGGTCCACCCAGACGTCCACGGGCGCGCGGTTCAGGCGTATGAGGTCGCTCTCAGGCTTCCAAGGCGACATCTGATCGTCCACTTGCTCCACCGCGAGGGCGAGATCCTGGCTCAGGATCGTCACGTCCATCGTGGCGTCCACGTCAACGGTGGCGGACCAGCGCGTACCCATGGTCGGACCATGCAGGGTGGTCCTTTTGCATGGCGCAACAGGTTCAGAAGACGTCTTCGGCATAACGATCCTTCGCCTTGAGCTGCGACACGCTCAACTGCAGCGGCGCGAGTACGGCGTCCAGAGTCTGGGCGACATCGCGTGCCATGGGACGGCTGCCACAGACACGCAGGATGGCGCCCTGGGCCACCAAGTTGCGCAAGGACTCGGCGTCGCGGCGCAAGGCGTCTTGCACGTAGCCGCCACCGTCGGGCACGCGTGAGAATACCGTCTGCACACTCGCC
>JBDTUA010000439.1:0-4390 GCA_040007995.1 Gemmatimonadota bacterium | reverse complement strand
TGCAGGAGTTCCGGGTCATCACCCAGAACTACAAGGCCGAATACCAGAAGGCCTCGAGCGCGATCATCACCGCTACGACGCGGAGCGGTGGCCTGAACTGGGAAGGTGACGTCTTCGGCTTCGGCATCGGCAAGTCCTTCGTTGCCAAGGATGCCTTCACGGCGCAACGCGGTGGCGCCGATCCCAACTACTCCCGCGTGCAGGCCGGCGGCAGCATCGGCGGTCCGGTCGTGAAGGACAAGCTGTTCTTCTTCGGCACGTACGAACTCAACGCGCGCAACGAGCCGCAGAACGTCTTCATCGGCGGCGACGCCGCGAGAGCGCCCGCCTCGCTCAACCTGCAACAGTACGTCGGACAGTTCACCAGCGAGTTCCGCGAGAACCTCGGGTTCGCCAAGCTTACGTACGCCAAGTCGGAGCGCAGTACCTTCGACGTCAGCACCAACATCCGGCACGAGACGGACTTCCGCGGCTTCGGCGGGCAGACGACCTACGACGCATCGGAAAATCTGAAGGTCGACACCTATACCGGGGTTGCCAACTGGAAATACGCCGGCGATCGCTGGCTGAACGAGGCGCAGGTCAATGCGCAGCACTTCCGCTGGAATCCGACGCCCACCAACATCGACCAGATCGGCAGGAACTACTTCGGTCTTCTGCGGATCGGCGGCCGCGACACGGACCAGCGCTTCACCCAGAACCGCCTCTCCCTCCGCAACGACCTCACGCGCTCCGGCGTGCGCTGGGGTGGCGATCACGTCTTCAAGGGCGGCGTCTCTGTCGACTTCCTGCACTACGAAGGAATCAAGAACATCCAGACCAATCCCGAGTTCCGCTATCGCTCGGATGAAAACTGGTCGCGTCCCTTCGAGGTCGGGTTCGGATTCGGCGATCCCAAGGTCGCCTCCAACAACTCGCAGATCGGCGCCTATGTGCAGGACGACTGGGCCGTGACGCGTAAGTTGACGCTCAACCTCGGCCTCCGCTGGGACGTCGAGACGAACATGATCAACAATGACTACGTCACGCCGCAGTCCCTGCGTGATTCGTTGACGGGCCCGCTGGCCAACCAGTTCTCACTGCTCAACAAGCCTGTCCTCAGGGCCGACGGCACCTGCTGCGACGTGGTGCAGGTCAACGTGATCAACCAGCTCGGTGGCCTGGACAACTTCCTGACCAACGGGCGCAGTGACCGCCCGATGTTTCTGGGTGCGTGGCAGCCCAGGCTCGGCGCGTCGTACGACGTCTTCGGGACCGGACGCACCGTCGTCTTCGGCGGCGCGGGGCTCTACTACGATCGCAACTACTGGAATACGCTCTACGACGAGCAGTTCCGCCGCCAGTACCGCCAGCTCAATCAGCCGTTCAACGCCACGGGCCCGACGGCGTCGTGCCCCAACTGCCTGCAGTTGGACCCCAAGTACGAAGATCCCGCCGTGCTGCGCGCCGCAACCGTGGCCACGGCGCTGCCGGAGATCTTCCTCGTCAAGAACGACCTCAAGCCGCCCAGGACATTCCAGATGAGCGGCGGTATTCGCCAGGGGATCGGCAACATGCTCTTGACGGTGTCGTACAACGGGCTGCGCGGCTTCAACGGGATGAACTTCATCCACGCCACGCCGTGGGACGCCCTCGGGCCGAACTACCGGACGGTCTTCATCACCGATGATCACGTGAAGACGTGGTACGACGCCATGCAGCTGCAACTCGAGCGGCCGATGCGCGGCGCCGACCGCTTCGGCGGAGCGCTGTCATACACGCTGGCGCGTGCCGAGGAGCAGGGGCAGAGCCAGGACATCTTCTGGGGCTTTGACGATCATTTCCCCACCGTCTCGGACCTTCCGCGGCGCCGGTCACCGAACAACCAGACGCACACGATCGTGGCAAACGGAATCGTGCGCCTCCCCCTGGGCGTACGTTTCAGCTCGATCGTAAGTCTCGGGTCCGGACTGACCGTCAATGCAACCGACGCCAGCGCCGGCTTCGACTTCGGCAAGCAGAAGACCTACGTCTATGCCCCGCCGACCAAGCCCTTCCTCGGCATTGGCCACGTCTTCAACACGCAGAACATGGACCTGCGGCTCGAGAAGGGATTCACGGTGGCGAGCGGGCAGACGATCAGCCTAATCGCCGACGTGTTCAATGCCTTCAACACTGCCAACTTCGGTTGTTACGACGCCCAGATCAATCCGACGTCGGGATCACCGAACGGCAACTACAACAAGCCGGGCTGTGCGGCACTCGGTCGTCGCCTGCAGATCGGGGCGCGGTACGGGCTGCAGCCGTCGCGTGGCAATCGCCCATGATTGACGTCGACCGCACGCCCGAGAGGAGGAGCGCCCTCTCGTGAACCGGCGGCGGTTGCTTCCGTTCATCTTCGCGCTGCTCAGCGCGTGCGCGTCGGTCCCCGTTACGGGGCCGGCGCGCACGACGTTGCCGGCGGCAGATCTCGCACTGCTCGACACGTTACAGCATCGCACTTTCAACTTCTTCTGGGAACGATCCGACGCACGCACCGGGCTCACGCCCGACCGGTGGCCCACACCGTCGTTCTCGAGCGTGGCCGCCGTCGGCTTCGCCCTTACGGCATATCCCATCGGCGCCGAGCGTGGGTGGATCACGCGTGATCAGGCGGCGGAGCGCACGCTCAACACGCTCCGCTTCTTTTGGGACGCGCCACAGGGAGCGGCACACTCGGGGACGACCGGGTACAAGGGCTTCTTCTATCACTTCCTCGACATGGCGCAGGGGCACCGGTTCCAGACCGTCGAGCTCTCCACCATCGACACCTCACTCCTCCTCGCCGGAGTGCTCTTCTGCCAGTCGTACTACGCCGATCCTTCGGCGACCGATGTCGCGATCCGCGCGTATGCTGACTCGCTCTATCGACGGGTGGAGTGGACATGGATGCAGCCGCATCCCCCCTTCGTGAACCATCGCTGGCGTCCGGAGGACGGCTACTCGCCGAGCGACTGGAAGGGCTACGACGAGTCGATGATCCTGTACGTGCTCGCGTTAGGCTCGCCGACCTTTCCGGTCGACGCCGCCGGGTGGCCGGCGTACACCGCGACAAATCCGTGGCTCGACTTCCAGGACGAGGCGCACGTGAACTTCGGGCCGCTCTTCGGGCACCAGTACTCGCATATCTTCATCGACTTCCGCGGCATCCGCGACGCGTACATGCGCGGGCGCGGGATCGACTACTTCGAGAACTCGCGGCGGGCCACGATCTCGCAGCGTCGGTACGCGATCGCGAATCCCGCCGGCTGGGTTGGGTACGGAGCTGACGTGTGGGGACTCACGGCGAGCGATGGACCGCTCGACTCTACCTTCAGCGTCAATGGCCGGACGCGCGAGTTCCACACGTATTGGGCACGCGGCGCCGCCGCGACCGAGATTCGTGACGACGGAACGATCGCCCCGACCGCCGCCATCTCGTCGCTCCCGTTTGCCCCCGAGATCGTCATGCCGGCCATTCGCGCAATGAGGGAGCGCTACGGCGCGCAGCTCTACGAGCAATACGGCTTCCTCGACGCGTTCAACCCGACGCTCACGACTCCGCTCCCGCTCCGGCACGGTCGCATCGATCCCGTGCTCGGCTGGTTCGACAACGACTACCTCGGCGTCGACCAAGGGCCGATTGTAGCAATGATCGAGAACTATCGCAGCGAACTTGTCTGGCGTACCCTGCGCGGAAATCCCTACATCGTGCGGGGGCTGCAGCGCGCCGGCTTCACCGGTGGGTGGCTCGCCGGAGAGCGTTAGGCGAGCGCATCGCTGTCAGCCGACTCGACGTCACCGTGATGCGACGTCCGATCCATCTCTCGACCAAGGGCCCCGGGGTCGTGTTCATGCCCACTTGGCCCGGTTCAATCCCCTCGCGCTCCCCAGCGCACGTCCTTGACTTCGATTCGAACAGCTGTTTGAATCAGTTGTTCTAGTCCGCGACCCCACGCGAGCCGTCGTAGGCAGCTCGTCGATCTCGCTCTCACTGGCGCTGCCATCGCCGCGTCGAAGAACACCGGCTTTGCCGCGATCGGCGGCGGCCTGGCCCATCTCTCGATCTTCTCGTGCATGTCCTATGGTGACGCCACACTCCAGTTCAAGCGAGAACTGTGAGTAAAGAGCGCGTGGTCGACGATTCGGACCTCGCCACGCGCGAGCGCCTGCTGCAGCGAGCGACCGCGTTGTTCGCCGAACGCGGCTTCGAGAAGGTGACCGTTCGCGACATCGTCGCGGCCGCCGGGGCGAACGTCGCCGCCGTCAACTACCACTTCGCCGGCAAACTCGGCCTGTATACCGAGGTGATCCACCGCGCGATCGCGCTCATGCAGACTGCGCGCGACGAGACCCGCAACGCTCTGACCGGCAGCAGCGCCGCCGAGCGACT
>JBDTUA010000438.1:0-4404 GCA_040007995.1 Gemmatimonadota bacterium | reverse complement strand
AGAAGACGAGAAGACGAGAAGACGAGAAGACGAGAAGACGAGAAGACGAGAAGACCAAGAAATTCAGACGACGTTCATTCCGCCATGTCCGCGGTTTGGCGAGTGACGGGAGACTCGCTTTCCACACCATACAACTCGCGCAGTCCATCGGCCATACGATCCCACGTGAGCTGCGCGAGTGGGGTGCGCTCGCTGTAGTCAAACCCGGCCGTGCTGATCTCTTCCAGGAAGTGCACGTGCACGTCGCCGCGCCGCACGCGCCAGGACCCTGTCGGATGGACCCGGATGGTCCCGAACACGATCGTCGGGACGATCGGAACGCCGGCCGCGATCGCCAGTACGAAGGGCCCCTTCTTGAACGGGCGCAGCGCGTATGTCTTGCCGCGAGTCCCTTCGGGGCAGACGATCACCGAGGCCCCCTGATGGATGCTTTCCGCGGCTTTTTCATACTGCGCGAACGCTGCCTTTCGGTTGTTGCGCTCGATAAAGATCATCCCCGCCGCCCTGGCGGCGGGCCCGAAAATCGGGATGCGGAGCAGCTCTGCCTTGGCGATCCACTTGTAACGGGGGAGCACGCCGGCCAGCGCGAAGACATCGTACCACGAGACGTGATTCGACACGTAAATACGCGCGGCGCCGCGCGCCATACGCTCAGAGTTATGCAGGTGTAGTCGAACCCCCCCGGCCCACAGCAGCGCGCGTGCCCATACCCGCGGACCCCAATCGTAGATCGAACCATCCCGGTCAGGAAAACGCAGCAGTGCCGCGAGTACGACCAGCCCACCCACCGTGGGCGTAAACAGCAGAAACGTCAGTCCGACCAGAAGCGCTCGCATTACTACGAAAAGTGATCGTGCCCCACGCCTAGGTCAACGCGTGCGCCACGATCCCCGCGCCGCGCGATCACCGCTGCCGCGTCCGCCGAGTGCGCGCGTCCGATGTCGCTCAGCGGCAGGGCGAAGTTGCGGGCGAAGGCATTGACGTCGAGGGCATGCGGCGAACCGACGAGCAGCTCGTACTCCTCTCCCCCGCTCGTCGCATCCGACAGGGTGCATCCACGCATGACGGGGATCCTCGCCACGTCGATGCGCAACTCGAGACCACTCGCCTCCGCCAGGTGCCGCAGCTCCGAGGCGAGTCCGTCGGAAATGTCGATCATCGCGTGCACACCATGCTGCGCCAGCCACAATGCCTCCCCCAGCCGCGGGCGTGGGCTCGCGAATCGTTCGCGCAGCGCTGGCTCGAGCGGCTCCCCTCGCTCCAAGGCGCGCAACGCCGCCGAGGGTCCGCCCAGCACACCGGTCACATACAAGTGATCGCCGACCGAAAGCCCATCGCGTCGGACGGGGGCTCGCGCGGATCCGAGCACGGTGCAGGTGATGCCAAACTGCTCGGCTCGGGTGATGTCTCCGCCCACGATCCACGTACCGGTCGCGCGCGCGACCTCCCCGATACCGTCGGCGACCTCCTCGACGTCGCCGACCCAGTCCGCAGGAAGCGCGAGCGCTATCAGAATTCCGCGGGGGGTGGCGGCCATGGCGGCCAAGTCGCTGAGCGCCGCCGCTGCGGCGCGCGCGCCAATCTCGTGCGGCGTGAGCCACTCACGCCGGAAGTGCACGCCGTCCAGCGACGCATCGGTACTCACGACCAGCCGTTCGCCAGCCGGGATGTCGACGACGGCGGCGTCATCGCCGACGCCGATCGCGAGCCCGTCCCAGCGGCGCAACATCGCGCGAACGAGGTCGAACTCGGAGCCGGGCCCGAGGCCGATGTTTGGCGGCGTCACGCGTTCAGCTGTCGCCGACGCGAGGAAGGTGCGCGAGCGGCGCATGCGCCTCCCGAGGTGCAATCGACCACGCGTGTCCGAGCGATAGCAACACATCGTCGAGCGTGACCCCGCGCACGGATCGGCCCGCGTTGGCGAGTTCACCCGCGCGCCCGTGGATCCACGCGGCCGAGGCGGCGGCAACGAAGGGATCCTCCCCCTGCGCCAGCAACGTCGCGGCGATTCCGCCGAGGATGTCGCCGCTCCCCGCGCTCGCGAGCACCGGTGTCCCGGCCGCGCTCACCATCGACGTACCGTCCGGTGCCGTCACGACCGTCGGCACCCCCTTCAGCAGGACAACGGCGTGCAACGCCCGCGCAAGCCTGGCGCCGATCTCAAAATGCTCCCCAAGTACGGTATCGAGGTCCACCCCGATGAGGCGCGCAAATTCGAGCGGGTGCGGAGTGATGATCGCGGGGCGACCGTCGAGCAGGTCGCCCAAGGCGGAGTCGTCGCCCGCGAACGCGTTGAGCGCATCCGCATCGACGACGACCGGCCCGGTCCACGCCGTCAACCACGCCGTGACAGTCGCGCGCGCTTGCTCGCGAGGTCCGAGTCCCGGGCCGATGAGCACCACATTCGGCCAGGACAGGAGCGCAGGCGGCGGCGACGCGATCGGCCACTCGATCGCGGTCGCCTGCGGGACGACGGACTGCACCGCGAGCACGCTCTCTTGATGGACGCAGAGCTTGACCATCCCGATTCCCGAGCGCATCGCGCCATGTGCGGCCAAGGCCACGGAACCCGCCATGCCGCGATCCCCGCCCACGACCAGGAGGCGGCGGCGCGTTCCCTTGTGTGCGTCGGCCACAATCGCCGGGACGCGCGCGTCGACCCACGGCGCATCGACGAGGACGGGGGCGCCGTCATCCAGGTTGGCGTGCTGGGCCAATCCGATGTCAATCGCCGCGATCTCGCCGCACTGCGATCGCGCGAGCAACTGCCCGCGCTTGATGGTTCCGAAACTGATGGTGAGATCCGCGATGACTGCACCGTCCGCCACCGCGCCCGTCGTGGCATCGACTCCGCTTGGCAGGTCGAGGGCGACCACCAGCGCGCCGCGCGCCCGCGCATCGGCGATCGTGGAAGCCAGCTCGGCGATCACCCCGCGCAGCGGTCCTGCCGCCCCCGTGCCGAGCAGCGCGTCGACCACCACATGCGGGTGAGCGCCGGAGGTACCTAACGAGATCTGGGCGATCGTCTCTTCGCGAGCGGCGGACGCATCCGGGCCCTTGGGCGCCCCGCTCTCGAGCACGTGCACGTGCACACCGGCACGTGCGAGTGCGCCGGCGACGATCCAGCCGTCACCACCGTTGTTGCCGACACCGCAGCACACGAGCGCACGACGCCCCTCCTGGGGCGCCAGGCGTTCGAGGATGCGCTCGGCGGCGCCCAGACCGGCGCGTCGCATCAGTTGTAACGAGGGAATTCCTGCGCCGATCGCCGCGGTGTCGCGCGCAGCGGCCTGCTCGGCAGTCACGACGCGAACGGTCATGGGAGTGTCGGACCGCAGGAGAGCAGGGAGGACTACTTCTGGGACTGACCGACAGTGCGGCCGAAGCTGATCTCGCCGTTGTCGATGCGAATGTTGAAGCCGCACTCCGGATTGCTGCACACCCACGCCTTATAGGTGATGGGCGCACCGTCACGACCGTAATCGCTCAGTGGGAGCAGAACGCCTTTTTCGCACTTCTGGCACTGCGTATAGTTCATGTTTTGCGTCACTGCGCCTCCAAGCGCGTGGAAGGATCGCGTCGCCCTCGGCGACACGCCGTCAGGCAAGATGAGCGGCGCTCCAGGGATACGCCTGCTCGAACACCTGATCGAACTCGTACACGTTGACAAAATCGAGGCGCGAATCGGTAGGCTGGCTCATGAGGAGCCCCAAATCCACCATCGTGAAGACGATGTCACCGACATCCGCCGTCGCCCGTACGCCCCAGTGCTCGAGAACCAGCCGCGCCAACACCCCAAATTTTTCGAGCGCAAGGTCGCGCACGGCAGCCGCAAGTTCGCGACCGTGAATATGCCGTCGCACACTGAGCCGATCCTGCTGGAACTGAAGCGCCTCGAGCACGAAATGATACGCTGGCTCGTGGAACCGTGATTCCCGCAGTCGGATCTGCTCCCAGACCCCTTCTCGAAAAACAGTACCCGCCACCCTCGCGATTTCTCCTGCGGAGTTCGGACTCCGCGATCAAGGATCGAGCTGTCGCAATCAAAATGCGCCCGTGCGCTGGGAGAACACAACACCCGGCAAGTCGCGCGCGCCCCGGTGGAGAAGTCTCGGCGCATCGAGATGCGGCCTTGACGAGTCGCGTCACCTCGTGAAAGCGGGGCCGGCCGTTGATCGACTGCTGCGACACCAGCGATACCCGAACACAGGGTCGACATTGGCCGCTACGTTCCAGCTTGCCGGCGACATCCCATCACCCGTTTCCTTCTCGAGGCGCGACTCCTGTCCGCGGTACGCTCATCCTGCATACGCGCGAGCCGTGCGGCCGCGAGCCTCGCACTACTCGCGCGGCTGGTGATCGGGTCGTCGGACATGAGGCGAATGTCGGGCAAAGTGCGCGCAC
>JBDTUA010000437.1:0-4410 GCA_040007995.1 Gemmatimonadota bacterium | reverse complement strand
GGAGTTGGTCGAGCGTCCCGAAGGAGAAACGGCGAAGGTGATCACGCCATTTCCTTCGCCACGATTGATGTGCACTCGCACGCACCGGCAGCACCGCCGATGCACCCGCCGTGGGCGACATTCTGCTCGGCTTGAGATGCAGGACCGCGGAGGCACAAAGCCATGGTGCTCTTCGGGGCGGCGCACCTGTCCATTCTGCTCGCCGCTCATGCAGAGCAAGCGAATTGCGTTCACGTCGCTGTGGTGCGCCTACGCTGCGATCGCAACTGTGATCATTCTCGCGTATTTCTGGCGGAGCCGCGATACACGCCCTTTCGCGAACGCGTGAGCCTGCTCTGCGGGCATTGCGCCCCGACCAGCCGGTCCCGTAGATCCACCAACGGTCAGGGCGAGTGACCTCGCGGTTGACCGCAGCATTTGAACACGCCGTCCTCCGGCTGGACGACCGGGCCTTCGCCACCCGCGTCGCGCCCTACTGCGCCCGGAATCCCGTTGCCTTTGAGCGACTGACGTACGACCGGCGGGTCAAGGCGGTGACGTACCGCGCCGACAAGTCCGAGGGCCCGACGGCGGTGCCGCCCGCGATCGTGCCGGCGCCATGACTCACGCCCACCCGCCGCTGGGCGAAGGTCCCACGGCGGCGTTGCTCGAGCAGGCGGTGCACACCATGACCGCTCTGCCCTCCGCGCGGCTCGCGTTACGTGACCGCAGCTGTCTTCGCGTTGGCTGCGTCGGTGACGTGGTGATCTTCGACGCCGCGACCGTGCGCGATCTCGGCACGCTCGAGGATCCGCACTACTATCCAGACGGCATTCCGGACCTGCTCCTTGCCGGCATGTCGATGGTGGATGGCAATATCTTCACCGACGCGCATCGCGCCCCGGTGATCCTGCACCCGCCGCGCACAAAGCGCGCCGCGCACCTCTCTCCAAGCTCCAAAGGATGACGTCATGCACATCGGCCTGATCGGCGGTATCGGCCCCGCCGCCACCATCAGCTACTACCAGAGCCTGACGACCCGCATGCGCGAGCTAGAGGCACCGCTGGACCTCACGATCGTCAA
Source organism: Gemmatimonadota bacterium (assembly GCA_040007995.1). Taxonomy (GTDB): domain Bacteria; phylum Gemmatimonadota; class Gemmatimonadetes; order Gemmatimonadales; family Gemmatimonadaceae; genus SCN-70-22. The sequence goes on along the minus strand of JBDTUA010000437.1, from coordinate 3,347 downwards.
TGCGGATGTGCAGGAGCTGATCCGCAACAATCTCGCCGACCTGCGAGATGAGCAGGCGGCGATATACGCCAAGCTGCTTGCCCGCCTCCACGCCGCAGGGGCCGAGTGCGCGGCAATTACATCACTCGGCGGTCACTTCTGCTTCGCGGAGACCGTAGCGTTGTCGCCGGTGCCGCTCGTCTCCGCAGTTGCGCCGCTCGACGATCACTTCGCCTCCGCCGGCATCCGTCGCGTCGGGCTGCTCGGCACGCGCGTCGTGATGCGCACGCGGCTCTTCGGTCAGCTCACCCGCACTGAATCGGTAGCCTGCGACGACGACATAGACCGCATCGGTCAGACGTATCAGGACATGGCGGTGCGTGGCTCATGCACTGATGCGGAGCGCGCGATGATGTTCGAGGCGGGGCGCAGGATGGTGACGGAACAGGGCGCCGAGTCGATCGTGCTGGCGGGGACGGACCTCAACCTCGCGTTCAACGGGCGGGATGATCCCGGGTATCCGGTGATCGATGCGCTCGATGTGCATGTGGCGCTCCTGGCGGAGCTGGCGGCGGGCAAGCGAGGGTTGGAGGGCGTAGCGTCCGTGCCCTGACGCCGCGTCCGGGTGACTAGCGGATGCGGGTACCGATGCAAGTTGGCGCGGGGGCCGTGCGTCTTAGGACTCGTCGGCCGGCTTTCGAGATTCAGCCTTCCAGAAGCGCGCGCTACGGCTGCTCCTTCGACGGCTTCCTGGTCCTCAGCGCGTGTGCCCGCTCCCTCAGCCGGTCGAGCACCACCAGTTTCTCCGCGAACGGCCGGGCCGCTGCCTGCCGCCGGGCCGCAGCCTTGTCGCGACTGATCGTGGTCCACGTGCGCTTATTCATTGGTCGCCCAGGATTGTTCGAGAGAATTCGCGCCAGCGCTCGGTCAGTCCATGACGATCGAGGATCGCCGTGAACACGTCCATATTCAGGGCGTCGGCCTCCAGGAACTGTACAACACGGAGCTTGTCCTTGGCGCGCCCGAGCTGCAGCGCAATCGCGGCCAGATGCTCAGCCGTGAACACCCGTGTCCCGACGCCGTCGACGTCTTCCTCTCTCGCCGCCGCCAGCGCCTCCGCCAGAAGCAGGTTGTCGGCCGGAAGAAACTGGACCGGCCAGTCGCCGATCACCAGGTGTGCGCCTTCGGCCCGAGCCCCACGAGCCGTTAGGAACTGATAGATCGATCCGAGTGGAGCGAGCGGTGAGTCCTCCGATTGGGGGAAGGAGATGAATACGTCAACATCTTCCGTGGCCGCAGGCTCTATGTAGCGTGTCGCTCCGACCGCGCCGCCAATGGCGAATCGCGGCACGATGCCGGCGTGCTCCAGTGCCTCCAGCTCGGAGAGTACGTCGCGAAGGGCCATTCCCAGCAGGATATGGTAAGGAGCCGCTTGGGTAAAGTGAGCCGGTCGGAGAGGTCCTACGCCTTGACGACGGCCGGTACGCGGCGTTCGCGATGGTCTCGTAAACTGCAATCGGGGGGGATGGCGCAACGCTCGCCCTCGAGGGACGTGACCTGTTCGCGCGGCACTCTCCGACTCCGGCGCAAAGGGTCAGCCCGGCTACCGCTTCTTGACCTGACGCCCCGCTCCTTTCGCTGGACCCGTCGTCGCCTTCACCGTGCTTACAGGGGACGACGATTTCGCCGTACCGTAGGCCTTCGGACTGGATTTTGCCACCTTCATCTCCTCTTCCGCACGCTTGGGGGCGGCCTTCGCTGCGAAGAGCCGAGGCGATGGATTCTCTCGTACCTGTCCACGTGTCTTCTCGGTAGTTCGCGCCTTCCGACCGTCAATCCTTGCTGACGTCGCGGTCTGCTTCGGGGCGGCGCGATTCGACGTGCGCCGGCCGATCGAACGGTCGCCAAGAGGCGAGAAAGCCACGGTGATCCCCTCGCCGACGGCAAGCCCGATGCGCTTCAACATGGTGAGTGAGTGACCGTCGTAATCGGCATCCTCCAATCGCGCGATCGCGGACTGTGTCGTTCCCACCCGCTCGGCGAGTTCGCGCTGGGTAATCTTGTGGCGCGCCCGAAGCGCATAGACCTGGTGTGCAACGCCGGCCGCCTCAGTGGCGTCCGCGACAGCCTCCGTCCACCCTTCGACGTCGCCAAAGAGCGTGTCGATCATCGTCACCCCGTCGTTGCGGATGCTGCGATTCGTTGGAGTGGTCATAGGGAGTCTTTGACTTGGGTGGGAGAGGTCGGCTTATACGTGTGCTTTTCTGGATTCGCTTCTAACAGTGCCTTGTAGCGGACGGCACGATTAATGTCGGCGGCCTCGACGAACCATCTCTCCGGCTTCTTGAGCACGGTCGCAAAGGCGGGGGAAGGCACCTCATCGGTCCGACGGACGCCTCCTTCGGTGTCGCTCACCCAGCCCTGCCCCCGGGCGCTGCTGGAGGCGAAGCGGTTGTTGCTCAAGGCGGGCACCATCGTGGACGCCACGATCGTTGACGATCATCGCCGCCCCGAGCTCGACGAAGAATGCGACCCAGATGACACCCAGACGCGCGACCCCGAGCTGAAGCAGACGTGCACGGGCAATTCATGATACCTCGCCATGAAGCTTCACGTCGACACGGATCACGGCGGCGTGGTGCACTCGCTCGTGAGGACCGATGCGGGGACGGCGGACATCACGTAATTGCCCCAGCTGCTGCGGCCAGGACAGGGCGTGCCAATGCGGCGATGCGGTGCTTCGGAGCAAGCCTAACGATGGCACCCTCATCGGTCTGAAGCAGGAGAAGTGGCGCAGGGGACTCGTCCATGTTCGGATAGTGCTCAGCACTGTTGTCAGACACCGACAACCCACTCAATCTGGGCAGCAATCCAACCAAGTGTTCACGACTGGTGTCGTAGCGATCGTCAAGGTCCACGCGCGCAATGTCGCGGTCGCGGCCGACTTCGATCGCGGGATCTGCCACGCGGCGTCGGGCATGCAACGTGAACGTCTCCGTCAGCATCGACGCCGCCGGGTAGCCCGCCGACGGACGGCTCACGATCGATGTGCTGCAACTCGCCGATCAACTATCGTTCGAGGCTAAGAACGTCGGCCGCAATCGAGTCGTCGGGCCCCCGACTGGCTTACCCACTATCGCCGAGGGCAAGAGATCGTGAAACAGGTGACTCGTGTTTCGCTCGCCGTCGTCCTGGCCGCAGTTGCCTGCCGCCCGGTTCCAAACGCCGCAGATGGGGTGACGGCCATCACCGGTGTGACGCTGATCGATGGGACGGGCCGTCCGCCGATTGCCCAAGCCACGGTCGTGATCCGGGACGGGATGATTGTTGCAGCGGGTCCGGCCGATCGGGTCGCGATTCCGTCCGGC
>JBDTUA010000436.1:0-4411 GCA_040007995.1 Gemmatimonadota bacterium | reverse complement strand
CCCGTCTCCCGTCTCCCGTCTCCCGTCTCCCGTCTCCCGTCTCCCGTCCCCCGTCTCCCGTCCCCATGTCGATTTCCGCGCCCCCGCTCCGACTCTCTCCCGTCGACGCCACCTCCGGCGTCGCGACACCTCGGAGATAAGAATGCGCTACATGCTGATGATGCACGCCCCGCGCGGGGACGGAGACTGGCAGGTCAATGCGTGGACGCCGGAGGAGCTGCGGGCTCACATCGGCTTCATGAAAACGATCAACCTGGAGCTGATCGCCTCGGGAGAGTGGGTGGACGCGCAAGGGCTGGCGATGCCGGCGGAGGCGCGCGTCGTGCGTGCGGGACAGGACGGGAAGCCGGTCGTCACCGACGGGCCGTTCGCCGAGTCGAAGGAGTTCCTCGCGGGCTTCTGGATCCTCGACGTCCCAACGACCGAACGGGCTTATGAGATAGCGTCTCGGATCTCCACGGCGCCCGGGAAGGGGGGAACACCGCTCCACATGCCCGTGGAGGTACGTCAGGTGATGAGCGCGCCGCCGACCGAGGCGTGACCGAGGCGTGACCGAGGCGTGACGCCAAACGCGGGCGCGGTCCCGCTCGGGCTGCTGCTGCGCGAGCTCGGGCCGCAGGTGCTCGGAGCGGTGGCCCGGCGGCACGGGGACTTCGCCGACGCCGAGGATGCGGTACAGGAAGCGCTGGCTGCGGCGGCGACGCAGTGGCCAGCGCGTGGTATCCCGGACAATCCGCGTGGCTGGCTCTACCAGGTGGCGCTCCGCCGCCTCGCCGACCAGGCGCGCAGCGAGCGATCGCGCCGGCGGCGGGAGGAGGCGGTGTCGTTCGACCCGTCGCTCGACGTGGTGCGGCGCGCGCCGGAGGACGAGACGGAGCGGCTGCCGGGGGACGGGGACGACACGCTGTTGCTTCTTTTCATGTGTTGTCATCCGGCGCTGACGCCGACCTCCTCGGTGGCGCTGGCGCTGCGGGCGGTGGGCGGGCTGACGACGACCGAGATCGCCCGCGCCTTTCTCGTCCCGGAGGCGACGATGGCGCAGCGGATCAGCCGGGCGAAGCGGCAGATCAAGGCCTCCGGGGTCCCGTTCGAGCGACCGGACGAGTCGGAGCGGGGCGCGCGGCTGGCGGCGGTGCTGCAGGTGCTCTACCTGATGTTCAACGAAGGCTACGCCAGCAGCGGCGGCCCGACGCTGGCACGCCCCGATTTGTCCGGTGAGGCCATTCGTCTCACGCGCGCCGTGCACGCCCTCCTTCCCGGGGAGGCCGAGGTCGCCGGGCTGCTGGCGCTCTTGCTCCTGACGGACGCGCGGCGCTCGGCGCGCACCGGCCCGCTCGGCGAGTTGATTCCGCTCGACGAACAGGAGCGGGGACGCTGGGATGCGTCGCAGATCGCCGAGGGGGTCGCGCTCGTGTCGGCGACGCTCCCGCGCGGGCGGGTTGGGCCGTACCAGCTGCAAGCGGCCATCGCTGCCGTGCACGACGAGGCGCCGAGCGCCGAGTCGACCGATTGGGCGCAGATCTTCGCGCTGTATTCCGTGCTGGCGCGCCTGGCCGACAACCCCATGGTCGAGCTCAACCGTGCGATTGCCGCTGCGATGGTGCAGGGGCCGGAAGTTGGGCTGACGATGCTCGATGCGCTGGAGCGCGAGGGGCGCCTGGCGGGGCACTACCGGCTCGACGCGGTGCGCGGACACCTGTACGAGCGATCGGGCGACGTGGCGCGCGCGGTGACGAGCTACCAGTCGGCAGCCGACCGGACCGCGTCAATCCCCGAGCGCAATTATCTCCTCACGCGCGCCGCCCGCTTGCGTGCGTCCGGTGGCCCCTGATCTTCGGTCACCGCCCCGGGATGACGATGCGCAGGTTCACCTCGCTCGGCGGGGGGACCGTCCCCAGCGGGACGAAGTGAAGCACCACGCGCGAGGTGTCGAAGTACGCCGCCCCGGTCACGTGTCGTGGATACTTGGGAGCGCTGGCTAGCGCCACGACAGTCGCCGTGGCGGTGTCGGAGAAGCCGGAGCTGCGCGGGAGGCGGTGCACGACGGTTGCGTACACGCCGATATCGTCGCTCTCCAGGCGGGGCGACGAGCACGCGCACGCATCGGAGAGGCGTATTATACCGTCGATGCTATCGAGCGCGACGCCGGCGCTGTCCGTGACCTTGCCGAAAACGTACGCGCACCCGATCGCAGTCGGGTAGCGCGGGGACGCCTCGCAAGCACCGGTACCTGCCGTCGCCTTCGCCCCCGAACAGGCGGCGAGGACGACGGCGAGCATGCCGAGTAGCGCTGCCCTACATTGCGGCAGCGTCACGCTTGTGCTGCTGGTACCAGCTCATCATGTACAGTTGCGTGCGCATGAAGTTGCTCGGCTTGGAGCCGGTGCCGTGGAACTCGCCCTGGAAGCGCAGCAGCGCCGTGGGGACGCCGCGCATCTTGAGCGCCTGGTAGAATTCCTCCGACTGTGCCATCGGGGTGCGCAGGTCGAGCTCTCCGGTCATGATGACGGTCGGGGTGGTGACGTGGCCGACGTACATGATCGGTGACTGGTCGAGCCACGGCTTGGGGTCTTCCCAGTACGGCTTCTCGAAAAAGGAGTGGCCGAAATAGGGGACGTCGGAGTTGCCAGCGAAGGAGATCCAGTTCATCACCGGACAGCGCACCGCGGCTCCGGCGAAGCGGTTGGTATGGCCGATCACCCAGCTGGAGAGCACGCCGCCGCCGCTGCAGCCGCCGACGTACATGCGCGACTGGTCCACGTAGCCGCGGCCGACCACAGTGTCGACGGCGGCCATCAGGTCCTCGTAGTCAACGCCCGGGTAGCGCTTGTTGATGGCGTTGCCGAAGTCGCTTCCGTAGCCGGTGGAGCCGCGCGGGTTCGTGTAGAGGACGACGTAGCCGTTGGCCGCGAAGTTCTGGTACATGTAGTTGAAGCCGACGTTGTACATCCCGTGCGGTCCGCCGTGGATCTCCATGATCATCGGCCAGCGGCGCGACGCATCGAAGTTCGGGGGCTTGATCAGCCACCCCTGCACCTTGGCGCCGCCCGTCGACGGGATCCACAGCTCCTCGATGCTCCCTAACTTCTTGTTGCCGATGATGTCGGCGTTGACGCTGGTGAGCGTGACCAGCTGTTGCGGGGCGGCGAGGGAGAATCGGACCACGTCGGGCGGATCCTTGGGCGCGGAGCGCACGCCGACCGCCATCCCCGTGCGCGAGAGCGAGGCGAGGGAGAGCATGTGCTGACCGGTAGTGAGCGCGCGCTCCTGGCCGGCGACGGTGGCGACGTGCACGTTGCTGGTGCCGCGATCGCCGGCGTCGAAATAGACGGCGCTGTTGTCGCGGGCCCACGCCATGGCGCCGATATCTCGATCGAGTGCCCCGGAGATCTTCTTCATCCCCGAGCCATCGGCGCGCATGAGGAAGAGCTCGGAGGTCTTGTAGGTATTCTCGGTGTAGGGGAAGCCGATGAAGGCGATCCACTGCCCGTCGGGCGAGACGAGCGGGCGCGACCAGGCCCCGCGCTGCGTGGTCAGCGTCTTCATGGCGCCGGTGGCCACGTCGACCACGTTGATGTTGCTGTCGAGATAGTTCTTGTCGCTCTCGGGATCCATCAATCCGTCAAAGACGACCTGCCGCCCATCGGCGCTCCAACTCCACCCCACGGCACCGGGCTGCCCATCGAAGCGGTAGCCGACGTTCCACTCGCCGCTGGTGAGCTGGCGGGGGGTCCCGCCGTCGGCGGGGACGACGTACAGGTGCACGTAGCCGGGTTCGAGGAAGCCGCGGCGATCGGCGCGGAAGTGCACCGAGTTGAGATAGCGCGGGGCCGGGGTCCACTCAGCCCCGTCCGGCGCCGTCGGCATGTCGATCTTCCAGACGTTCGCCTTCGGCGAGAACATGCTGAAGCCGATCGACTTCCCGTCGGGCGACCAGGCGATGTCGCCCGGCGCCTGCTCGACGCGCGTCACCTGCGAACTGGCCCCCTCGGCGTTCATCCAGCGCACGTAGACCTGAGGACCAGCGGGTCCGCCGGACGCCCCCTCGGCGAGGTACGCAATGCGCGTCCCGTCGGGCGACCAGGTCGGCGCGCTGCCGCGGATCAGGAAGCGGTTCTCCGACCCGTCGGCGTTCATGATCCAGAGCGCCGAGACCCAGGCATCCTTCTGCTTGTCGACGAAGCGTCGGGAGTAGATGATGCGCGCGCCGTCGGGTGAGATCTGGGGGTCGTCGACGGACTCGAAGTCAAGATAGTGGTCGACGGTCAGCAACGTGTCCGAGGCATGCTCCTGCGCCTGGAGCCGTGAGACCAGTCGCGGAAGCAGCGCGAGCGGAAGCAGGAGCAGCGTGGTGAGGAGTGACGTGCGTAGCGACGTGCGTAGCGACGTGCGAGGCGACGTGCGAGGCGTC
>JBDTUA010000435.1:0-4415 GCA_040007995.1 Gemmatimonadota bacterium | reverse complement strand
AGATAGGCATACGGGAAGTACTTCTGGAACTCATCGTCGAACCAGTCGATCCCCAGCGTGACATTCTGGACGAAGTTCTCGCGCATCCGGTAGTCCAGCGTAAAGCCGGTCGTGTTACGCAGGACGTTCTGGATGTTCTCGACCGTCTGGTTCGCGTAGAAGTTGCCGAAGCGCTCACCCCACTTGCGCTCCGGGGTGGCGCTGTAGGGGAGCCCGGCCACGACCTGCGAGTAGAGGCCATGCAGCGCGTTGTCGGTGTCGTTGATGCGCAGCTTGTTGAACGTGAAGCCGCTGCGCGCGGAGAGCGACAGCTTGGGGGTGAGGACGGCGGTGATGTTCGTGCGCGTCGTCGTCGCGTGGTTCCAGTTCGCGCTCGGAGCGATCGATGCGTTCTGCCCCTGGAATGCCAACGAAGTGAAGTAGGTGATCGATTCGCTTCCCCCTGATACCTGCGCCATGTATCGCTCATAGCGGCCGTTGTCGACGATCTCCTTGGGGTCGTGCGCGCGATAGCCGTCCGGGCCGGTGAACTGCGTCCAGAGGCGCCCGGGAAATCGATTCGTCGGCGTGCGTTCGTATCCGCCTTCTGCCTCGAACAACCACTCGGGCGCGCCGGTACGACCGCGCTTGGTGAAGATCTGGATCACGCCGTTCGACCCTTGTGTCCCGTACAGCGTCGCGGCAGCCGCACCACGCACGATCTCTATCCGATCGATCTCCGCGGGATTGATGTCCGCCAATCGATTGATCCCCTGGCCCCCGATGAAGATCGGACGGTCGTCGGAATTGTTGATCTTCACGCCGTCGATATAGATGACCGGGTCACTGGGAAGCGAGATGGACTTGGTCCCGCGGATCTTGATCTGTCCGGAGGTGCCCACCGTGGACTGCCCGATGTTCATGATCACACCGGGGGTGCGCCCCTTCACCAGCTGATCGACGCTCAGGATCGGCGACTTCTCGGCGATCTCGGAGACGTTGAGGCTGGCGACGGAGTTGCCGATCTTGCGCACCTCGGTCGCCGTCGCCGTGCCAGTCACCACCACTTCACTCAGCGAGATCGCTTTGGTCCCGAGCTCGAAGTCGACCGTGGTGCGCTGCCCCGCGACCACCGTCACGGTTTTCTCCTGTGCGGCGAAGCCGATCTGCCGTATCCCGACGACGCGCTGGCCGGGCTGAACATTGGCGATGGTGTAGCGTCCCGATTCCCCGCTCGTCGTTCCGACGCTCGTCCCCTTGATAAACACCTGCGCTCCGGCGATCGGACGCTTGGACGCGGCGTCCACCACGTTGCCGCCGATGCTTCCGTCCTGCGCGTGCAGCGACTGCACGCCGGTCGTGGTCATAGCTGCGGCGAGGACGACGCTCCACGCGACAAAGTACTGGACTCTCATCATAGGTCCGCTCCCGACGATTGATGATGGACGTGCTGCGACGACCGCCTAACGGCGCTTAGGCGGCAACGATGAGGATGCGCGCGATGCCGCGCCATTGACCGGGATCCAGCGCGTGAACCATTCCACGTTCCGGGCCATGAGGTCGTGGCTCAGGCGCGGATCGGAGATTCCGTGCGGCTGCCCGGGATACAACACCAGTTCCACCGGGGCGCGCCCGAGCCCCTTCATCGCTTCGTAGAACTGGATGCTCTGCTCGGCGGGGACCCGGCGGTCGGCCTCGCCCACCTGGATGAGCAGCGGGGTGGTCACGTTCTTGACGAAACGATAGGCCGAGCGCTGTTCATACAGCTTGAAGTCTTCCCAGGGGCGCGGCCCGAGGTACGTCTGATAGAACTCCGGCATGTCGGTCTGCGAGTACATCGAGATCAGGTCGTTCGCCCCAGCCCCCGCGCTGGCGGCGGCGAAGCGCGTGGTGCGGGTGATGCCCCAGAATGTGTGATGTCCTCCAAAGCTCCATCCCATCATGCCGAGCTTGTCGGGCTGCGCGATCCCCTGCGCGATGAGTGCGTCGACCCCGGAGTTCACGTCGATCCAGTCGCGCCCGGAGATGTCACCTCGGTTGAGGCCACGGAAGCGCTCCCCATATCCGGCGGACCCGCGATAGTTCGGCTGGAGCGTGGCGTAGCCGAGGCCATTGAACACTGGGATCGGATAGGCGCCGCGCGTCGAGGGGAATCGGTCGCTCGATACGCCAGTCGGCCCGCCGTGGATGATCAGCAGCAGCGGAACGCGCGTCCCGGCCGCGTATCCAACGGGAAGGTTCAGGATGCCTTCGATCATTTCACCGTCGGCGGCGGACTTCCAGCTCACGACGCGCTGCTCACCGAGCGCGATCGACGCGACCTCAGGATTCGTCGTCGTCAGTCGTCGCGGCTCGAAGCGCTCGAGCGACGCAACGTGCACGTCGGGAGCTTCCGAACCCGACTCGGCGAGGAAGGCGGTGACGTCGCCACTTCGCGCCATGGAGAAGTTCGTATAGAACTTCCGCCCGTCCGAGAGTGCCTGCGGCGCGCCGGCGGCCCGCCCGTCACGCAGCGGGATCCGGAACAGTCCCCGCTTGGTGCGCATCGACGCTTCCACCAGGAGATCCAGCGCGCTGGCGCGCACGAGCACCGCGTCCTCGTCGAGCTGATCGGTCAACGAGACCGGAGCACCCGCGTCCAGGGGAACGCGCCAGATCTCGCGATTGTATGTGCCGAGCAGGTGCCCGGTACCGTAGACGAGCAGTCCAAGGTCGCTCGACCAATCGGCGACGCTCTCGCTGCCGGGCATGGTCGTGACCTGCTTCGCCGCTGCGCCGACGTCGTCCTGGACGTACACGGCAGCGGCGCCCGAACTGCGCAGCGTCGTGCCGGGCTTGGCGCTAAATGCCATCTGCCGGCTATCCGGCCCCCATTCCATGCTCGTCACGTCGAGCAGTGCGGGAGAGCTTCGGCGCGCTCCCGTCGCCGTCCGATCGGTGAGGGGCGCAACCCAGATATAGCTCCATTCGTTGGCGTAGGACGAGTCGCGCACGAGCGGGTGCCCACGCAGCTTGTCCAGCGTCTTGTCGGACGTCGGCAGCGTATCCATCGCGATGTACGCGATGCGTCCGCCATCCGGCGCGATGCGGTACGCGGTGACATTGCGTGCGCTGTGCGTGATCCGCCACGCCTCGCCGCCGGAGGGCTCGATGCCAAAGACCTGGCTCCGCCCTATCGAGTCGCGGTCGGAGAGGAAGGCGAGCCACTTGCTGTCGGGGGCCCAGCGCGGTGCGTGATCGGCTCGCGGCCCGCGTGTGAGCCGTCGCGCGACACCGCCATCCGTGGCCACGACCCACACGTCGGAGCGGTTGATGTTGGCATCACGATCGCGGGTGGTCGTCGTGTACGCAACCCAACGTCCGTCCGGGCTCAGCTCGACGTCACTCACCGTGCGAAGCGCGAGAATGCGGTCAATCGTGGCCGGCTCTCGGGCCGACTGCGCCCCGAGGATCGTCGACGTGATCGACGCGGCGGCCAGCACAGCCAGCAAGTGCGTTCGTGTGCAGCACCGGACCGGTTTCGACATGGCGAGACTCCTGTGGTTGGGTTCGGCGAACACCCACAAGCGAGCACGAAGGATGCGACGCGTTACTTCCTGAGCGGGTACCTCATCACGTCCAGCAGGCTGGCCGCACGTGCCCCGCGTCGACGGCCAATGTGCATACAGTGTTCGCAAAGTTGCAAGCACCGTCTTGCGCGGAATCGGCGCGGAGGATGCGCGTAGCGGCGCGCGTGAAGTGACCGGCGACCGGCCAGAGCTTCATGCGCACGTCGCGACCGCGTTCCTTCATTACTCAACGCATTTAACCGTTTGTCCGATTGCGCCATCGGGACACGAACGTCGCCCGTGTTGGACAGGAGGAGGAGCGGCGTCAGGAGGATGGCGAGTCCACGTCCACCCATGACATCCCGACGCGGTCCCGCGCCATGGTCGCGGGAAACCGCGGAGTAGCGCGCGTTGCCGTGGTCGTCGCTCCCGCGGTAGTTCGGCTCGATGACGATGACTCTCCTGCCGGCCAACGGCCGTGAGCGCGTCGTGAAGACGTCGCGCGAAGTGCCCCACAGACCTTCGTGCAATTTTCGGAAAAGCAGATATCGCTGCGTCCGGTTGAAGGAGGGGGGCAATGGTGCGGATGCGAACGTCGGCGCAGTCGCGAACTGCCACTGCCAGTCGGTTGACCGGCGAAGTATCACACGCGGTGGCGCACCTCACGAGCGCAGCTGCAAAGACGGCATTGAACCGCCGCAGCCTGGCCTGCCCGGCAGAAGTCACTTCGCTGCATCCGCGCCTCCAGCATCGACGCTGTCTCCGGGACGCGGAGCATTCGGGAATCGGTGCGCCGTAGATCAGGCACGAATCGGCGCCCCGCCTGCAGTAGCAGATGCGCGTACAAACAGCGCGATACGATGCTCGTCGTCGGCGAGGTCGACGACG
>JBDTUA010000434.1:0-4432 GCA_040007995.1 Gemmatimonadota bacterium | reverse complement strand
ACCGCCTGGCTCACGTACTTGTTCGTCTTGATCAGGTTCTCGATCGGCTGCGGCGCGATGTTCTTTCCACCCGCTGTGACGATGATGTCCTTCTTCCGGTCGGTGATCCGGATGAAGTCGTCCTCGATGACCCCGATGTCGCCGGTGTGGAACCAGCCGTCGCGATCGATCGCCTCCGCCGTCGCGTCGGGATTGTTCCAGTATCCCTTCATCACGTGCGGTCCGCGGGTGAGGATCTCACCGTCAGGCGCAATCTGCACTTCCACGCCGTTCACGGGCTTCCCGATCGTGCCGATGCGGAAGTTGGTCGGCGTGTTCACGCCGATCACCGGCGACGTCTCGGTGAGCCCATAGCCCTCGAGGATCGTGAGTCCGGCGGCATAGAAGAACTTGTTGATCTCGGTGGCCAGCGGCGCGCCCCCCGACACGAAGTAGCGCAGGCGCCCCCCGGTCCGCGCCCGGAGCTTGGAGAAGACGAGTTTCTGCGCCAGCGCGTACTGCATCGCGAGCAGCCCGGTCGGCGTGCGCCCGGCGAGCGTCTCGTTCGCCCAGCGTTCAGCGACCGCACGGGCCCAGAAAAAGATCCGCTTCTTGAGTCCACCGCCCGACAGCGCATTCTCCAGCACGCGGGCGTACATCTTCTCGTAGAGACGCGGCACCGACATCGCGATCGTCGGCCGCACTTCCTGCATGCAGATCGGGACGAGGTCGAAGGATTCGACGTACGCGATTGAGGTACCGGTGGCGAAGAACCAGTAGTCGCCGGTGCGCTCGAAGATGTGGCTGAGTGGAAGGAACGACAGCGCCACTTCCTCCGCCCCCATCGGAATCACGTCGCTCGTGCCGCGGACGTTCGACCAGAAGTTGTCGTGCGTCAGCATCACGCCTTTGGGCGCGCCTGTCGTTCCCGAGGTGTAGATGATCGTCGCCAGGTCCGCCGGCTGCACGGCGCGGGCCTCGCGCTCCCAGTCGGCGGCGCGCTCCGGCGAATCCACCGCGGCGCCTCGGGCCTCGACCTCGGCGATCGTCAGGTCGGCCAAGCCGCGGGCGGCATCGTCGAAGGCGATCACGAGCCGCACGTGAGGGAGCTGTGCGCGCACCGACGCCAGCTTCTCCGCCTGCGTGGTGTTCGAGACGAAGATCGCCGAGGTGCCGGAGTCGAGCAGGAGGTAGGGGAGTTGCTCGGCCGGGAGCGTCGGATAGATGGGGACGTCGGTCATGCCGCCGGTCAGGCACGCCCAGTCGGCAAGTGCCCATTCCGGGCGGTTCTCCGACAGGATCGCGAGACGATCCCCGCGCGCGATACCAAGTTCCTTCAAGCCGAGTGCGATGCGCCGAACGCGCTCGCGAATCGTGCGGTGCGACATCGGACGCCACGTGTTTGTCCCCGTGCGCACCTGCAAGGCATCCGGTCGGTCGTAGCGCTCCAACGATTCAAAGAACAGGCGAGTCAGCGTCCCTTCAGGGGGGCGGGCGCCTCCGCGTACGTACATCGCAGACTCCTTTGGCGTTGGAAGCAATCCTTCGAACGCTAGAGCGGGCGGACGAGGATGGTGACGGCAATCGTGTCACCCTTGAGCGGCGGGCCGCCCAGCGCGGTGCTCGCACGCACGACCAGCGTGTCGGTTTCGGTCGTCCCAGCGGGGGTGCGGACGCGAAGCACGCGAAGGGCCAGGCCCGAGGCATCCGTCGTGTCGACCGTCGAGACGCGCCCTAGCGCGGTCACGAGAGCGTACCTCACGGTATCCCCGGGCGCCAGCAGCGTGCCACCACGATAGAGTCGGAATGTGACGCGCACCGACCCGACCGTGTTTGTCCCGGAGCGCACGATGAAGCCGACGGAAGCCGTATCGAGCGACGTGCCGGTAGTTGGCGCCTTGTATGCCACCGTGTCGACCGCGACGCGCGGGGCGATGGAGTCGGGGCGGCGAATAACCTCGATGCTGCGTGCGTTGCTCTGCAACCCGCCGGCCGTGGCATACACCTTTGCGAATCCGACGGTGTCACGCGTCGACACGACGAGGTTGCCGTCCTTGATCGTCACCAGTGAGTCGGTGTTCACGAAGGTGACCTCGATGTCGGTCATCTCCTCGCCGTCGGCGGAGAAGACTCGCGCCCGCAGCGGCGCGATCGCCCCCGTTGTGTCGCGCAGCGTGTCTTGCTTGATGAGCGAAGCAACGGTCGGCGCCAGGAACTCGATCGAACCGATGGCCTTCGGGTCGACGCTGAGTTCGATGCAGGCCACGGTCCCGACTGCAGCGCAGAGGGACGCCAGCCGGGACCAGCGACGACTCACTGGAATCGCTCCGCCAGCAGCGTCGCGAGGTTCACGTAGGCTTGCGCCGCCGCGTCGGCTGGCGTGCGCAGGACCACGGGCTGTCCGGCCGCAAAGGCTTCGAGCGCGGCCTCGGTGCGCGGAACGACCACGTCGAAGACCATGTTGCGCGGCAGGTGTTCGCGCACGTAGTCGGCGACTCGCTGCGAGGAGGCGTGTCCGGCTTCGTACATCGTCAGGAGAATCCCATCAAGCGTGAGTTCGCGGTTGCTCTCCACGATCTCCTGAATACCCCGTAGAATCTGCGGGGTCGTCTGTAGCGCGAGCGGCTCGCACTGCAGCGGGACGATGACATGCTGGCTCGCCTCCAGTACCCGGTGCACAATGGGGCCGAGACCAGGCGGCGTATCGACCACAACGACGTCGCAGCGCTCGCGAGCGGTCGCCAGCAGGTCGCGCAACACCGACGTCTCGCCGATGAGCTGCTGGTAAAACGAGTGGTCCGTCGAGTCGGACACAGAGCCGGCCAGGATGACGCGCAGCCAGGGGAGGGCGGTGGGGAGGATGACCTCCCGGAGGTTGCGGGCCCCGTTCAGGTAGTCGGCGAAGCCGAACGACGGGTGCCCCTTCCGAAGGCCGATGCCATAACGGACCGCGCCCTGCGGATCGACGTCGATGATCAGCGTCTTGAGGCCGCGGCGTGCAAAGGCCGCGGCGAGGTTCACCGACGTGGTGGTCTTTCCGACCCCCCCCTTCTGACTGACGACTGCGAGCACGCGCCCCACGTCAGCGCTCGATGTCGGGGGACTCCGTCGCCGACGCCTCTTCCTGCGGGTTGCGCAGCGCCTCCAGCGTCCGACTCGCGTGTGCGATGTTCGTGGGGTCGGCGGTGGAGGACGGAGAGGCGAGGAACGCCTCGAGGTGTTGGATGGCTTCGTCGAGGTCGTCGCGCTTGACCAGGAGGAAGGCGAGACCATAGTGCGCGGCGGAGAGCCCCGGCTCGACTTCGAGGGCGCGCTTGTAGCACCGGATGGCTTCGTCGATGCGCGCGCTCCGCGAATACGCGATCGCCATGTTGATCAGGATCTTGTGATCTTCCGGCTTTTCGCGCAGGGCGAGGCGATACGACGTGAGGGCAGCCTCGATATCCCCCGACTTCTCGAGGGTTAGCGCCTCACTGAGGTAGTCGAGGCGCCTCGAGTTCTTGTCGCTGCCGCCGCCGAAGAGGCGGCTCAACCATGACATGCGATCGAGGCTTGGCTGAGGAGAGTACGGTGGTTTCGCGTTGACCAGCGATCGCACCGGTGCCCGCGCGTTCTTCGGCGGTTCGGGCGCAAAGCTATCGTGCGGCCGGAGCCTGAGCAACCGCAACATCATCGTGTTCGCGCCGTCGTCACAGCGTTCCGGGTCAGCAACTCGCCCGGACCGATGTGCCGCGCTAGGTTGCTGGAGCACACGCCGCCGGAGTTCGGGCGCGGTCACGATCATACCGAGGACGAAGTGATGTCGCCGCGACGCTACGAAGTGGATCCCACGAAAGGGCGGTTCGACGTGGAATGGCCTCTCTTCGGGGAACTATCCCGCGCGCTGGCGCTCAAGGTGGCGCGAGAGTATGACCCGGAGATCGTCGTGGGCGTAGCGACGGCCGGCGTTATTCCCGGGGCGGTCGTCGCTGCGATTCTCGAGCGCGAGTTTCGCTCCATTCTCGTGAGTCGACGTGACCACCAGCAAGTCCGGGAAACTCCCGCCGTGCTCGGCGCCGCTCCGCAGGAAGTGCGTGGACGTCGGGTGCTCATCGTCGACGAGACATGCGACAGCGGGGATACACTGCGGCTGGCGGTGGCGGCGATCGTGAACGCGGGGGCGAGCGAGGTGCGTACCGCGGTCTCGTTCCGCACCGGGAGTTACGAGCCAGATTTCCACGCCCTCGCCACCGAGAGCACGATCGTCCTCCCGTGGGACCGGGAGGTGCTGATCGATGGGGAGCTCGTGCCGAACCCGAAGTACTACGACGCCGAGTACTGACCGAGTCGGCGTGCCCTCGTTAGGGACGTCGCGACCGGCTGCGACCGGCTGCGACCGGCTGCGACCGGCGCCACGCTCGGAGGGTCAGGCGCACGCGGTGATGGCGTCCTCGTAGGGGAGTCCGCGTCCCAT
>JBDTUA010000433.1:0-4455 GCA_040007995.1 Gemmatimonadota bacterium | reverse complement strand
AAGCTCGGTCCGGGGGCGAAGCTCGGTCGTCCACAGATGGCGGCCCTGATCGCCCGGATGCAGGGCGCGATCGCGGTCGGCCGACTTGGGGAGTTCGTCCTGCAGGGGCGCGCCGCGAACCCGTAGGCGCGCTACGATTCGGCGAGCACTCGTCGAGCGACTTCGGACCCCACGTCGCCAGTCGTGTGTGCGCGCCTCCCGGGCGGAGTCAGGTCCGCCGTGCACCACCCGTCCTGCAGCGCCCCCTCGACCGCGTGCTCGACGGCCCGGCGGGCGTCGTGAAGTCCGAACGTCGACTCCAGCATCATCGCGACCGAGAGGATTGTCCCGATCGGGTTGGCGAGTCCGCGCCCGGCGATGTCGGGAGCCGAGCCGTGGATCGGCTCATACAAGCCCGCGGGACGCCCGTCCCGCACGCGCAGCGCGCCTAACGAGGCGCTGGGTAGCAGGCCGATCGATCCGGCGAGGACCGCCGCCTCATCCGTGAGAATGTCGCCGAACAGGTTCTCGGTCACGATGACGTCGAAGCGGGCGGGATCGCGAATGAGGTGCATCGCGCAGGCATCGACGAGGACGACGTCGTAGGAGACGTCAGGGAACTCGTCGCGCATGATCCGCGCCGCCACAGCACGCCAGAGCCGCGACGTCTCCAGCACGTTCGCCTTGTCGACCGAGGTCAGCTTCCCGCGTCGCGACCGGGCGAGCGTGGCGGCCACTCGTACGATGCGCTCCACTTCGGGGGCGGTGTAGGTGCAGTCCTCCGACGCGACCTCCACGCCATCGTCTCGGACAAAGCGACGCTTCTCGCCGAAGTACAGTCCGCCCGTGAGTTCGCGCACCACGACGAGATCGACGCTCGCGAGTCGTTCGGGCTTGAGCGGCGAGAAGGCATGGGCCACGTCCAGGACGCGGACCGGCCGGATGTTCGCGAAGGTGCCGAGCACGCGGCGCAGCGCGAGCAGTCCCCGTTCGGGTCGGTCGGCAAGCGTCGGGTCGTCCCATTGCGGTCCTCCAACGGCGCCCAGCAGCACGGCGTCGGCGCGTTGCACGAGCGCCGTCGTTGCGTCGGGGAGCGACGTCCCTGCGGCGTCGATCGCTGCGCCGCCGATGAGACCGTCCTCGACGTCGAACACATGACCGAATCGTGTGCCGACCGCGGCGAGGACGCGCAGTCCCTCGGTCACGACGTCGGGACCGACGCCGTCACCCGGCAGGCTGGCAATCGTGGCTTGCACGTGGCGGTTGTTTGCGATGGGTGGTCAGGACGTGGTGCAGAATGCGGCGGGATGCCCCGCCTCATAGCGCGCGATCTCGTGCTGCGCGCCGAGCAGGTAGCCGAGCTGGTCGATGCCTTCGAGGAGGCAGTGACGCGCAAAGGGGGCGAGCGGAAAGCTGTGCGAAGCCCCGAAGGCATCTAGACGCGACTTAGCGATGTTGAGGTGAAGCTCCTCATCGGGGCGTTCGGTCAGCTGCCTGACGAGGGCGTCGTGGGACCCGGGGGAGAGCTGCACGGGGACGAGACCATTCTTGAGCGCATTGTTGCGGAAGATGTCGGCGAAGGACGGGGCGATCACCGCCTGGAAACCGCAATCCGCCAGCGCCCATGGGGCGTGCTCCCGCGACGAGCCGCAGCCGAAGTTGCGGCCGGCGACGAGGATGCGCCGCCCCGCCGAGGAGGGTGCGTTGAGGATGAAACCCGGGAGCGACGTTCCGTCAGCTGCATAGCGCCAGTCGGCGAAGAGGTGCCGCCCGAGCCCTTGTCGCTCGGTCGTCTTGAGGAAACGGGCCGGGATGATCTGGTCGGTGTCGATGTCGTCGAGCGCGAGGAGTATCGCGGGCGACGTGAGGTGAGTGATCGGTGGCATGTCAGGCGAGCGAACGGGGATCGGCGATCGCGCCGGCTACGGCGCTGGCGGCGGCGGTAAGCGGAGAGGCGAGGAAGGTGCGTCCTCCCTTGCCCTGTCGCCCTTCGAAGTTGCGGTTGCTGGTGCTGACGGCGAACTGACCCGGTTGCAGCTGGTCTCCATTCATGGCGATACACATGGAGCAGCCGCTCTCGCGCCATTCGCCACCTGCGGCACGAACGATCGCATCGAGTCCCTCGGCCTCGGCCTGACGCTTCACGTCCTGCGAGCCGGGAACGACGAGCAGGCGCACATGCGGGGCGACGCGCCGACCGGCCAGAACGCCGGCGGCGGCACGAAGGTCTCCGAGGCGAGAGTTGGTGCAGCTGCCGATGAAGACCACGTCGACGCGCTGGCCGGCGATGCGCTGACCGGCCGTCAACCCCATATAGCGCAGCGCCTGCTCGAGATGCGCACGATCCTTCGGGTCGCTGGAGGGGTCGGGCGCCGGAACGGTCGCGCTGATCGGAATCGTCATCCCGGGGTTCGTTCCATAGGAGACCATCGGGACGAGCGTCGACGCGTCGATCACGAGGGATCGGTCGTAACACGCCCCGGGGTCGCTGCGGTAGGACTGCCAATCGGCGAGAGCGACGCTCCACGCCTCGCCCGTCGGTGCGTGCCGCCGGCCCATCAGCCAGCTGTAGGTCGTCTCGTCAGGGGCCACGAGGCCGGCGCGTGCCCCGGCCTCGATGGACATGTTGCACACGGTCATGCGCCCTTCCATGTCGAGGGCGCGAATCGCGGATCCCGTGTACTCGATCACGTGGCCCTGTCCGCCGGCCACGCCGATCTGCGCGATCATGGCAAGGACGACGTCCTTGGCCGTCACCCCGGCGCCTAACGCACCGTCCACGCGCACCTCCATCGTCCGCGGGCGCGATTGCAGGAGGCACTGCGTGGCGAGTACATCGGCCACCTCGGAGGTCCCGATGCCGAAGGCGAGGGCGCCAAAGGCGCCGTGGGTGCTGGTGTGCGAGTCGCCGCAGACGATCGTCATGCCGGGCTGCGTAAGACCGAGCTCCGGGCCGATCACGTGTACGATCCCGCGTCCCGGATGTTCGAGGTTCAGGAGCGGCACGCCGAAGTCAGCGCAGTGGCGCTCGAGCGTGTCGAGCTGCGCCGCCGCCTGTGAATCGGCGACTTGCAGCCGTCGCTTGCCGGGGGCGAGCAGGGTAGGCGTGGAATGATCCATCGTGGCGATCGTGCGATCCGGACGCCGCACACCGATCCTGCGCTGGCGCAGCTCGTGAAAGGCCTGCGCCGATGTCACCTCGTGCACGAGGTGCAAGTCGACGTACAGGATCGCCGGTGTGTCTGCCGTTTCGTCGCGAACAAGATGCGCGTCCCAGATCTTGTCGACCAGCGTGCGCGGAGGCCGGTCGGCGAGCGAGGCGTCGCTGTCGACGTTTGGTGTCTCCGCGGGTGTCGTGGAGAGGGAACTCATGAGGCGCTCCCGGCCGGAACTGCCACGGCACCTCTCGGCGGCGTGTGAATGGCGGCCGGCGTCTCCGCCGAGCGCGCGCGCAGCAGGGAGTTGAGGGCGCTGACGTAGGCCTCGGCGGTGGCGACGAGAATGTCGGTGTGGACCGCGAAGCCGGTGAAGCGTGTGCCGCGCGGCACTTCATCCTGCGGATGGGCATGGGTCAGCATTTCGTCCTTGGCGCGCAGGCGGACAGTGACGCCGCCGATGGCGTTGATCCCCTCGGTGACCGCGTCGACCGAGAACTCGACCAGCTCCGCCACGTCCCCGACGACCTGGTTGATCGAAGCGCAGATCGCATCGACCGGTCCGTCCCCCTGCGCGGCGGCGACAAGCGCGACGCCGTCGGGGCCTATCAAGCGTACCGTCGCCGTCGGGATCGCATGCGTGCCCGACGAGACCTGGACCAGCTCGAGTCGATAGATCGCCAGGGCGCGCATCGTTTCACCGGCAACGATCGCCTCGATGTCGCGATCGTCCACAGTCTTCTTCTTGTCGGCCACGTCCTTGAAGCGCGTGAATACCCGCGCGAACTCCTCGTCGGAGAGCGTATGACCATTGCTCACCAGGTGCGCGCGCAGCGCATGCCGCCCGGAGTGCTTGCCGAGCACGAGCCGACATCCCTCGAGCCCGACCACGTCGGCGCTCATGATCTCGTAGGTGAGACGGTTCTTCAGGACGCCGTCCTGATGGATACCCGCTTCGTGGGCGAAGGCGTTGCCGCCGACGATCGCCTTGTTCGGAGGCGTTCGCATCCCGGTGCATTGCGACACGAGCCGCGACGCGCGTCCGATCTCCCGGGTGACGATGCGCGACTCGACGCCGTAGAAGGCGCGGCGCGTGTGGAGCGCCATCACGATCTCCTCCAACGCGGCATTGCCGGCGCGTTCGCCGAGGCCGTTGATCGTGCACTCGACCTGTCGCGCCCCGGCGCGCACGCCGGCCAGCGAGTTGGCAACGGCAAGACCGAGGTCGTCGTGGCAGTGCGTGGAGAGGATCACGTCGCGCGCGCCCGGGACGTGCTCGCGGATGCCCGTGAGGATCGCGGCGTATTCGTCGGGGGTGATG
>JBDTUA010000432.1:0-4489 GCA_040007995.1 Gemmatimonadota bacterium | reverse complement strand
AAGATGCCGGGAGGGAGATAGGGGACGGGGGACGGGGGACGGGAGGACGGGAGGACTCCGATATCGGCGGGCAGAAGCACTCGGCAGATACAGGGAAGGTATTAGCAATTTATCTAATATCGATGGTATATTAGCCGTAGAGTTGCCCTCACAGATATCGGTACATGTCGCTCGCCCCGCTCCCCACCGCCTGGAATCTCTATCGGCTGGTCAGCTCCCCGTACTTTCAGGGGACGCTGGAACGGCGTGAACAGACGCAACGCCCGCTGACGCTCTTCGTGGGGCGCGAGACGGAACTGGCCGATCTGCGTGCCCGCGTACACGGTGCGGGAAATGGCTCGACTCGACAGGCGGTGGCGGGCCTGCCGGGCGTCGGAAAGACGACGCTCGTGCAGGCGCTCAAGTCGTCGCTCCTGTCCGATGGCTACCTGGCCACCGACGAGGTCGTGCCCATCCTCCCACGTGACAGCGCAGAGCAGCTGTTCGGACGCGTGCTGGCCGCGCTCTACGACACGATGCTCATTAATCGACCGCAGGCGCGCGATCACGCCGCGATGCGTGATGCGCAGCTCGTGGTGCGTGCCTTTCGGATCGGGTCGGGAGGTGGGAGTCTGTCGCTCTTTGGCATCGGCGGAGGGGCGACCAAAGGCACGACAGTCGTCACACCGAAGGACATCCTGCTGGATGGTCCGCGCATCATGCGCGACCTCATGACACTGGTGCGCGGCGCCGACGCACGCGGCGTCATCCTCCATCTCAACAATCTCGAGAACCTGACCGAGTCAGACACCCGGCACGCAGCCGAACTGCTGCGATCGTTGCGCGACCTCATGCTCCTGCACGACGGACTGCACTTCATCCTGGTTGGCACCACCGACGCCGTGCAGGCGATCGTGCAGCCGCATCCCCAGATACGCTCGATCGTCGACATCCTCCCGCTGGAACCAATGGCGATCGCCGATGTGCATCGTCTCCTGCAGGCTCGGGCCGAGCACTTGCGCCTCGACGGCGGGCGGCGGGTCATCCCTCCGGTAGACGACGAGGCGATCGCCGCGCTCTACGAGCTCTATCGCGGCGACCTTCGCGGGCTTCTCAAGGCGCTGGATGATGGCGCCGGTCAACTGATCGGCGTGACGGGGGTGAGGGACGACACGGGGCGACCCACGGCTCCAGCCGTGCGCTCGCTGGCCATCGACGAATTGCGTCCGGTATTGCGGGCGCGCTACATGGCCGAGTTGCAGCAGCTCCCTGAGCGTTCCCGCGTGTCGCAGCTCACCCAGTGGGGAGCGTCCGCGCCGTCGAAGGCGATGACCCAACGGGAGCTCATGCGCCGCTGGCAGCTGACGCAAGGGGCGGTCTCGACCGCGTTGACCTGGTTGGTGGAGCGGGGGTTCGTGGTAGCGCTACCGCGCGATGGGGCGAAGGCGACGGAATATGTGTTGTCCGGCCGGAGTCGGCTGATGTTTCCGGTGACAGCATCGCGTCAACGGACCCGCGGAATGGCGCAGACGACGCGGCGACGTTGAACGCCCGCGACGCGGCGCTCACTCCCCGCGCCGATCCCCCGCCGCTCGACTTCCCGCACCCAACCGCGCGAGGATCGGGTCCGTGCTGCGATCGATGACGAAGGCGTATTCCTTGAGCCGCCATCGACGCCAATTCGCGGCGTGGAGCGACGTCCACTCCTGGGCGATGTTGGCGCGGTCGTAATCACCGCGCTCGCCGCGGATCCAGAGTTCGTCGCGCATCACCTGCAGCTGGTCGCGCATCTCCGAGGGGAGGTGCACCGCGCCGGCTCGTCCCACGACGCGCTTCACCGCGTCGAGCAACGCGTGCGCGTCCGAAGGATGGGGCGAAGCGGCGCGCGGGTCGGGTGACGCGCTCGTCTCGTGCGCTGCGTCGTCCGCCAGCTGCATGATGTCATCGCGGTTGCGGTCCACGAAAGCCAGGATCCGCTCGACATGACAGTCGAGCGCGCCGCGCGCCCAGGCGATCTCGAGGGCGATCATCTCGCCCCCGTTCGCCGGTGCGAGCTTCTCCAGTTCTGCATCGCGCGTCACGGCCACCGGCCTCCACGCGCGGGGATCGGGCTTCGCACGGCGCGGGAGAAGGACACGCGCCCGGAAAGTCGGCTGACGAACACGATGCAAGCTGCGTACGGGTCCGGAAGCGCGATAGTGCCTCCTGTCATGCACGAACGAGGTCTCACGACTCCATATACTCCTGTCGCGCTTCAGATGTTGCGCGCAACGTCTGGCGGGCCGGCGGGAAGGGGGCCGGTCGGCGCGTGCGGGTTGAGGCGGCATGCACCGGTGAAGTACGGATTACGAACAAGTCGCTCAATGTGCTGAGTGATTCGTGCGCCGTATGAACGCTATGTGAACGCTGTCTGAACGAGCACGGTCGGAGCGACCCTTCGGTCGGTCTATGCCGTCCGCCAGCATGGAGTGTTCGAAGCCGTCAAGCCAGCGTGGGGCGTTCGCCCGCCACTCCCGACGCCCGCTCCAGCGCGATCCCCACCCGGGTGATCGTCCCTTCATCGAACAGCCGACCGATCAACGTCACTCCGTGCGGCACTCGGCGCGGCGGATCGAACGTCGGCAGCGGATGTTTGGGGTCGGGGGCCCAGTCGCTGCGCGCCTCGGCGACGTTCACGAAGCCGGTGCGCACGGTGAGCGAGGGTTGACCGGTAAAGTTGGTGACGGTCAGCATCTCGTCGCGCAGCGACGGGACGAGCAGGACGTCCGCCTGTGTGAACATCGTCGCCAGCTCGGTGGCGAAGCGGCGGCGGAGCCGGTCGGCCTGCACGAAGTCCACCGCCGAGAGAAAGCGCGACATCCGGAAGACATTCGGCCAGGCGTCGGGGAGCTGCACCTTGAGCGTCGCCGCGTCGCCCGAGAGCGTCAGCTCCTCGAACGCCGCCGCCCCCTCGCTGAACAGGATGTTCATCAGCGCGCTGTGCGGGATGCCGGGAAAGGTCAGCTCGACCGGGGTGAGCCCGAGCTTCTTGAGCGACTCGAGCGCGGCGCGATCGACGTCGGTCGCCGGCGCCTGGTTCATCCACGCCGGAAAGTACCCGAGCTTGAGGCCCGTGATCGGCTGCGCTGCGTCGTAGTCAAGATGACTGGCCACGCTCGACACGTCGCCGGCGTCCGGGCCGCTGATCGCCTGCAGCACGAGCATCGCGTCCTCCACCCCGCGCGTCATCGGCCCGAGTTTGTCGAGCGACCAGCAGAGCGTCATCGCTCCGGTGCGCGGCACGCGCCCGAAGGTGGGACGGAGCCCGGTGACACCGCAGCGCATGCTCGGGCTCACGATGCTCCCGCCGGTCTCGCTCCCGATCGAGAAGCCGACGAGCCCCGCGGCGGTCGCCGCCGCCGGGGCGGCGCTCGACCCCGACGCCCCTTCCTCCAGCAGCCACGGGTTCATGGTCTGTCCGCCGAACCAGATGTCGTTGAGCGCGAGGGCGCCCAGCGAGAGCTTGGCGAGCAGCACCCCGCCCGCCTCGTGCAAGCGCCTAACGACCGCCGAGTCGGTGGTCGGGACGCGGTTCCGAAATGGCTCGGCGCCGTAGGTCGTCGCGATCCCGGCGGTGTCGAGCAGGTCCTTCACGCCGTACGGGACGCCGTGCAGCGGACCGCGATAGCGCCCGGCGGCGATCTCCGCGTCGGCCGCACGCGCGGCGGCGAGCGCCGCGTCGGCGTTGAGCGTGATGATGCAATGCAGCTTTGGGTCGAGTCGCGCGATGCGGGCCAGGTAGATCTGCGTCAGCCGGAGCGACGTCAGTTGACGCTTCTCGATCCAGCGCGAGAGTGCGGTGAGCGGGGCGAAGGCGATGTCGTCGTCGCTGGCGGGGAGCGGACCGGGATCGGTCGCCGCGCGCACGAAGCGATCGCGCGACGGCGGCACGAAGCCGACCGCCTGCGCCGGACTCCAGAGCGACGCCGGCGAGAGCTCCGGGGGGAGCGCCACCTTCCTCGGCCCGGTACGCCGCTCCATCGTCGACGCGAGCGTGCGCCGCCAGCTCTCGGCCATCATCTCGCGCTCGGCGTCGGTGTGGGTGACGCGGGCGAGCTTTGCCGCTTCGGCGAAGGTGGCCGCGGTGACTTCCGGGCCGGTGAGCGGCGACGTGCCGAAGGCAGAGGGGGCGCCGGCGGGAGCGGAGCCCGTTGCGCCTGACGCCGCCGGTGTGGCCTGTTCTGCTCCGCGGCAAGCGGCTGCGGCACCCAAGAGTCCGATGGGAGCGCGGATAAGGAATTGGCGGCGGGTGTTCATGAGGAGCGGACGGGGGACGGGGGACGGGAGACCGGAGTGGATTCTGGGGGGTGATCGAGTCGGGCGCCAGAAGCGGGCGTTCGCCGTCGATTCGCATTCACTCTGAACGGCCACCCATGCCGCATTCCCCCCGTCCTTTCGACGGAGGGAATGCGGTTCATGGCGGCTAGGCGGCCTTCACCTCAGCAGGCGAAGTGGTTGGAGTGGTGGTTGG
>JBDTUA010000431.1:0-4492 GCA_040007995.1 Gemmatimonadota bacterium | reverse complement strand
TCGCCGGCTTGCGCCGCGTCTTCGACTTCGCCGCCGCCTTTGCCGCCGCCTTTGCACCCGGCTTCGCGACCGGACTCGCCACCGCCCGCGCAACCGCTTTGCCCGGCGGCTCCTCCTTCATCCGCATCCAACCCTGGTGACGGTTTTCACTGCTCCTTCCGCCCTCGGTCTTGCGTGCGACGACATAGAACTGATCTCGCCCGGCGTTTCCGGACGAGGTTCGGCCGCGCGCTGGTGCAACGCGTACGCGAGCGACACCGTTATTCAACACAGGCGCGATACGCCGCGCAATGCTGCGGTACACCCCGAGACACGCCACCACGCGTTACTGCCCGTTCCCACGCAACACCACGTCCGCTGAGTCGCTTCTCGCGTCCGCTATCGTCCGTCAGCCACCCGTCGACTTCCCTGCCCCCGAACGAGAGTCCTGCCATGCCCGCCTTGCGTATCGTGCGATCCGTGCTCATGTCGGTCCTTGTCCTCGTCCCTGCATCGGGGGTCCTGGCGCAGGGCCCCTCCCGCCCGGACGCCGATCCTCGCATCCAGGCGCTCGTTGCCAGGGTCTCGCCGCAGCGCCTCGAGGAGATCGTGACGAAACTCGTCTCATTCGGGACGAGGTCGACGCTCTCCGACACCCTCGCGACGACGCGAGGAATCGGCGCTGCGCGTCGCTGGATCTTCGACGAGTTCAAGCGCGCGAGCCCGAAGCTGCAAGTCTCCTTCGACCGCCACCACGTGGCGCAGCAGGGACGCATCACGCGCGATGTCGACGTGGTCAACGTGATGGCCGTCCTCCCCGGCCGCTCAGCGCGTCGAGTCTACATCAGCGGTCACTACGACTCGGTGAATCCCCGTGACAACGCGCCGCAGGGGCGCCCGGCCGGCGCGGCGGGCGACGTGCAGTCCAATCGCGAATTCAATCACAACGTCGACGCCCCCGGCGCCAACGACGACGGCAGCGGCACCGCGCTGACGATGGAACTCGCACGCGTCTTCGCGGAGAGCGGACTCACCTTCGACGCCACGCTCGTCTTCATCACCTGGGCGGGCGAGGAGCAAGGGTTGATTGGATCGATGGCGCACGCCCAGCGCCTCGCCGCCGACAAGGTCGTGGTAGAGGCCAACTTCAACAACGACATCGTCGGCAACATCCACGGCGGCAACGGAATCATCGATGGCGAGAGCGTGCGCGTCTACTCGCTCGGTCCCGAGGACTCGATGTCGCGCTCACTCGCCCGCTACATCGCGCGGATCGGGGCCATCTACGTTCCCTCGCAAACGATCCGTTTGATGGCGCGCGAGGATCGCTTCGGACGCGGGAGTGATCATTCGTCGTTCACCGCGAACGATTTCCCCGCCGCTGTCTTCCGCGAGGCGAACGAGAACTATTTCCGGCAGCATTCTGCCGAGGACAAGATCGAAGGGGTCGACTTCCCGTACCTCGCGCAGAACGCGCGGATCAACGCCGCCGGTGCCGCGTCGGTCGCGCTCGCCCCTCCCGCCCCGAACGTCGTGTCCGACCGCGGCCAGCCGCGCCTCTCCCGCGGCGCGAGTGGCTACGACGCCACGATGCAATGGGCCGCGTCGCCCGGCGCAGTCAGCTATCGCCTCTACTGGCGCAATGCCTGGTCCAACGATTGGGAGCACACGCAGGACGTCGGGGCGGTGACGCAGTTCGCCTTCCCGAACGTGTCGATCGACGACTACGTCTTCGGCGTGGCGGCTGTCGGCGCCGATGGCAACCAGAGCCTGGTCAGCGCCTACGTCTCGCCGGTGCGCCGCATGTCGGAGATCAAGCTGGTGCCGTGACGGCGGGCGCCTGACAGTGCTCGGCGTCGCCCCCCACCGTGTCACTTTGTCGTCCGCCGCCACGCCTCGATCTTCTCGCCGAGTTCGCTGATCGGCAGCGCCCCGTTCTGCAGCACCTGGTGGTGAAAGGCGCGAGGGATGACGCGCGGAGACCGCTCACCGCGCCCACGCCGGCCCCTCGCGCAACACCACCGGATACACCGGACAGCTCTCCACATGTGCCCCGGGGAGATAGCCAGTGCTGAGCAGGAACTCGTGCACGATCTCGCCGCCGGTGAAGAGGAAGGTCGACTTGAAGAGCCGCTGCCACTCCGCGCGATCGAGCGGGTGGTGCGCATCGAGCCAGACGGAGAAGGCGCCGTAGGAGCGCTGCAGCGCCTGGATGCGCCGCGCGTTCTCGATCGCCGCCGTCACCTTGAGCCGATTGCGGATGATCGCCGGATCGGCGAGCAGTCGTGCCTCCTCGCGCGCGCCGTAGCGGGCGACGCGGGCGATCTCGAAGCCGTCGTAGGCTCGGCGGAAGCCCTCGCGCTTCCGGAGGATCGTGAGCCACGAGAGGCCGGCCTGGTTGATCTCGAGCATGAGGCGTTCGAAGAGCAGGTCGTCGTCTCGTACCGGAAAGCCGTACTCCCGATCGTGATAGGGGCCGTGGAACTCGTGGCCGCGCGCGACTTCGCAGTACGTCGTCATGGCGATCCCTTCGCGGCCTTCTGTTCGGCGAGGAAGGTGCGCAGCCGTGAGCCAGGGGGATCGAGCGCCACGGCCGCCTCGAGATAGGGCCACAAGTCGCCGCCTAACGGGAGGAGCAGCTTCGTCCCGCGATGCAGCGTGTACACCGTCCCGTTCTCGATCACGAGGCCGGCCGGCGGGCCGCCGTAGACCGACGACAGTCCGACATCGATCGTGATGACCCGGCCGCCGAAACGCGGGAAGACGGTTCCGGGAGTCACCGTGTGGCCGATCACGACATGGTGCACGCCGAACGACTGCAGGACGCTGTCGACCAGCGGAGAGAGCGCCGCCTCATCACCGGTAGCGAGGCCGCGGTACCAGAGCGGCCCTTCCGGATCCTCGGCGATGTTGCCCTCCGCGGGCGGCGACGTGGGGTCGAGCGCTCGGCGCACCCCAACGTTGAGCGAGGTGAGCGACGAGTCCACGTACTTCGGTCCGATCCCCCCGTGCAGGAAGAGGAAGTCGTTGATCTTGAGGACCGCATTGTGGCCGCGGATCCAGCTCGCATATCGCCCGTTCCCCTCGAAGGCGAGCCGCTGCTCCACCCAGCCGAGCGGATGATCCTGGAACCACTGCGCGCGATAGGCGCTGTCGTCGCGACGCGTCGAGTCGGAGAGGACCTTCCAGGCGCGCTCTTGCAGCTGCTTCGACTTGGGGCCCCGGAACGCCTCATACTCCTTCGCTGAGACGTAGCGCAGGTCGCCGAGCACGTTCATGACCTCGTGGTTCCCGATCAAGGCGTGCACCTGACCGCCGGCCTTCACCGCCTGGGGCTCCAGCGCCATGAGGAGCTCGAGCACCTTGCGCGAGTCCGGACCCCGGTCGAGTACGTCGCCGACCTGTACGAGGTGCGTGCGCCCACCGCTCCACCTGGTCTTGGCGTTCACCACCCCCGCCTGCCGCAGCACCGTAACGAACTGCTGGTAGTCGCCGTGCACGTCGCCCACCGCGACGATGCGCTCGACGCCGGACAGGACTTCCTGCGCCGAGACTGGACGCGAGAGCAACGCGGTAGCGAGGAGGAGCAGGCGAAGGGGCGAGTCGCGGCGCATCGAGGGGTGAGTGAAGGAAGCCGAACTTACCGCACGGAGCGCGTCACCTGAAGCAGCGCTGAAGGCTCCAGATGGGCCAGCACAAGCACCCTCAGCTCACCAGCAGCATCCCAGCGGCTGCTTCGACTGCGGCGCGAGCGGAGTCTTGGCCTGCGGTGTCCACCGACGCTCCGGCGGTGTCGGGGGCGGCGGCTCCGCGAAAATTACCGGCCACGACCGGACGAACTCCGCAGCGTCCGCGCGTGTTCTGCAGGAATGCACACGCCATCGTCCGACCTCATCAAGTACACGCCAATCGACCAGACGATCGGCAACGCCCCGCTGGTGCGCCTGAGCCGCCTCCCCGGCGCGGAAGGGGGACGGGTCGGGACGGTCGTTCTCGGCAAGCTCGGAGGGAACAACCCCGGCGGCTCGGTCAAGGATCGCCCCGTCTATTCGATGATCCACCGCGCCGAGGAGCGCGGCGAGATCCGTCCGGGCGACCGCCTCATAGAATCGACCAGCGGCATCAACAGACATTTGCTAGTTGGGAGAAGACGAGAAGACGAGAAGACGAGAGTTTTCGCCATCCGGGCGAGCCGGGGGGGGTGAGGTCGTGAGTCGGGACCGCGGAGTCGAGGCCCGAAACGCCGATGAGATTCGCCGCGCGCGGGGGGAGCAGGAAGCGCTGCACGACGAAGAGTCGACGGTGCACGACCAGGAGCCGACGGCGCACGACGAAGAGTCGCCGGTGCACGACGAGGAGCCGACGGCGCACGACGAGGAGCCGACGGCGCACGAGCAGGAGCCGACGTCGCACGACCACGAGTCGACGGCGCACGACGAACAGTCGACGGTACACGACGAACAGTCGACTTTACACAACGAAGAGCCGACGGTGCACGACGAATGGTACGTGC
>JBDTUA010000430.1:0-4508 GCA_040007995.1 Gemmatimonadota bacterium | reverse complement strand
CCGCGTCGACGCCTCGGGGCAATGGAATGACCCGAAGGCCTACTTCTCCCCCGGCATCGACCGCTACATCCGCGACCTCGACATCGCCGGCCTGATGGGCGGCGTGGTCGGCGTCTTCGTCGGACTCTACATCACGGTTGCTACGGAAAAAATCAACCGACAGAAGGACCGCGCAAACCAGCAGGAGATGGACCGCATCAAGACGCAGACCAGCCTGCTCGTGCAGGCCACCAACTCGCTCAACACCCTCCTGATCGACGTCAGCGGCAAGGTCAACGAGAAGGTCACCCTCATGGAGGGGACGCGCGAGGTGCTCGGCGGGATCACGCAGGTCATCGACCTGGCCAAGGCGCAGGGAAACAACCTGCTCGTCCTCTCCAACTCTGCGCGCGTTGAGGGCATCTCGCAGTACCGCATGGAGTATGTCGCCAAGCACGCCAACCTCAAGCCGCACGAACTGGGTACCGCCACACAGTTCGACTACGCTCGAAAAGCTGAGTCGCTGCATCGTGATTGCATCGACGTCGAGAACAAGCTCAAGGAAGCCTCGCTCTACCTGCGCAGCATCGGCGCCGACTCGCGCGTGCAGATGGTCACACTCGACGACCAGCCGCAAGGCAATGCGCATCCCTTCCTGCGCTACCTGGGTAAGGTGCTCAACGACCACGTCGTCGTGGAAAGCTATCGCCCCGGAAGCAACGCCATGCTGCGCCAGACCGAGGGGATCGCGCATCACAAGCGATTCCTCGTCGCCGATCCCACCGGGACCATGGACAACCCGCAGTCCCACCTGGTGCAGCACCTGTACCAGCAGCAGGGGCAGGCCATCCAGGAGCTGACCGAGCTGGGGGTGCGCGTCACGCGCATCGCGAAGACGCTTCCCGTGCAGCTCTTCATCTCGGCCCCTCCGGAGAACAAGCCCGGGATCTTCAAGGGTCTCTGCGTCTGTATCCTCGGGAGCGGCTCAAGCACCAGCGGGCGCGCCACCAAGCTCACCGCCTTCCAGACCAACGATCCGCACATCGTGGCCTCGATGACCGAACTGTTCTACGACTACGAGAACGATGCGCAGGTGACGACGCGCGAGTTCGCCCGCCCGCTGCTCGCGTAAGGCGCCTGTCATGACGACGCTGACGCTGGGGCGCAAGCTCTACCCCTTCATCAAGAAGTACAACGGGACGCTGGCCTTCACGTTGATCCTGACAACGCTCGGTGCCTTGCTCGCGCAGGTCACCCCGCTCGTCATGGAGTACTCGGTGAACGCCGTGCAGGGGATGCTCGACGAGCCCGTCCCGCAGCGCCGCGTCCTGACCATCGTTGGTGCGCTTGTCGCCATCATGCTGGGCAAGGAGGTGCTGAGCATGGGGTTGCAGCTCTGGCAGAAGTACCTGAGCGACCGCATCCGCTTCCGCATGGCGGGGGACCTGTACGACTACACCATCCAGCGTATCGTCGCCTATCACCTGTCGTTCTTCGCCCTCCCGCAGAACCAGACCGGGAAGCTCGAGAAGCGCATCGACAAGGGGATCGAGAGCATCGCCAAGACGGTGAAGAACATCTTCGTTGACATCCTCCCGATGCTGGCGAACGCCGCCTTCGCTTTGGCGCTCATGTACAACAAGAACGTCTGGGTCGGCGTCGTCTCCACGCTGATGCTCCCCGTGTACGCCTACATCAGCCGTTCCCAGTCGCTGCGACAGAAGAGCATTCGAGGGAGCATCCAGCAGGTGCGCGAGGAGAAGACCCATGCCCTCTTCGGGCTGCTCGAGTCGGTCTTTGTCGTCAAGTCGTTCGTGCGCGAGGGGTACGAGACCAGGCGCCAGCAGGCGCTCAACACTCGGCTCGTCGACAACGAGATCACCCACCACCGCACCAACTACCTGTTCGACGGACTCAAGAGCATCACCGAGCAGTTCGGCATCATGCTCGTCTTCACGGTGACCATCTACTTCGTGTTGAATCACCAGATGACGATCGGCGCCATCCTGCTGCACATCATGCTCTTCAACAACGTCTCAGCCCCGGTGCGCCACCTGCACCGCATCTATGACGAATACACCGAGGCGCTTGCGTATAGCGAAGGCTTCTTCGTGATGATCGAAGGCGACGCCT
Organism: Gemmatimonadota bacterium; assembly: GCA_040007995.1. Lineage (GTDB taxonomy): Bacteria > Gemmatimonadota > Gemmatimonadetes > Gemmatimonadales > Gemmatimonadaceae > SCN-70-22. The sequence goes on along the minus strand of JBDTUA010000430.1, from coordinate 2,396 downwards.
ACCTCCCGAAAGTCGGCGGCGTCGTTCCGTCCAGACTGCGCGGCGACTTCAGCATGCGTGCCCTCGACTTCACCTATCCCAACGGGAAGCAGGCGCTGCGCGGCGTCGCTCTCGAGTTGCGCCAGGGCAAGACCACTGCGCTCGTCGGTCTCTCGGGTGCTGGCAAGAGTTCGGCCATGAACGTGCTGGCCGGATTCTACGACGCGACGCGCGGACAGGTCCTGCTCGATGGGCGGGATCTGGCCGGGTACGACCAGGACTTCGTAAGGGAGCAGATCGGGCTCGTTATGCAGAAGAACCACATCTTTCCGGGGACTGTGGAGGAGAACATCTGTTATGGTCGGTTGGGGGCGACGCACGAGGAGATCGTCGCGGCGGCACGCCAGGCATCGCTGCACGACCAGATCCTCGCCATGCCGCAGGGATACGAGACCCAGGCGCGCGAGCTCTCCGGCGGGCAGCAGCAGCGCATCGCCATCGCGCGCCTCTTCCTCAAGAATCCGCCCATCATCTTCCTCGACGAGCCCACCGCCAGCCTCGATGCCATCACGACCGAACAAATCAAGGCAAGCATCGATGCCATCAAGCGCAACCGGACCGTTTTGATCATCTCGCACAACATCAGCCAGATCATGGACGCCGACCATATCTATGTCATGCGCGAGGGGGCGATCGTTGGCGAGGGGACGCACGAGTCGTTGTATGCCGACGGCGGGTTGTACCGAGAAATCATCGATTCCAACGCGCGTACGCTCAACATCGGCCGGCTGGCGGCCACCGTGCTGCCGGCGGGGGTGGGGGCGGGGGTAGGTGCGGAGCGGGTTTAGGATGGGGGGCTGGGAGATGGTGGATGCGCGGCGACCCGGACGCCAGCGAGATATGCGTGGATCCGGGGTCCATTGCGAGCAGATGCCGACCGGTTCCACGTGATCAGATATCGATGGCGCACGCGGGCGATCCGCGAATGCCTGTCGGCGAGTCCGCTTTCGGCCATTCCGTGGCGATGATCGGCATCATCCCGGCGGGTCTCGACCTCGGGCTCAGAAGGTCAGCGGGAGAGGAAGGGGAAGCTCGCGGCGCTCGCCGAGATGCGGCCGCTCGCACGAGCCCGCAGCGTACCGACGCGCATCACGCACGAACGTGCGCGTCGACGCCTGATGCACCGCGTGGCAGCGGCCCCACCATCAGCATCGCGCTCGGCGGGAAGCCGAACATGGTGCGCGACGTGCGCGAGAGGTGCGCGGCGTCGGCGAATCCTGTCGCATGCGCGGCGGTCGAGAGTGTCTCGCCTGCCATCAGGAGCGCCCACACGCGCAGAAAGCGGCGCCAGAGCACGTACGGGCGTAGCCCCATCCCCATCTGCTCAACGAACAGATGCCGGAAGCGACTCGGGGAGAGGCACGCCTCGCCCGCCACCTCCTCGAGCGAAATTGCACGATCGAGGTGCGCCTGGATGTACGCGATCGCACGCAGGAGGCGCTCGTCGGTCGTGACCGACGATGAGACGCCGCCGGTGAGCGCCTCCACGATGCGCCGCGCGGCGTCGGCCACATCGCGCTCCGTCCGGCGGCCTTGTGACGCCTCGACCCACGCGGCGAAAAGCGGTGGCGTCAGGTCGTCGAGCACGGCATCGGGCACGTGCGCGATCCCGCCTGCGAGGTGGCGCTCGGCGAGTGCCCTCCCCGCTAACGTCTCGGGCTCGACGAACAGCACTGCATTCGGTTGCACCTGCGTCGCATCCATCGAGTGTGGTTGGCGCGACGGAATGATCGCGCCGCCATACGCACTCCAAGGTTCACGGTCACCGGTGCGAAACCGGATACCGCGCGTCGCGCCGAAGGCGATCTGGATCGCGTAGTGCGCGTGAACCGGGACTAATGCGGCGCCGCGGCCGATGAGCAGGCAGCCGCCATCCCACGGCACGAAGTGCCCCATGTACGGCGCCGCCCGCTCCGTGCTCGTCATGTCCTCGCGCGCTCCGTTTGTGTCGTGCAGATTCTACCACGTCGGCACGGCGCGATCAACGCAGCGGGTGCTACCCGCTGTCACGCAGTGTCGCACGAAGGGTCGCGCGAAGCGATGCCTGCTCGGCGATGAACGCGGCGTCCGCCCCGACGCCGCCAAGCAGTGCGGACGTCAGGCGATGCTGAAAGCGCAATCCGACGAAAAAGAGGCCATCGACGTCGGTGGCGATGCCGCGCCGGTGCCGCGGTCGACCGTGCGCGTCGAGCACCGGCAGGTCGATCCAGGAGTAGTCCGGCTCGAAGCCGGTGCACCACACGATAACTCGCGGCTGCAATACCTCGCGCTCGCATAAGGGTAGGCCGCCGCGCGCCCCCGTGACGCGCCCGACTCGCACGACGCCTGCGTCGACGAGCACACGCTCCTCGATGCCG
>JBDTUA010000429.1:0-4520 GCA_040007995.1 Gemmatimonadota bacterium | reverse complement strand
CGTCAGGCACGTACCTCGCGCCGGACCGGCCGGGCGCGCGCCTCAGTATGCGCGCGCCTGCCCGTCGTGGCGTGGATCGGCAGCTGCAACCCACGCTCCGCCGCGCCGCGCGATCATGTAGACGCGCGCGTAACCGAAGTCTGGCGCCTCGGGGCGGTAGCCCATTGCCCGCGCGCGAGCCAGCACCTCCCCCTCAAAGCCCCCTTCCACCTCCACCCGGCGATTCGGCGCGGGATAGAGGCGCGGCATGCGCAGCGCCTCGAACGGATCCATCTGGAAGTCGACGGCGTAGACCACGGCCTGGGCCATCGCGAACGGGATGCGCGGCCCCCCCGGTGATCCGACGATGAGGTCGACCCGTCCATCCTTGAGCAGTACCGACGGTGCGATCGTGGTGATCCGGGTGCGCCACTGCGAGGGCAACGAGGCCGGGATCGCGGAGGCGCTGCGTGGCCACCATCCGGAATCGTTGATCCAGAATCCCGCCGCCATCACCTTGGCGCCGAACGCCGAGGAATTCGTCACGGTCATCGACACGGCATTCCCATCGGCATCCACCACCGCGATGTGCGTCGTCTCTCCACCCGACGCGCTGTCATGTACGGCGAAGTCGAGCGACGCCCGCGCCGTCGCCGAGGGGGCGGCGGACGCGCGCCGCGATTCGTCGCGGAAGCGCGCCTGCCCTGCCGCAGGCGGCGCGCCGTCAGGCGCAACGTTTGCCACCTCGGGGAAGGGCGAGAAGCCGCGGCATGCGGCAGGCAGCACCCCATCGAACGATCGGGCATCGCGCGCGCCGAGCGAATCCGGGGCACGCTCCCGACCGACGACATCGCTCCATTGGGCGGCAAAAGCGTCGGAGATCAGGCCGCGTGCGGGAATCGAGGACCAGCGCGGGTCATCGTTGCCGGAATGGGCGAGGATCCCTACCCGCATTGCCGACGCCAACAGGTCGAACGCCGCCGCATCGCGCGTCGGCAGTCCCAACGCGGCGATCTCATGCGACTCGAGCAGCTCCAGCGTATGGAGGAACTGCAGCCCGCCCATGGGGGGCGGCGCGGAAAGAACCACGCGGCCACGGTACATCGTGCAGAGCGGACGCTTCCACTGCGGCTCGTACGCTGCAACGTCATCGAGCGTGGCCGGATGTCCGCCGGCGTTGAGGCGGTCCACCAGCGCGCGCGCTGTTGCGCCCATGTAGAATCCGTCGCGCCCCCGCTCGGCGATGCGCCGCAGCACAGCGGCTAGCGCAGGATTGCGTAACGAATCCCCGAGCTGCAGCAGTCGTCCGTCGCGCCAGTAGATCCGCCGGGCGATGGAATCGCGCCCCAGTCGCAACGAGTCGCGGGCGATGAAATCCGCCAGCACCGGATACAGCGGGAATCCCCCCTCCGCGAGCGCGATAGCGGGCGCCATCACCTGGGCGCGTGTGAGGCGCCCGAGTCGTGCGTGCGCCGCGAGCAGCCCCGCCACATTCCCGGGGACCGCCGCAATGCGCAATGGCACGGTCGAGTCGGCGACGTGGCCGCGCCACCGCGCCACCGGTTGCGAGGGATAGAAGTCGACATAGTTCGCCCTGCCGGTGCGCTGGTTCCACGCCAGGAGCGCCCCTCCGCCTCCCACGCCGGACATCTCAGGCTCCACGACACCGATGGCGAACGCGGTCGCCACGGCCGCATCGGTCGCGTTGCCTCCCGACTTCAGCATGGCGAGCCCCGCCTCACTGGCCAGTGGATGCGCCGAGGTGACAGCCCCGTGGCGCCCGACCGCCCGTTTTCCGAGGTCCGGAGCGCGCGTCTCCTCGATGCGTGGTGCCACGCCGCACGCCACGAGGAACGGGGCCACGAGTGCGGTGAGCGTTAGGCAGCGACAGCTCGGCATGGCCTTCAGGCTCGAGGGAGGAACAGGCTACCCGTTCGGCACCCCGTTGAGGTAGATCACCTGCCCGGTCACCCCACCGCTCCCGGGACTGAGGAAGAAGTGCACGACGTTCGTAATGTCGTCCAGCGTGGTGAGCCGTTTGTTGAAGAACTGGCCGGTGAGCTCCTCGATCCTGGCCTTCGGGACGCCGCGGATCATGTCGGTGTCGGTGGGACCGGGCGCGACGACATTCACCGTGATACCGAACTCGGAGAGTTCTCGCGCCATCACCTGCGAGAGCGTCTGCACTGCGCTTTTCGAGGCGAGGTACGCCGCCTCGCCCGCCAGCCGCAACGGCACCGCCGCCGACGAGACGTTGACGATGCGACCGAACTTGCGCTTCCGCATGACCTTCGCCGCCTCGCGACACATCAGGAAGGTCCCCGTCACGTTGGCGCGCAGCATCTTCTCCACCGAGCTCACCGGGGTGAGGATCGTGTGGTTCATCGAGGCCAGCGCGGCACAGTTCACAAGCGCGTCGAGTCGCCCGTACGTCTGCGTGATGTGGCGCATCAGCGGGAGGACCTGCGACTCCTCGGCGACGTCGACGACGTGGTAGGCGAAGCCGTCGGCGGACCATCCTTCGCCGCCACGTCCGCACCCCAGCACGCGATAGCCCGCGCCTAACAACTGTTCGGCGACGTGCCGCCCGATCCCCTTGCGGGCCCCCGTCACCAGGGCGACGGGACGGGGATCCGGTGCGGCTGGCACCGCCGCGTCCGAGGCAGGCGTTGTCGCCGGCGTTCTCGCAGGCGTTGTCGCAGGCGCAGCCGCGTTCGCGCGGTCGCCGGCTGATCCGCCGGCGTCAGGCATCCTCGGGTCGCTCCACCAGGTGGTGCGTGTAGACGTACACCTCCTCGCCCGCATACGAACGTTTGTTGAGTTCGCACCCCATTACCGCGAAGAAGATGCTCGACGCCTTGTTTCGCGGCTGCACCACGTACAACACCCGCTCCGTTCCCTGCTGGCGGGCGTGCGCGGCGAGGTCCTGCACGAGACGCACGGTCGTGCGCGCCTTCCCTCCCTCGGGGACGTGCTTCTGGAACTCGGGCGGCACGACCAGCGAGATCGCCTCGATCGCCTTGGGGTCGTGTTCCTTGCCGGCGTCGCCCGAGCGCTTGCTCACGATCCGCATCGCCGAGAGGATCTGCTGCACCGACGCCGGCTTCGCGAGGATCCCCTTCACCATGATCCAGGACAGCCCCACGAAGTGCTTCTTGATCCCACGCCCGATGAAGTCTCCGGGATGGTTCGTCCACGACAGAAACGCGACGACCTTGCCGTCGACCCGGCAGACCAGGCAGCCGAGCAGGTCGCTCTCAACCAGCTTCTTGAAGAAGAACTCGCGCAGGAAACGGGGGCCGAGGAGAACGACCGGGCTGTCGGCCAGGTTCTCCTCGTAGAGCGTGGCAACGCGATTCACGTCAGCGGCGCTGCGCGGATTGAGGTACTCGATTCCCATGAATGACGGACCCGGGCCCGGCGCGTCCCGACGGATGCCGGGACCGCGCCTAACGGCGGACTTTCTTGAAGCGGTAGTTCACAAGGCTCTCAGTGACGATCTTCACCTTCGTGGGTATCATGAATGGCTGCAGCCGCCCGCGACAGTGCTCCACGATCTTCCGCTTCACCTCGGAGGCCGGCGGGTGGGGTTCGTCCATCTGGACCGTTGCCACGACGACGTTCCCCATCAGCATGTGCGGCTCGCCCATGACCGCCACGTCGGTGAAGCCCGGGATCTCCGAGATCACCTTCTCCACCTCGGCCGGATATACCTTCTGCCCGCCGACGTTGATGATCTCGGTGACGCGTCCCAGGATGCGGTAGTAGTCGCCCTCCTGGATCACGCTGTCGCCGGTGTTGAACCACCCCTCCTCGTCGAAGGGCGACGGGGCGTTGAGGTAGCCGAGCATCGAGCAGCGGGCGCGGATTCGCAGCGTGCCGTCGATCACCTTCGTCTCGTAGTCCTCCCCCCCCACCTGCACCAGCAGTGACTGGTTCGAGGCCGACTTGGAACGCAGGATTCCGAGCTCGGAGAGTCCGTACGTCTGCTGCAGCCGAATGTTGGGGAACGCTTCGCTCAGGAGCGAGAGCGTGCGCTCGGGCATCACCTCGGTTCCGTAGGTGATCAGCTTGAGCGAGGTGAGGTCGAAGTTGCGGTGCGACTCGCCCAGCAGGAGGAGATTCAGGAAGGACGGCGAGGTGGGGAGGAGCTCCGCCTTGTGCCGCTCGATGGCCCGGCAGACCTTCGTGACGCTCCGGTCGTCCGGCGCCACGACGCAGCCGAGGTTCGCCATCGTGTACATCAGCGTATTGAAGCCGCCGATGTGGTCGAACAGGAGGAAGGTGACGGTGCGATAGCAGTGACGCGGCTTGCGGAATTTCTCCAGCAGCTGCGGCAACGCGTGCAGGATCGCCTTCGGCTTTCCCGTCGAGCCCGAACTGAAGAGCACGAGCCCGGGCTCCTGCCCCTGACGCAGCTGCTGCAGGAGAGGATGCCCCTTGCGATACCCGGTGGCGGCGACGACGCCCTGGTCGTTCTCGTCGAGTTCGACGCGGAAGTCAATCTCGGCGATGTCGCAGAACTGGTCGTGCTGGTCACG
>JBDTUA010000428.1:0-4539 GCA_040007995.1 Gemmatimonadota bacterium | reverse complement strand
GGTTCGGCGCAGTCGAGTGCGTGTAGTCCTGCACCGCCAGCCCGAAGTGTCCCATCGCCTCTTCGCCGGGCAGTTCGAGCATGTATTCGCCCGAGCCGAGCAACTTGACCACCGAGAGGGAGAGATCCGCGAAGCCGTCCGGCTCGGCGGCACGACGCGCGCGCAGGAACTCGTCGAGCGCGCCGGCGTCGGGGTCGGCGGGGAGTTGCGCTCCCAGCTCCGCGGCCAGCTCGACGATACGGTCCCAGCGCTTCGGCACGCGCAAGACACGTCGCAACGAGGGGAGCTTGTGCCCCTCGAGAAAGCGAGCCGACACGCCATTGGCGGCGATCATCAGGTCTTCGATGATCTGCTTGGCGCGGTTCCCCTCGTCAGGCACGAGCTCCGCCAGCACCTCACCGTCGAAGACCGCCCGCGCCTCGGCCGTGTCGAGGCTGAGGGCACCGTTCTGGCGGCGCACCGCGCGCATCGCCTGGGCCACGCGATCCTGCAGGCGGAGCTGCTCGTCCATCCCGGGAACCGCGGCGAGCGGCGCCGGCGCAGCGGCCTCGCCCTCAAGCCACGCTGCCACACTGTTGTAGGCCAGCTTGGCGCGGTTGACCACCACGGCGCGATAGATGTCGGACGCGCTGATCGTGCCGTCGGCTGCAACAACCAGCTCGATCACCATCGCCAGGCGCTCCTGTGCCGCGGCCAGCGACGTGCGATCGGTCGACAGTACCTCCGGCAGCATCGGGAAGATCTCGGCGGCAGTGTAGACCGACGTGGTATTCGTCTCCGCATGACCGTCCACCGGGGACCCGATCGTGACCAGCGCATCGACGTCGGCGATGGCGACCAGGACCTTCACGGCGCCATCGGCCAGAGGCTCCGCGCACGAGAGCTGGTCCAGGTCGCGCGAATCGTCGTTGTCGATCGACGCCCAGAGCAGGGCGCGCAGGTCGCGAATTGAGGGATCTCCCTGGGCGGTCGCGGGAGACATCTCGCGTGCGGCCGCTGTTGCCGCGGGCGAGAAGTCCGGGAGGAAGCCACGGTCGAGCATGGCGCGGTGAGCGATCTCGCGGAGGCGGGTGCGGTGGGAGCCGTGCGTGCGAGGCACGTGCTCGGGTGGCCGGCCCCGTTCGTGCTTCTTGCGCCTATGGTGACGTGCATTCGCCATCGAGGTGTGCTCCGTGTTGGGGGGAGACAATCTACCGCCACCGCGCGCGGCTTGAATCCGCCGTTCGATGGCGGGCGGACAAATCCCTACTGACTAGTTCCTGCCACGTGGCCCGTCCGCCGGGCCGTCGACCGTGATCCTGGCGACGCCGAATACGCGTCGTTCTGCGGTCCGCAACACCGCTCGATAGTGCCCCGGCGCCAGCGCGCCGGACTCGGGTGAATAGGAGTCCCAGACCCTGAAGCCCGCGGCATGCGCGGTGATGTCGACCTGCCGGGACGTGCGGAGCAGCTCCCCGTCGCGCCACCATTCCAGTTGCACGCTCGCCGGAAGGGCCGACGGCGCGAAGATCTGGGCGAGCACCACCAGCGTCCCCCCCACCTGCGTCGAGGCGACGTGCCCGGCCAGGGTGTCCATCAACGTCAGCGAGCCGCGCTCGATCCCCGACGCGAACGTCGCGCGCTCCAGCCGGAGCGGGACCGGGGGGATGAGGCTCGGGAAGCCTACCGCGACGACCAGCGCCGCCACCGCGGCTGCCGCCAGCCGCAATCTCGCACCTCGCGTCGGCGGTGCGGTGCGCAGAGCCAGCGGGGCAGCAGCGCCGAGGGCCAGCAACGCGGCCGCCGGCGCCGCGAAGCGAGGGCTCAGCCCTGCGATGAGGGGGAGCAGCAGGTTGATGGCCGCGAACGCGACGATGGTGAAGAACATCAGCGCGAACACCGGACGCGTACGCAGCCACCGATCAAAGGTCAGGTCGACGCACGAGAGCACGGCCAGGCCCCCGAGGAGCACCAGGAAGAAGACGTTGGGGGAGCCGACGACCGTGGAGTACGCGTAGAACGGCAGTAGAAAGAAGAGCGTCTCCTGGTACAGCACGCGGGTGACGTAGGAGGCCACTTCGTGCACGAGCTTCGGCGGCGCCCCTTCGCCGGCAGTGTCGGCTCGGCCGAAGTACAGCGCGGATGCCCACGCCAACGCCAGGAACAGCACCACCCACAGCACCAGGTGGTAGCGTTCCCGGGCCAGGAGCACGATGGCGATGCCGCCGGCAAGTGCCCACGCCGAGTGCAGCATCCAGAACAGCGATCGGTGACGGCTCCACAGGCGGCCGGCTTGCTCACGAAGAGACAGCGGTGCCTCCCGCCAACGTCGTCCTTGCGCTCATCCCTAACGATACCTCACGGGCGATGCGAACGCACCGCTGTCCGCCGGATGCGGACGTGAAGTTGTCACCCCGCTACCGCCCCCTACTGCACCACCCGCTTCGGCATGGTGAGCAACGCCGCGTACATGTCGATCGCATACCACAGATTCGCGATCCGCAGGTTCTCGTCCGCTGCGTGCTGGTTGTCATCGTGGTTGGCCACCGGGACGATGATGAAGGGCTTGGCCAGCACGTCGGAGAACAGGTAGAGGGGGAGGGAGCCGCCCATGGTCGGCGACAGGATCAGGTTCCCCTTCTCGAAGGCGCGGTCGGCGGCAGCGGTGGTGGCCGTCGAGACCTCCTGAATGAACGGGTCGCTCATCTCCGAGCGCGCCGCCGGATAACCGTCTCCGCCCGTCACCTTCACGATCTTCGGATACCGCAGGCGGGTCTCCATATCGGGGTCCGCACCGACGATGTGATATCCCTGCTTCCGGAGATGAGCCTCCACCAGCGCCTTCATGTGGGCCGGGTCGTTCCCCTTCACCAGGCGGATCCCCAGCGCCGCGGTCGCCGAGCTCGGGATGAGATTCGTGGCCAGCGCGCCCACGTTGGCGGCGTTCATGCCGCGGATCGTTAGCGCCGGCAAGAGGAGGCGTTGCGCCAGCGTCTCCGGCTGACCCTCGGTCCATCCCAACCCCAACTCCTTCTTCAGCGCCGCGTCGTTATCGGGCATGGCCGCCATCGCCGCACGCTCGGCGACTCCCAGCCGAGCGACGGAGTCGTACCACCCGTCGATCAGGACGCGCCCCGTGAAGGGGTCCTTCATGCTGCGCAGCAGGTCCGCCAGCACCAACGGCGTGTCCGGCGCCCAGTTGCCGTAGTGTCCCGAGTGCAGGTTGCGCGAGGCCCCATACACCGTGATCTCCATCCCCATGCTCCCCCGCACGCCGTACAGGACGAGCGGGCGACCGCTCTGGTGCACGGGGCCGTCGAAGAAGAGCCACACGTTCACCGGATCGAAGCGGTCGCGGTGCGTCTGCAGATACTTCTCCAGGTGCGGCGACCCCGCTTCCTCCTCGCCCTCGAAGAGAAAGACCAGGTTCGACGTGGGCTGGACCCCCGACTCCTTGAAGGACCGGAGCACCGGCAATATCGCCGCGATCGGCGCCCGGTCATCACCGGCAGAGCGTGCGTAGAGTCGCCACTCGGGATCCACCGCCTGACCATCGCGGGGCATCGGAATGGGCGTGCCCCCCGCCTCCATCGACCGGTTGTACAGCGTCGGTTCGAAGGGAGGATGCGTCCACTCCGCCGGGTTCACCGGCTGCCCGTCGTAATGGACGTAGACGCCCAGCGTGCGCGTCGCCCCCGGCACCATCAGCGTCCCGAAGACTATCGGTGGCGCCCCCGGCACCTCCAGAAGCTGCGCCGTCACCCCCACCGCCGTGAGATGATCGCGGATGTACGCGGCGGTGCGCCGGATGTTCACGCTGTCGCTGGCCACGTTGGGGTGCTTGAGCAGGTCGGCGAAGTCCCGCAGCAGGGACGCCTCGTGCGCCTCGCGATAGCGCCGGGCGACGTCGGAGCCGCTCTGGGCGCGTAGAGGGGCGGCGCAGAGAAGGAGGGCGCAGGCGGCGACCAGGCGAGAGAGGGAGGGGGCGATCATGGGGTTCGTGCTCCGAGAGTCCGAGGTCCGGGCACAGGCCAGCCCATTCGACCAGACGGTCAACAGGCGCTCGATCCCGTGACCATACCACAGCCTGGAACTCCAGTATACGCTCGGCGGATCCGCCACCGAAAGACTGCGCTCGGGGCACTGACAGGTCCGGCGCTGGACACCGTCCCGCCGCGCGGGCACTATCTCCCGATGCGAAGAAACCGACTCCTTCGGTGGTTGCGCAACGCGATCGTCGCCCTGCTGACCCTCGCACCCGTCGCGGTCGGCGCCGTGTACGCGCTCTCCGCTCGCGAGTTGGCCCGCGCGTCGCGCGCCGAGGTCCCGCCGTTCACGCTGCCGCTCCCGACCGATTCGGCCTCTCTCGCCGAGGGGGAGCGGATCGCGTTCACGCGCGGCTGCATCGGGTGCCACGGAGAGCGGCTGCAGGGCAAGCGAAGGCTGCAACAAGCCGCCCGGGTAAAGTCGAATGCACCCAAGCTGCGGCGACCTCTAAAAAATACAATACAAAAACCTTGACGATACAATAAAAATACAATCTAAACGGCCCCGTAAGCA
>JBDTUA010000427.1:0-4543 GCA_040007995.1 Gemmatimonadota bacterium | reverse complement strand
ACCGATGCAGCCAGTGGCGTGAGCGACGCCACCAGTGGTCTCGCCGTCGCGACCAATAGCGTGGCCGACGCGACCAGCGGGTTGGCCAGCACCACCAGTGGCATGACCGCCGCAATCAGCGGCGAGACCGACACATCCAGCGGTTTCGCCGTCGCGACCTGTGGCGTGGCCGACCTGACCGATTGTGTGGCCCCTCCGCCCAACGCCCTGGCCGCTCCGCCCAACACCTTGGCCGACGCGACGAGCACTCTCGCCGCCGCGCTAAGGGCCTTGTGCACCTCGCCGCGCGCCTTAGCCAGTCCGCCCACTCGTCGCTGCACTCCGCGCAACGGTTGCGTCGCCGCGCCCAATCGTTGATGCAGCGCGCCCGGTCACCTCCTCGCCTCGCCCAACGCCGTGTGCATCACGATCAGTCATCTCGCCGCGCTTCCCAACGGCTTTGGCATCGCGACGAGCACCGTGTGCGGTCCGCCCAGTCGTCTGGTCGGCTCGCCCGACGATCAGGACAGCGCACTCAGTGGCGTGTGCCGCCCGCCCGATCGCCTGGCCAACGCACCCAACGGCATGCTCACAGCGCGCAGTCGCCTCTGCGTCGCGCTCAGTGGCTTCGTGCCCGCGCCCAGCCGTCTCGTCGCCGCGCTCAATCGTCTCGCGGGTGCGCCCAGTGGCATGTGTACTCCGCCCTATCGCTCGGCCAGTTCGCCCGGTCGCATGCGCGCGCCGCCCGATGGTCTCGCTGGCGCGCCCAATCACCTGTGCACGCCGCGCAATCGTCTGTGCACGTCGCCCGATCGCCTGTGTACGACGCCCGATCGCCTGTGAACCGCGCCGAATCGTCTCGTCGTCATTCCCAACGCCTCATTCGCGCCGCGAACGGCTCCGCGCTTCCCGCTTCCACCCTCTAGCGCTCCGCCCCGATCCTGCGAATCTTCTGCGCCCGTCGGCGCGATCCCCTCTCTAAACCCCCCGGACTCGCCCGTTTGTCAAGAGAAATCGCCGTTCTGAAAAAAAACTTCCCAACCACTCTATAGATGTAAAACGAGACCGGCAAAAATTGCCGTGCAGCTTTTTTCAATCTGATGACGGTCTTGATGTAGGCGCAGGAAATTGAAGAATCCTGCCCTGGCGGTTCGCGAAGCTCACCACCACATCGGCGCCCCCCTTTGCCAGCCTACCTGGCCGAGTCCCGGGGCAGGAGAAATCAGAGTGGACGACGAATCCTCGGCCCTTCCCATCGGTCGGCGCCCGACCGAGACCACGGAGCAGTACGAACTGGCGACGCTGTACAAGGCCCTGAGGCGCAACCTGCGGGTCTACGCCTCCAATCTGCTCGGCAAGAAGCACAACCGGCAGGACGCCGAGGACGTCGTGCACGACGCGGTGGCCAGATTCATCGAGCAGCGGGCGAATGCCACCCATCCGATGTCGCGTGAAGCACGCCGTTCGAAGCTCGTTCTCATGGTCGGAGACGCGGCTCGCAGCCGGGCGCGCAGCGCGCGACGCGAGGTTCGACTCATCCGGAGGGAGAGCGGCTCCAACGTCGCCGCCAGTCGATGGATGAACCCCCGTCGCCGCAACGACGACGGCGAGATCAGGCGCGCTATCTACGGAGCACTCAAGAAGCTCCCCAACAGCTGGGCCGATCCCTGGCTGTTGATGCGCGAGGACGATCTCAGCATCAAGGAAGCGAGCGAACTGCTTGACGTTTCCGAGGGGACCGTGCGCGCCGCAGTCTGCCGAGCCACCGCGGCGCTAAGGGAAATACTCACCAAGGACGGCTACAGCGTCGAACTGCTGAACGCGAGGACCGATCAATGAAGACTGACGACAGGACGCCTCCGCGTGAACAGATGCGCGAGCCTCTGCGTGAACAAATGCGCGAGTTCACCCCCGAGGAGATCGAAGCGGCGCTCGCCGCCGATCCCGAAGTCACCCTGATCACCGACTACCTCTCCCGGTCGTTGACGACGGAACAGATGCTCGCCGTCAATCGCCGTCTCGACGACGACGCGGGCTTCCGCGCGCGGATGATGCCGATCCTCACGATCTGGAACGCCTGGCCCACCGACGATGACTTCGACGAGCTGGCAGAAGAAGAAGAGCAGGACCGTTGGCCGCAGGGGGGGCGATCCGGTGCGCACGCACACGCCGGTCCGGACCCGCGCGCTCCGCACGCCTCCCTCCCGTCGCGAGACCTCCGACAGCTGCGGCGCTGGCAGCTGGCAGCGGGAGTGGTCTTCGCCGCGCTCGTAGCATCCAACAGTTGGACCACCATCAACTGGAAGCCATGGGTCAACCTTCCGGCCGACCATGTGGCCGAGGCGCCGGCGAACGACGAACGGATAGTCCGGATCGACGGTGGCTCGACCGTGTCGCTGAAAGCGGGGGCGCGCCTGGCCTGGCACGATCGCCCCTCCGACTCCGGCTTCCGCGAGCTGCTGCTCGTCGGCTCGGCATACTTCGACCTGCGATCGGCCAACATCGGCGAGTTCATCCTCATCACCCCTGCGGCGCGCATCGTCGTCACCGGCACGTCAACATCGGTCGATGTGAATCAACTCGCCACGACCCTGATTACCGTGGGGACCGGGAGCGTCATGGTCGAGGGCGTGGGCGTGCGGAACAATGAACCGCTGCACGTGGGACCGGGGGATGTGGCGCAGGTGTCATGGGGACAGCTGCCGCGGAGGGCCCGATGATCCCGCACACGCCGCTCCTCCTGGTGCAGACCGCGCACGCGCTCGCCCGTCACGCCGGACGCCTCTCGCGCGTGCGCGTGGACATCCCCTGCTCGCTCGACTTTGTCCTCTCCATCGGCGAGACCGCGCAGTTCGACATCAGGGGAGGCCGCTCCAGTTGGCCGATCGTCCCGGTGCGCTCCTTCGACGAGCTGCGCGAGCAGGCAAAGCTCCGGCGATGGCAGCGCTCGCGCATGGCGGAGGGTGACCTCCTCCTCTTCCGCGACTGGACCGAAGGAGGCGCCGCCACCGTCGGGATCGTGATGGCGCTCGTCGATAAGCGCCTGACGCAGGGGATGTCTCAACGGCGCTGCGTCATCGCCTGGGCGCGACCCGAAGGGACGCACCGGATGCGGGTGGAGGAGGGGATCCGATGGTGCAGCGAGGCGAGCGGCGACGAGGCGATCCGATGGTATGCGGACGCGAGCGACATCGAGCGCGCCGCCTGACGCTGGGTTGCACGACTGAGTGAAACATTCCGGGACAATTCATCTCTCGACTGGAGGTCTTCTGGTATGTCAGCGCAATCACATCCGTGGCGGGGGCGCCTGTTGGCGCTCGGAGTCGCGGTTACACTCTCGGTCTTTGGGGTCCTGCGCTTCTCGCCCGAAGGAAAGCGCCTTGCATGGACGTCGCACGGCTTGATGTTCGTGACCGGCTTCGATACCGGCCGCTTCCTGCGGGACAGCGCCCTCGCGGTGACACTCGCCGCCCACGAGGGCGCGCCCCCGATCTGGATCGTCGGCTACTACGACGGTCCGGGGGTCACGATGACGATGGACGAGATCCGAAGCGCGCTGATCGACGCGATCGGCGAACGAGACGGCGCGAGCTACACGGTCGTCGCCGGCCAGGCGTTCCTTCCGGAAGTCACGCCTGGGGTAATGATCAGCTACGAGTTCTGGCCCGACGGCGGGCTGCGTTCCGACGTGACGCTGCATTGCGCCTATCCCCTCTCTGCCGGACGGGAAGCGGAAGCGTTCCAGCGCAACGCCATGACGAATCGCGGCGTGATGAGGAGCGCCAAGTACCTGCGCGAGCAGCTGCAAGCGCAACTCAACGTGGCGGCGGAGCAGCACTGTCCGGCCGATCGCAGAAGCAGGGCGGGCACCAGATCCTCCGCAGCGCGTGAGACCGCTTCGCGCGCCACGGCGAGCACCGAGCTTCAGGCACTCCCAACCCCTTCGGTAGCGACCATGGTCGAAGCTCCAGCCGTCGCGTCGGCGTCGGTTGCCGCCGTGCCAGACGAAGCGCCTCTCCGTCCCGAGCTCCACCGCCCTGACATCGCGGTCCGGGACAGCGCCACCAACGCTGCGCTCGAACGCGCCTTCGGGACGAGCGCCGAAGTCGATCGCATCGTCACGTCGCCGGACACCGTGTACATGCGCGTGGGAGAGGTGAAGCTTCCCGAGCGCACGCACCAGCTGTCCGCACTGCGCGCCGATGGATCGGTCGCGTTGCGTATCACCCCTCACTACGCCATCGAGAACCCGCGCATCGTGCGGCTGGGTCGCGGCGGCTTCGAGGCACTCGCTCCGGGGACGACCCGCGTGATGGTCTCGGTGCTGTCGCCCGCATCAGCAACCGCCGGGCGCACCGCGCCGAGCGCGACCTTCGTCCTCCGGGTGGAACCGTGATGGCAGGGCCGCGCAGTCGCCCCGCCTCACGTCGATCCCGTCGCGCCGCACCCATTGCCGCGACGGCGACCGCGGCGCGTGCCTCACCGAACCTTGGTGACTCGCTCTCCACGTTGCAGCGCGCCTGGTGGGTCCTCGGCGCCATCGGCGGCTTGGTAGTCACGCTCG
>JBDTUA010000426.1:0-4546 GCA_040007995.1 Gemmatimonadota bacterium | reverse complement strand
GGTCGCGCTCGAGCGGCCAGAAGTGCGAGAGCAGCCAGTGGGCCGCCGACACGGGGATGGCGCGCTGCATGTGCGTATACGCCGGGAGGATCGCCCCCTGCAGCGGCTCGGCCTGGGTGAGCAGGACCTGCTGCAGCTCACGGACGGCGGCGTCGAGCCGGGCGCAGGCGTCGATCGCCCACAACCGCGATGCGGTCGCCACCTGGTCGTTGCGCGACCGACCGGTGTGCAGCTTGGACGCGACCGCCCCGGCTTCCTGGTGCAGCAGCCGGTCGATCATGGTGTGGATGTCTTCGTCGCTGTCGACCGGTACCTCACCGGCCGCCAGCCGCAGGCCGACGGCGTCGAGCGCGACGGCGAGCGCGACACTCTCGGCCTGCGTCACGACGCCGCCGGCGGCCAGTGCGGCCGCCCACGCCTTCGACAGCTGCACGTCGAAGGGCCAGAGCCGGAAGTCGATCCCGATCGAGCGGTTGACGGCGTCCATGATCGCCGCCGACTTGGCGTTGAAGCGTCCGCCCCACAGGCGGTGGGTGTCCGCCAGGGGACCCACCGCCGGGGAATCCGGGGAGTGCTGTGTCACGAGTGCGCGCAGGTCACGCGTACGCGAGCGACGTGTCCGACCCCTCTCCCTCCTGCTTGTGATTCTGCGCGATCTCGAGGTCCTTGAGTGCGCGCACGCGCATCGGGAGTCCGAAGAGCCGGATGAAGCCCGCCGCGTCCGACTGCTGGTACACGCCGTCGTCCTCGCCGAAGGTGACGAAGCGCTCGTCGTACAGCGCCTGTTTGGAAGCGCGGCCCGCGATGATGACGTTCCCCTTGTAGAGGCGCAGCGTCACGGTTCCCGTTACGCGACCGACGATGACGTTCACGAAGGCGTCATAGGCTTCGCGCTCGGTCGTCCACCACCGCCCTTCGTAGACGAGGTCTGCATAACGAGGCGCGATGGCGTCCTTGGCCGCGAGGGTACGGCGGTCGAGGACGAGCATTTCCAGTTCGCTGAGCGCCGTGTAGAGGAGCGTCCCGCCCGGCGTCTCGTAGATGCCGCGCGACTTCATCCCGATGAGGCGATCCTCGACGATGTCGGCCCGGCCGACTCCATGCCGTCCGCCAATCGTGTTCAGCGCCATGATCAGTTCGACGGGCCCGAGCTTCTCCCCGTTCACCGACACCGGCGTCCCGCTCTCGAAGCCGATCGCCACATGCTCCGGTTCGTTGGGGGCGTCCTCGGGATCGGTGGTCAGGAGGAACAGGTCCTTCGGCGGCGCCTGATTCGGATCCTCGAGCACGCCACCCTCGTGGGAGATGTGCCAGAGATTCCGGTCGCGCGAATAGATCTTCTTGGTCGTCGCGGTCACCGGAATGTTGCGCTCCGCGGCGTACGCGAGCGCATCCTCGCGCGACCGGATCGTCCACGCCGCTTCGCGCCACGGGGCGATAACCTTGAGGTCAGGCGCGAAGGTCATGTAGGTCAGCTCGAAGCGGACCTGATCGTTCCCCTTGCCGGTGCACCCATGCGCCAGCGCATCGGCGCCCACCTTACGCGCCACGTCGACTTGGCGCTTCGCGATGATCGGGCGGGCCATCGAGGTACCGAGCAGGTACTTCCGGTTGTAGACCGCGCCGGCACGGAGCGTGGGATAAATGAAGTTCTCGACAAACTCCTTCCGCATGTCCTCGACGTAGCACTCGGCGGCACCGGAGGCCAGCGCCTTCTCGACGACCCCCCGCAGCTCCTCCTCGCCCTGACCGACGTCGGCCGCCACACACACCACGCGCGCGTCATAGTGCTCGCGCAGCCAAGGAACGATGATCGAAGTATCAAGCCCGCCAGAGTAGGCGAGGGCGATGGTCTGCATGTCTATGCTCCACAAAACGTGATAACCTGCCAATACGGCTGCATAATCTACCAAAACCAATGGGGGAGTCAACAGGTCTAAAAGAACAGAAGACGAGACGACGAAAAGACGAGAAGTTGCTCGCATGTCCCGCTACCCGCATCACCGTCACCAATCTCATCTTCTCGTCTTCCCCAAACTCGTCTTCTATTGCACAAGTTTGTCGATCCGCGCATGCAGCTTCTCCCTCGCCTCGCGCGAGCGGCAGATCACGAGCACCGTGTTCTCGCCGCCGATTGTCCCGACCACTTCGCTCCAGCCCGCCGAGTCGATCGCCTCGGCGACCGGTTGCGCCCCGCCGTAGATCGTTTTTACGACCAGTAGCTCGCCGACGCCGTCCACCGAATCGAAGAACTGGGGAAGGACGTCCTGCACGAGGGTGCGCTCGTCCTCGCCGGCCAGCGATTCCGGCGAGGCATACCGCGGCCCGTCATTTGTGGGGATGCGAACCAGGCGCATTTCGCGAAGGTCTCGCGACAGCGTCGACTGCGTCACGTCCCATCCCCGCTCCTTGAGCAGCTGCCGCAGCTCTTCCTGGCTTCCTACCGACCGGGCGGCAACGAGTTCGCGGATGGCGGCATGGCGGTCGCGCTTGTTCACGGTGGCGGAGTGAAGGGTTGGCGCAGACGTTAGCGCATGAGGGAAGATGAGAGAAGACGAGAGTGGAGAAGACGAGGTTAACACCCGGGGCGGAGCGACGGCCGCGGCGAACGATCTGTCGACTTCTCGTCTTCTCTCCTTGACTTCAACTCTGTGCTTTTATATGCATTCATAGTGCATAGAATCCCTGTTGGTGTGTTCGGGGCATCCGGATACGCCGGGCGCGAGCTCTGCGCCCTGATCAACGCCCATCCGCAGCTCGAGCTGGCGTACGCGACGGCGAACGCCCAGCGCGGTGAGCGTGCATGGCTCGGTGGGCGCGAAGTCACCTTCGTTGCAACCGACGACGCGCCGATCGCGCAGGCCGAACTCGTGTTCAGCGCCCTCCCGCATGGCGCGTCGGCGGAATGGATCGCGCGCGTGCGCGGGGAGCAGGTGCGCGCCATCGACCTCTCGAGCGACCTGCGCCCGGGGCATAGCTCGCACGCCGTTCCGTACGGGTTGACCGAAGTCACCCGCGAGGAGTTGCGTGGGGCGGAGCTGATTGCCAATCCCGGATGCTATCCGACCGCCATCCTGCTTTCGCTCATGCCGCTCCTGACACGCGGCCTGGTGAAGTCGGGATCGACGATCGTCGCGGACGCGGCGAGCGGTGTGACCGGAGCGGGCAATGCGCCGAAATCGGACCTGCTCTTCGGTGAGGTAACCGAGAACTACCGCGCCTACGGGGTGGGGAACGAGCACCGGCACCTTCCCGAGATGCGCTCGCTGCTCGACTCCTTCGAGACCAACGCCGACCTGCTCTTCACGCCGCACCTGCTCCCGGTGGCCCGCGGGATTCTCGCGACGACCACGGTGCAGCTGACGGAAGAGATCGAGCAGCCGCTGGCCATCTGGCATGAGCACTACGCGGGCGAGCGCTTTATCGAGATCTCCGAGCAACTCCCCGCCCTGCGCGACGTCGTGCGTCGCAACGCGGTACGCATTACCGTCCGCAAGGCGGCTGGGCTGCGTACGCCGACGCTGATCGTCCTCGCGGCGATCGACAACCTGGTGAAGGGGGCCGCCGGCCAGGCGCTGCAGAACGCCAACGTCTCCCTCGGCCTCGCCGAGGGGCTCGGGCTGCCACTGTGAGCGCCGTGGACGGAGCTGTCAGCAGCAACGGCGCGGCGGCGGGCGCGGCCACGCGGGTCATCAAGATCGGCGGACGCGCGCAGGGAGATCCGGCGCTCGCGGCCGCCGTAGCCGCGGCCGTGGCCTCGGGCGACCGCATCTGCGTCGTGCACGGTGGCGGCGACGAGGTGTCGCAGCTGCAACGGCAGCTCGGCGCCGAGCCGACCTTTCTCAACGGCCGACGGATCACGACGACCGGCGACCTGCTGGTCGTGCGCATGGTCCTCTCCGGCACGGTCAACAAGCGCCTCGTGCAGCGCTTCAGCGCCGCTGGTGTCGCAGCGGTCGGGATCTCGGGCGAGGACGGCCGCCTGCTCACCTGTCGCCTGTTCGGCGACGGCGCGTTAGGCGCGGTCGGCGTGCCCGACGACGTCGACCCCGCGGTCCTGCTGGCGCTGTTGGCCGGTGGCTTCGTCCCCGTCGTGTCGCCCCTCGGACGCTTCGAGGACGGCAACGGCTGCAACGTGAATGGCGACGACGCGGCGGCCGCGATCGCGGCGTCGCTGGGGGCCGACGAGCTCCTGCTCGTCGCCGACGTCCCCGGCGTCCTCGACGCGGCCGGCGCGCGCATCCCGCAGCTCGACGGCGATGGCATGGCCGCCCTCGTGGCCAGCGGCGAAGCGAAGGGCGGCATGATCGCCAAGCTCGAATCCGCCCGCCGCGCCCTGGACGGCGGGGTCCTGTGCGTTCGCATCGGCGACCTGGCCGCGATCGGTAACCCGACAAGCGGCACGACTATCGTCGCGCACGCCATGGAGCGACGACTCCGATGACGCGAAGTACGTGAGCGCGGGTGTGAGGTCGCGTGACTCCTCCCCGCGCCCCAGCACCCACCAGCCCCCGTCAGCGGCATGCGCTGCCCGCTTCACCGACAG
>JBDTUA010000425.1:0-4603 GCA_040007995.1 Gemmatimonadota bacterium | reverse complement strand
GCGACGGAGTCGTGCGGCAGCGGGGCACGGAAGACGGCCCACCGGCAGTAGTCGGCGATCAGCCGTGCAGGTACAGCGGGTGTTTGCACCGTATGGTGGCAGGCCGTCGCGAGCACGACACCGATCATCGGAAGCATGCGAGCGACATCAGCGCAAGGAATCGTGAAACAGCTTCGAAGCCCGACATGCTCCGGAGACTCTCGCAAGGGCTGCGTGGGGTACACCGGTACTCCGTTTCAAGTTGAGCGCCGGCGGAAGGCAACAAAGCGCGCGCAGCGTATCTCCATTGGCTCGACCGTCTGCTGCTGCGCGTGTGAGGAGGCCCCGCGCGCGACGAACCACCTTTTCAGCGAGTTCCGACTTTCGACGGAGCCGCGGACGGCGTCCAGGCCGTCGATGCAGATGTCCTCGCCCACCTCCTTCCGGTGCACGCCTTCACCGCGGCCGATCAATCGCCAGGCGACCTGTTCGGTTGGGTTGGCGTGGAGCAGGAAGGGAAACCAGAGAAGGGGTACCGTCAAGCAAGCAGGCGGCGGAAACCAATGTAGGGCGCGCACGCTGCCCCCGCGTGCTTGTCGGCGCCGACGCCCGCTGAATCACCCAGCCAATCGCCGCGCCAAGCGCTGATCCTGCGCCCACCACGATGGGAATGTTGACAGCGGCAAACCAGTCCTCGCTCTCTGGGTCGAGGGAGTTTCGATAGTACGCGTATCCGACCACCCCGCCGAGGAGAGCACCCGTGATGACGTGGCGGGCGGCACGGCGGTGCGATGGCGCGGCCAATGCAGTCGGCGCACGGGTCTGAAGACTCGGGGCAGCTTCCCAGGTGGATGCGGCAACGCGCTGGGCGAGACTCGCATGCGCCGGGACCGTGAGTACGCTCGCTAGTGCAAATCCGAGCCAGTGCTGCGATCGTCTCATATCCTGCCCCTCCCGTGACCGCCCAACGCCGAAGCTCAGTTGCAGCGGAGGGAAATAGAGCGAGCGAAGCGAGCGCACAATAGCCCGGCCGTCTTCTCCAACGAGAGCTACGGGGCGTGGCGCGCGACTCGCTCCGCCGCGGCTCGGAGCGCTGCCAGCACGGGAGTCAACCGTTCGGTGGTGGGCGGAGTTAGGCCCATCGCACCTGTCTCCTCGGTTGCTAGTGCGTCCGTGATCTCCGCATCGTCGGCGTGACGGAAGAGCAGGCGCGTGATCGCGGGCGCGTAGTCGTTATATTCGTCGGCCGGCGTCGCTTCCCGTACGTCGAGTGGATCCCATACCTCATACAGCACCTCCTCAACTGCTCGGTTCAGCTCCCGCCACTCCCAGCGCGGAGCCACTCCGAGGAAGTCGGCGACAACCTCGATGCACCCCACGATAGCCGCGTTGAACGCCGCCAGATCTGCCGCAGGTATCCAGTACTGAAGGTGCTGGGCGCTCCCGACTATGCGAACCTCATAGGCCGTGAGGAAGTCCGAGCGCACGTGAAAGCGAGTGACGTAGCCCGCGTAGCCACTCGCCTCATCCTTCGGGTTCCAGTCCCGCGCGATCTGTGCGGCATAGGACTCCTGGAGCACGGGATAGAAGATCGGTTGCTCCGGCATCCGCGGCGGGAACGTCCGGAAGTCGCTGGCTTCGATGAGGGCAAGCTCCGCGCGCCCCACGGCGCGAAACAGAAGTGTGGGTGCGCGAGACTCCGATGCGTAGTCTGCCATGTTCTCGTGGTATTGGAGCGCCGCCTAACGCCTCAGCGACGCGGCGAAGGGGTCATGTAAGAGTGAAGGCGCAGTCATCGCAAATCAATAGACCCTTCATCGGCTTTGGCGTCTGTCTTACCGCCGGCGCGAGATGCGCGAGCTCCGCACGCCGAGGCGCCGGCAGAATTCCGCGTGCCGGCCAGCGAACCAGCCGTGCTTGATTTGGGATCGATGCGCCGCTCGCGCAGTTGGATAGCGTTTCCTTCCGGGTCGAGCCCATCGCAAACGCGATAGTCGCCGAATTGCCATTCGTGACGAGCGGCGTTGATGAGGCCCCCGACGTCAGTGGCGGCGGCTCGTGCGTCGCCGATGCTCGCCACAATGAAGACGGGCTTGATGGCGCCGTCGGAGCGCCGAGGCCACGGTGAGCCACCCGCATCCACAGCTGCAACGGTTGGCGAGTCCCTCTTCAGAAGCACGAGTTGGAAGGCGTTCGTTTCGAGCACGACGTGATCGGCATCGCGCATGCGCTCGCTGAATCCGAGCGCGGCAGCGTAGAAGGCCGTGAGAGCGCCAAGGTCCGCGACATAGATAACGGCACCCGCAGTGATCTCATTGGTCATATCGGGCGGGTGCCGGAAGCGCAGTCATCGCGAGGGGGCTGAACGGTCAAGCGCGACGCCGGGGTGATGCGGTGGCATCGTCCGACTCCATGACTACGTACGGCCAGCGGCTGGCTACTGCGTCATAGGCGGCGCCGCCGGCCGATCGGGCGGCGTTCACGACGAGCTGCACGGTACCGTAGCGGTCGACGCTCGTCGCACGCACGAAGATAGCGTGGCTGTCGGCCGGCCGCGCGGCAAGGACGTTGCGTAGACGGGGCGCGACGTCGCGACGAGCCCAGCTCTCACGACTGACCAAGAACGCGTCCCGACCGCCTGACGATCTCGGCGGATGTCGCCGGAAGCCACGGCCGACGTCGACGCCGTCCGATGCGAGCGACTTCGACGCGACATACCCCGAGGCAAGCCGAACCCGTCGAGCCCGCACGCCGGCCGAAGCGAGCGAGCTCCGCGTTTATACCTCGTCCCCTTCCAACCCTCATTCCCCAACCAATCTCCCCCAATCCCAGAAACGCTTCACCCCACCCCACCGTACGTTCCTACGACCGCACGCACCGGAGCCTCGCCGATGACCGAACGACGGTTCGATGAAGGAGAAGTCGCCCTGATCCTCAAGCGCGCCGCCGAGTCCAACGCCGTGACCCT
This sequence comes from Gemmatimonadota bacterium, assembly GCA_040007995.1. Lineage (GTDB taxonomy): Bacteria > Gemmatimonadota > Gemmatimonadetes > Gemmatimonadales > Gemmatimonadaceae > SCN-70-22. The sequence goes on along the minus strand of JBDTUA010000425.1, from coordinate 1,656 downwards.
GGGCACCCGCGCCGACGGCCTTACGCTCCCGCAGCTGCGGCAGGTCGCGTCGGAGGCCGGGATCGATCCCGCTGCGGTCGATCAGGCGGCTCACGCCCTCGACTCGCGCGTGGCCCAGTCGGTCTCGCCGCTGCTCGGGACCCCGCTCTCGCCCCAATACGAACAGGTGGTGGCCGGTCGTCTGACCGACGAGGACCTCCCCGACCTCGTCCTCGCGATCCGCCGCGTCATGGGACGGCAGGGGGTGGTGGAACGCGACCTCGGCGGCTTCCAATGGCGCGCCCGCGATGCCATGGGCGGGCGCTACATCACCATCCACGTCGAGGGCGAGCGCACGCTGATACGCGCGATGGGCAATTTCCGCGACGGAGCCATGGTCTCCTCGATGCTGGCGGGCATGGCCGGTGTCGTGACGTCGCTCATTGTGCTCAAGACGTCCGGACTGCTCTCGACGCTTGGCGTGCTCAACGCCCCCATCCTCGCCGCTGCGGCGCTACTCCCCGCGCGGATCTTCTGGCGGCGCGCATTCGGCCGCGAAGATCGGCGCCTGCGTGAAGCGGTCGCGGAGGCGGCGTCGGCTGCGGCTCGCCGTCTCGCGGGGCGCACGCGCGACCCGGATCATCTGATCAGCGCGGTCGACGAAAAGCGCTGATCCTGCCGGCGAGCGGCACTCGTGCGCGAGACTCGCCATTTCGTCCCATTCCCAAACCCTCGCCACTTCGCGGGAGTCCAACTTCACATGACTTCCTTCCTCGTCGACGCTGCCCGGGACGTGCGCCTTGCCTGGCGCGCCCTGCGCCGTCAGCTGGCCTTCACCGCCCTCGTCGTCCTCACCCTCGCCTTCGGGATCGGCGCCACCACCACGCTCTTCGCGGTGGTCAAGGGAGTCCTCCTCACGCCGCTCCCCTACAAGGAGACAGACGGCATCGCCGTGCTCTGGAGCGCTTGGAAGGGGTTCGACCAGACATGGCTCTCCTACGACGAGTACGAGGCCTGGAAGGCCGAGATCCCCTCCTTCACCAACGTCGGACTCTACAGTGACGGTGCAGACAACCTCACCGATGGTGACCAGTCCGAGCGCGTCCGCTCGGCGAACATCGACCGGCAGGTGCTCCCGGTGCTCGGCGTCTCGCCGATCGTCGGGCGTAACTTCAGTGACGAAGAGGATCATCTGAACGGACCGCCCGCGGTCATCCTCGGCTACGACGTCTGGCAACGTCGATATGGTGCTGACCCGGCGCTCGTCGGCCGGTCGATCCAGGTCAACGGGACGGCGATCCCGGTGATCGGCATCCTTCCCGCCGGCTTCAAGCTTCCGCTCGACTTCACCTCCGGCTCGGCGACGGGGATTTACCTCCCGCTGGCGACCGATGCGCCTAGCGAGGGGGCGGTGCCCGGGCCGGAGTTCCAGAGAGGTGGGGGCAGTCATGGCTTCTACGCGCTCGCCCGGCTCGCCCCTGGCGCGACGGTCGCCGGCGCCAACGCGCAGCTGACGCAGAAGGTCGCCGCGCTTGTCGCCGACAACGTCTATCAAAACGACTTCCACGCCTTCGCTGTCCCGGTGCAGGAGCAGGTGACGGGAGGAGTCAGCACGGCGGTCACGGTCCTCTTCGACAGATCGGACGGCGGGGCGATCGGGCTGTGTTCCATTGATCC
>JBDTUA010000424.1:0-4630 GCA_040007995.1 Gemmatimonadota bacterium | reverse complement strand
CGTGGCAACGGACCCGCTGAGCGAGCCGAGCGTCGTCGTCGAGCCCGAGACCGTATGCGCGACCGGGTCCACGACGACCCCACCTAACGAAGGCCAGCTGGTACCGTTGTTCACCATGACTGCGAGGTCGCCGGACATGGCCCACAGCGGCAGCGTGGCCAGGTCGTACTTCAGCTTGATCGTGACGGGTTGGCTGAACGTCAATCCCGACGGGCCGATCTGGTAGGCCGTCCCGGCGAGATCGGCCTTGGTCGGTGCGGAGAGCGCGCCGGAGACGGGCGTGATCGAGATTGGCGTGTCCGTGGTCACCTCTGCAGCGGTACCATGGTGGTCGACGACGCCGAGACACTGATGGTCGCGACGGGCGCGGTCACCGTCACCTGGGCGGTGCGCTCTTCCCCGCGCTCGTGGCCGTGATCGTCGCGCTCCCCGGCGCCACCGCGGTCACGAGGCCGGCGTTGCTCACCGAGGACGTTCCCGGTTGCGAGGAGGACCAGTCGACCGCGTGGCCGCTTAGCGCGTTGCCCTGCGCGTCCTTGACTGCGGCGCTCAACTGCGCGGTCTGTTGGGGGGCGAGCGCCTGGTCGGACGGGGAGACAGTGACGCTTGCGACCGTGGGGAGAGGCTGGATCGGCTCAGCGCCACCGCCGCCGCCACAGGCAGTCAATGTGATCGCGCTGGCAAGCAGGCACAGGGCCTCGGCGATTCGATTCATACCGCCTCCTCGTTGTGATCGGCGCCCGACGCGGGAATTCGCCGGAGCCCATGCCGAACACGCGTGAAGTCGGGCGTTCGAGGCTTATTTGGTGTTTGAGCGCCTTCCCGGGCGGTGCGTTCCCGTCTCGAGTCGCCTCCGGCTACGCGCCCGTCCGCACCGCGCCCGTTCTCGCGCGGGCGCTCGATGGCGTCGGCCCGAAACAGTCGCGTGAGCAAATTCCCCAGAGACGGCCATTCCCCGCTCGACCTCGTCGCGAAGCGCTGCGCGCGCCGTTCAACTTGGGTTGGAGCAGACGAGGGCTGTTCAGGAGCGGCTTCTGACCGCATTCTATGTGCTTGCCCTCGCTCCTCAATGACGACGTCGGGCCTCCCTCACCAAGTGAATCACCATGCTCACAGCAGAGTATCGAAGGCTCGCCGGTTATGGTTTCATAGCTATCGGAATTGGATTTATTGTCTCGACGCTCTTGGGGCATCAATCCGTGAACGTGGCACTGGGCGCCGCATTCCTTGCGATAGGTGCAGCTCTGTTGCGAAAAGCGAAGCGCGCTGAGTAACCGCCCTCGCAGGTGGTAGCCAGCGAGGCCGAACCATTCATGCAAGCCGAAGCCGCTTCGCGGCTCGGCTCAATCCAGACGTCGAGGGCCCGGGATAAGGCTTCAGCCGGCACTCGGCTGCCGGCGTGAGCCATGCCTAACGGTCCGTGTGCTGGTCGGGCGAGATGGGTCAGCAGTACGCCGACCCCTTCTCGGAACGTGCGCTGGCGGGTTGGCCGTGTACCCGATCGTCGACGCGGCGGGCAGAGTGAAGACAATGAACGAACAGCTCGAGCTGCTTTCGATCGCTAGTGCGCGCCACCCGATCGACATCACCAACGCGTGCTGCATCCCGGACGATCTTTCGGTCGAGATGCTGGTCGCGGCGCGGCAGCGCGGTGTCCGAGTTCGCATCCTCGACCCGTGGGAGCACACCGATTGCGAGATCGTGCGCGGTGCCTTCCGGGAGCGATCGGATCGGCAACTCGGGGCCGGCGCCGAGGTCCAGGAGTAGCAGCCCACGATGCCCACTTCAAGGTGATGGTGGTGGATGGGCTGAGGTCGTCGGTGGGATCGTCGAATTTCGACCGTCGTTCCCAGTGCCTGGCAAAATGCGCCCAAAGTCACGGCAGTAGTCGCATCGACCGTGCCCCCGTCCTAGATTCTCGCACCCTCTTTCCCGGACTTCTGACGCCCATGTCAGGCTTTCTTCTGCAGGTAAACGCGGCATTCGATCGCGCCGCTTCGTTCACGTCGCACGATCCGACGCTGCTGGCGCAGATCAAGGCGTGTAACGCCGTCTACTACACCTCCTTCCCGCTCAAGCGTGACGACGGCACGATCGAGGTGATCCACGCGTGGCGTGCGGAGCACAGCCAGCACAAGTCCCCCACAAAGGGCGGCATTCGCTACAGCATGGACGTGAGCGATGACGAGGTCATGGCGCTCGCCGCCCTCATGACCTACAAGTGCGCGATCGTGGACGTGCCGTTCGGCGGCGCCAAGGGCGGCGTGAAGATTGACCGCCGCAAGTACTCGGAGGCCGAGCTGGAGCGCATCACGCGCCGCTACACCTTTGAGCTGGTTCGCAAGAACTTCATCGGCCCCGGCATCGACGTGCCGGCGCCCGACTACGGCACCTCCTCGAAGGAAATGGCGTGGATCGCCGACACCTACGCCAGCCTGGCGGGCGGGGAACTCGATGCTCTGGCGTGCGTCACCGCCAAGCCGCTGGCACAGGGCGGGATTCGCGGACGGACGGAGGCCACGGGACGTGGCGTGTACTTTGGACTTCGCGAAGTGTGCGACTTGGAAGAGGAGATGCGTCCCCTCGGTCTCACGCGCGGACTGGCCGGCAAGACGGTCGTGGTGCAGGGACTGGGCAACGTGGGCTTCCACGCCGCGAAGTTCTTACAGCAGGCGGGCGCCCTGATCGTCGGGATCGCCGAGTACAAGGGGGCGATCATGAACCGCAAGGGCCTGGACGTGGAAGCAGTCGCCGCCCACCGCGAGGAGCACGGGACGGTGATCGGATTCCCTGGTGCCACCAACATCGCGAACACGCTCGACGGCCTGGAGATCGAGTGTGACATCCTCATTCCGGCCGCGCTCGAGCACCAGATCACCGCCGACAACGCCCCGCGCATCCGGGCGAAGATCCTCGCCGAGGCGGCGAACGGGCCGACGACCACGGAAGCCGAGACGATTCTCGAGCAGAGGGGCATCCTCATCCTGCCCGATATCTGGCTGAACGCGGGCGGCGTGATCGTGTCCTACTTCGAGTGGCTGAAGAACCTCTCGCATGTGCGCTTCGGCCGGTTGGAAAAGCGGTACGAGGAAAGCGCGTTCCGCCGCTTGCTCAAGGCCATCGAGCAGTCCACGGGGACCACCTTCCCGGAAGCCGAAGCGCGAGCCATCACCGAGGGGCCGAGCGAGGAAGACCTCGTGAACTCGGGGCTGGAAGAGTCGTTGAGTGCCGCGTATCACCAGCTGCGCGAGATCCGTGAACGTCATGCGAAGCAGCCGGTGAATTTCCGCACCGCGGCGTTCATCAGCGCGATCGACAAGGTGGCGCGCTCGTACGGGGACATGGGGATCTTTCCCTAAAGAGCAGAAGAGTCCTCTCCGCCCGACGTCTCTTCCGGAAGTTCGACTTCGGGAACAGCTGAGGTGCCCGCGACCGTCGCCGTAACGCCCGCGCCGTGGTCATCGCGGGTGTCGTCCTCTGGGCACTCGTCCGGATCCCCATATCGAGCACCTGGCCGTATACGCGTGGCATACGTTAGTGGGCACAGGTTGGTCTTCCTGAATCGCGAGGGCCATTTGCTGCAGACGCTGCGGTGACAATTCATACTCGTGACGACGATCGCGGTCGCCGGTGCCTTTGGCCGCGACTCGTCTGCGACACCGCGAATACCAGTACGCCTCTGGGTCGACACGTCCGCTACCGTCATCGTCAAGGACGACACGGGCCAGACGATCGCGATCACCGACGAATCCTGGCGCGCACAGACGGTTTGCACGGCTCCGCTCCGCGACCGCTCCTGCCTGAAGTTTATAGGTCCGGTGCGCGAGAGCTCGGCGTGCTCGACCAGTGGCGTCAAGGACGGCAAGCCGTTCTCCGCTGCGCATTGGCAGGTGCCAGTGAACTGGTTTGCCCCCAAGCTCGACGACAGCAACCGGCCGATGGCAGTGACATACAGCAATGAGACGGTCGGGGTAGACAACAAGCCTGCCTACACGAACTTCAGTGACCGCTTCGACGATCCGAAGACCGAGGCGGAGTTCATCTGGTCATCCAACCTCGTTCTCGACCACCTGGTGCGCTTGTGAAGGACTGTGGAATGATGGCCGTCAGCCATCAGGATCGTCGCGACCTGCTGCGCCTTCCACGCCGAGTTCTCGGTGTGCCACGAAGGATTGTGCTCGAGATACTCGCCATCCTCGTACATCGCCACTACCGACAGGTAAATGCTGCCGCATCATCGGTGCTGCCCGTGCCGTTGTACTTCGCGGTCATCGGGTAGGCACACAGCGGATGCGTCCGCAGCACCTGCGTGCCGCGCTGCTTGCGCGCGATGATCCTCGACGGCGCCTCACCCGTTTCCACCCAGCGACGAATGGTCCCCGCCCAATCCGCCTCATCGCAGCCGCTTCCGCCCGCGCAGTGCAGCACGCCCGGCATCATGAACAGCCGCGTGAAGGACGAGGCCTGGGGGGTGCGGGCCTGCACGGCCTTGAAATACTCGATCGTCGAGCGCGCATTCAGCGCGGGGTCCGACCACCCGTGCGCCAGCAGTAGTTTGCCGCCTCGCGCGCGAAACGCCGAGAGGTCCGGGTTCGTCGCGGAGACGATCGCGTCCACCTTGGCGCCATCG
>JBDTUA010000423.1:0-4639 GCA_040007995.1 Gemmatimonadota bacterium | reverse complement strand
TGGGGCGTGGACACAAGTGGCGACCGGGGCCAACAACACCTACAGCTTCAATGTTTCCGGACTCGGAGGCGCTGCGTGGGTGACGCAGAATAGCACCAACGACTTTGACCTCACCATCTCCTATGGCTCGCAGGCCGAGCTCGCGGTACAGGGCCCCGCCAACTGTCTGTCGCCGGTGTTCAAGTCCGTGACCGGCAGCGCCAGCGGGTTCGGCTTGACCAACAGCGATTTCGTTTCCGTCTCCCTCGGGAGCGCGTTCGCCTCGCCGCCGCCAACGTTTGCCTCCCCGAACTTCACCATCGCGAATGTCCCGGACGGACTGCGCGATCTGGTCGGCACGCGGAGCGGCTTCGACATCGCCAACCCAAGTGCCGGTTTTGTGCTCAATAAGTTGTTCCTCAAGCGCGGGCTGAATCCGGCCAGCGGTTCATCGGTCGGGGTGGTGGACTTCAACAGCGTCGCCGACGCCTTCGACCCGGTGGCGCAGGTAATGACACTGAACGGCGCGGCGTCGGGGGAGTCGGTGTCGGCGAATGTGTCGTTCATTACCAGCAACGGTTCGTCAGCCTCGCTCGGCGCGTCGACGACGACGGCGACCGGTTCGCCGACCACCGTGAACTTCTTCGCGGTGCCAGCCGCCCGTACCGTGGCTGGCGACGTGAACGCTCTGTTCGCCCTTGCCGCCACCACGAGTGGAAACACCACCGTCGCCGCACGCGCAGTGTCCGCATCCTTCCGCAATCCGGCCAACCAGAACGTCACGTTAGGTGCTGTCGTCAACACTCCCACCGTGACCGTCCTGACCAACACGCCTTACGTCAAGCTCCGCACGCAGCTGGTGCGCCAGGCGGACTACCCCGACTACTGGACCTTTGCCTACAGCCAGAGTACCGGCGCCCTCCAGCGAACGGTGATTACCCAGCTGAGCGCGGCCTACCAGGGGTCAGCGACCACCGTCGATGTCAGTGTCCCTGACTTCACGCTGGTGGGAGGCTGGCAGAATGTCTGGGGGCTCCAGCAGGGGAACAGCATTGAGCACAACGCGTCGGCCTTCGGGTGGCTGACAGGTGGTGGAGCGCAGACCGATGGCGCCCTCACGCGTTTCGGATTCCGCAACCAGACGATCCCGTAAGCTGGGAAGCGGCGCTGCAACACGCAGGTGAAAGCCCGGTCGCGAAGCACGCGGCCGGGCTTTCGTCTCGTTGGATTCGATGTGGGTGTGACGGACACCGCGCCCCCAGAGGAGAGGGGGCGAGTCCGCCGGCGGCTGCCCAGAAGCTTCCGTAGCGGCCTACGCGTAACCCCGGACGATCCACGCCACGGCCACTCCCACATAGTTGCCGAGTGCGTTGCCGAGCATGCCGGCCACGACGCCGGGAAGGATCAGGTCGGTGCGGCGTCGCGCTCCGGCGAGCGCCATCGCGGTCGTCGATCCGCCGACACTCGCCTGCGATGCGACGGCAATGAGGTCGCCGTTCATCCGGAAGGCGAAGCCGAGGCCGAAGATGATGAGGCCGTGGATCAGGACCGTCCCTGCCGCGAAGTAGAAGATGGCCGGCCCCACTTCCACGATGCGCGCGATCACGGACTTCGCCCCGTTGCTGGCGAGGAAAAGCAGGAGGAGGAAGTTCCCGAGCACGACTCCGCCCGACAGCTTCCGGATGACGGGGAGCTGCGCCAGCAGCAAGGTGAGCGTCGTAAGCCAGAGTACCTTCGGCATCGCCGGCCACCACGCGGCCAGGTACTCGGACGCCGCGATCGTGCCGAAGGTGATCGTCGTCAGGCCAGCGAAGTCGGTCAACGTCATCGGGGTGCCACTGCTCCCCAGCAGTCGATCGAGCCCCATCGGTTGAGTGGAGCCCGCATCGTCCGACGCTTCCTGATCGTCGCTCGCGGCGACGGTATCGACGCGCGATGCTTCGGCGCGCGATGCATACTCCGACACCGCGGTCGCGCCGCGGCGCTTCGGCATGAACTCAGGAATCGTCAGGCAGGCCACGAGCCAGATCGCCGTGACGATCACGTCCGCGGCGATGCCGGCCGAGAACAGGTCGCTGCGCGTCCCGAGCTCCTGGCCGACCGCGGCGAAGTTCATCCCCCCGCCGATGTAGGTCGCCGAGAACTGCCCGGCCAGGCGCCATGTCTCGTCGCCGAGCGCTCCACCGACGAGCGCCGCCATCACCATCGCGCCGACAACCGATCCGACGGCCCCGAGCCCAAAGGCGGCGAGCATCGGTGCTCCCGCGCTCCGAATGGACCGGATGTCGACGCTCAACAGGATGAGAACGATGCCGGCGATGACGCCGCGGCCGAGCAGAAAGTCGTACACCGGCGACGTCCCCGGAAAGATCCCCGTGTTCGAGAGCAGCAACGCGATGAGGATCGCCGTCGCCGCCGAACCGATCTTCCTGAGCGCGTGCACGGTGTCGGCCAGCCAGACCGCGAGCAGCACGACGGCGGCAAGTGCGCAGAACAGCAGCGCGGGATCGGTGACGATGGCCGTCATCATGTACGCATCAGTAGCCGCGCTCCAGATCGAGCTGGTTCATGAGGGGGCGACCGGCGAGGAAGCACTCGAGGTTCGCACAGAAGAGTTCCGTGATCCGCGCGTTCTCACGGTCCGAGGTGCTGGCCGAGTGCGGGCTGACGATGACGTTGGGCATCTCCCAGAGCGGACTCTCCGGTGGCAGTGGCTCCTCGGCGAACACATCGAGACCGGCGCCGAGCAGTGCTCCCGACTCCAAGGCACGGATGAGCGCCGCTTCGTCGACCAGGACACCGCGACCGATGTTGATGAAGACCGCGCCCGCCGGGAGCATCGCCAGCTCGCGTGCGCCGATCATCTGTTCGGTCTCACCGGTGTGCGGGGCGATGAGGACCAGGTTCTCCGCCATCGCGAGCGCCTGTGGGAGATCCGCAGGTGCAACGAGGCTGTCGAGATGCAGGTCGGCGGGGTGGACGCCTTCCACAGAGCGCTTCACGCCGACCACGCGCATCCCCAGCACCTGAGCGATCCGCGCGATCTCCTGTCCGACGCGCCCCACTCCAACGATGACGAGCGTTCGTCCCCGGAGATCGGTTGCGGCAAAGCGCTCCCAGTGCTTGCGCCGCTGATCATGCAGCACCTGCGGCAGCCGCTTGTGAAAGGCGAGCATGACCATCAGGCAGAACTCGGCGAGTGGTTGCGCGTGCACGCCGGCAGCCGTTGTAAAAACCGTTTTCGGCATCGTCCGCTCGTACCCCATGCGCCGCACATACTCGCCGATCCCCGAACTCGTCGCCTGGATCCAGGTGACGTGCGGCGCCACGAACGGCAGGTCGACGCCGTGCGACCTGTCGAAGTCGAAGAGGATCTCCGCGCGGGTGAGGAGGGCGCGCCACCGCGCTTCCTGCGCGGCGGTCCGGGTGAAGGGAAGTCCGCGGTGATCCGCGGGAAACTGCGGCTGGGGGAGCAACTCCGGCTCGTAGAGGACCTCGATCCGGTCGTCCACGCGGCGAATCCGTTCGACGAGATCAGGCTCGAGGTAACTGGCGATGAGGACGACCGGTGTCATGCGGCCCGTCCGGCGGCAGGAATCGGCGTTAGGCGCGCAGTTGCTCGTGCGGGGACCCGGCGCGGGATGCGGGATCGAGCGGGTCGAGGGGGCGACGTCAGGGGTCGGCGCATGGCGCGCGAAGCTACAGGCACTCCCGGATGGTGGCAACCAACGACGCGCCGGTGATCCGCGAGTCGCGCAGATAGCCGCCCAGCAGAATGCCAACAAGAATCGACGGAATGATTCTTCCGGACCAGATCGCGACGGCGAGCGTGAGAAACGGGGGCAGGGCTGACAGCCATGCCATCGTCGTCATCGTCATAGTCATACTCGCGTGTGAACCGCTCCGACCTTGCCGGAGACCCGGGGCACCGGATACTCTCGCATGCGTCGTATGACGTACGGCGTGACGGAGGCGTACTGCTGCGCCTCGAAGTCGGCGGCGGGAAGTTGCCCGAGCGGCGTACGGACCCTCGATACCCGCGACCGGTCGTGAGCGGCCGGCGTCCGGAGCCGAAGCGGGCAGTCTCCCAAACGATCCGGCACCGGTGAGGCTCATCCTTGCGAGTAATGGTGATGGCGAGCATGAACGGGTACGATACGCTATCACGCACGACGGATGCGGCTCAGGTACTGAGCCCGTCCTTCGTAAACGTGACACCAGACCACGGACCGTGACCATGAAACGCATCGACCTTCGCAGGATCTTCGGCGCGACGGTATCTGCCGGCGGTCTGACCCTGGCGGCCTGTTCGGGAGCTGCCGACCCCCAGGGTGGTCCCGGGAGCGGCATGATGGGAGGTGGCTATGGCAACGGCTGGATGGGTGGATACGGCGGACCATGGATGCTGATCATGGTCGCCGTTATCGCCGCGCTCGTGGCATGGTTCGTCGCACGTGGGAGGAACAAGCGCTGAGCCGCGCCAGGCATCCGCACTCGAGCGTGGAGAATTAGCGCTCGACGATAGCACAGTGTCGGTCCAGCGCCACTTGGCGGTCGCCCGTCGCCTGCACCCACTCGTTGGGGAGACACGAACGGGCGACCGGCCGCTCCAGCGCCGCTCAGGCGGCGCCGTGGTGCATGTGCCCGCCCATGTGCCCGC
>JBDTUA010000422.1:0-4644 GCA_040007995.1 Gemmatimonadota bacterium | reverse complement strand
CCGGGCGATTGGGACGCGCTGTCTCCACTGCTCGACCAGCTGCTCGATGCCCCCCCGGGCGAGCGCTCGCAGCTGCTGATGGCGCTCGCCAGTGGAGACAGCGCCCGGCAAGACGCGCTCGAACTGCTCCTTGCCGCTTGTGAGGGTGCGCTACCCCTGCTCGACCGACCTGCCGCCGAGCGTTTCGACGAGCTGCTCGGCGATGTATCCGAGCAACCGCTCCCGGCCGTATTCGGGGGTCGCTACGTTCTCGAGCGAGAGGTGGGACGCGGAGGCATGGCACGCGTCTACCTGGCTCGCGACCTCAAGCACGATCGGCCCGTCGCCGTGAAGGTCGTGCGTCCGGAACTCGCCGCGTCGTTAGGCAGCGAGCGGTTTCTCGGGGAGATCCGCATCGTCTCGCGGCTGCGGCACCCGAGCATCATGCCGCTCTTCGATTCTGGCGATGCCGACGGAGCGCTCTACTTCGTCATGCCGTTCGAGGATGGCCTTTCGCTCCGCGCCCGCCTCGATCGCGATGGCCGACTCGGCATCGCTGACGCCCTCAGCATCCTCCGCGACGTCGCACGCGCCCTCGCGCATGCACACGACCAGGGCATCGTGCATCGCGATGTGAAGCCGGACAATGTCCTGCTCTCAGGCGACGTCGCCGTGGTCGCCGACTTCGGCATCGCCACGGCGTTCAACAGGGCCGGCGACCACACAGGCACGCGGGCCGAGGCAGTGATCGGGACCCCGGCGTACATGGCCCCGGAGCAGGCACGCGGCGATCCCGCGACCGATCATCGCGCCGACCTCTATTCGTTCGGCTCCCTCGCGTACGAGGTCTTCACGGGATCTCCGCCAGCCGCGTCGATCCCGCTTAACGCGACCGGGCGGTCCTTGCTCGCGATTCGCCCCGATGTCCCGCCAGAGGTCGCCGCCCTTATTGCGCGTTGCCTTGAGGGTGACGCGGCGGCACGACCGCAGCGAGCGAGCGAGTTGCTCGATGTCCTTGGCACTGCAATCTCGACGTCCCGTGGCCCGTCACATCGCAGCGTGCTGCTGCTGGCGTCGACTGCGGTGGTGCTGCTCGCAGTGCTGGCACTCACCATGTATCGCACGCGCAGCAGCGGACCCGTAACAGTGGCCGTGCTTCCGATCGCCAGCGAGAGCGGCGACTCCACGCAGGTCGCACTCGCACAGGGCTTCAGTGACGACGTGGCAACGGCGCTGGTTCGCATCCCCTGGCTTCGGGTCATGAGCCGCCAGGGTACGGCGAACTATATCGGAAAGGCAGCCATCGACACGAAGGCTGCAGGGCTCGCCCTTGGGGCGCGCTATCTCGTCACCGGTTCGCTCCGCCATGTCGAAGGAGAGCTCGCCTTGACCGCGCGATTGCTGCGCAGCGACGATGGCGCCGAGGTGTGGGCGGGCACGTTTGTGCACCCCACCGAATTGGCGCTCCTGCGCGATCAGGTCGTCTCGACGATTGCCGACAGCCTCAGGAGCGTGGCTGGAGCGTTCAGCAATGCGCAGGTTGGCCCGGATCCGAAGCGGCGCGGCAACGGGGACGCGTATCGTCTATACCTGCTTGGCACACGCGAACTCAATCAGCGCACGCAGAACCTCGCCGCGAGCGTCGCGCACTTTCGTCAGTCTCTCGCGCTCGACTCGCTCTCCGCCGACGCGTGGGCCGGCCTAAGTCTGGCCCTTGCGATCTCGCCGATCTACCAGGGCGGCCTGTCCTCGAGCTCGGTCACCCCGGAAGTCGTCGCCAGCGCACGACGTGCGCTCCACATCGACCCGACGCTCGCGGCACCGCATATCGCCCTCGGGGCTGTCTATGGACGCACGCAGCAATGGGCGGATGCCGAGCAGGAGTTCAAGGCGGCATTGGAGATCGATCCGCACGACGTCGAAGCGCGGGCGCAATACGGGTCGCTGTTCCTCGGCTTGAACCGCGTCGAGGATGGCCTTCGACAATACCAGCAGGCTCGCGACGACGACCCTGCGTCGGGCGTTGTGCTCGGTTTGCTGACGAAGGCGTGGTACCTGAGCGGTCGAATGGACAGCGCGCTCGCCGAGAGCAATCGCGCGATGCAGGGGCAGCCAACGCTCACGACCCTCCGGTTTCGCGCCCTCACTCTCGCCTCGCTCGGCAACCACAAGGAGGCGCTGCAACTCGTCGACACGCTTCGTCCCGGGCTGCCGCTGGTGCTCTACGCCATGGCGCTGGCCGGCGACACCGCGGGCGCGCGGGCACGATTGCAGCCGTTACTGCGCAAGAATCCCAAGGGCTGGCTCGAAGAGAGCTCGATCGCATTTGCCTTCCTCGGCTTGGGCGATACCGCACAAGCGCTCAGCGCGCTCGAGCGCGCGGCAGACCGCAACGAGCCTTGGTCATTTGCGCTGTCTGCCGGTGGACCGGTGTTCGATGACATCCGCGAGTCACCCCGATTCCGACGGGTGCTGGAGCGCACCGGACTGTTCGTGAAATAGAAATGTCGCTCGCGGGCGCGAAACGTCGTGAGACTGAAGGGCACCTTCGCAATGGGCTACCCTGGCATCCCATCCCCGATCCTGAGGCTCGGAGCATGTTCTTCTCCCGTGGTGCTGTCGCCGTCGCGATCCTGCTCACCGTGGCGACCGCCGTCATCGCCCTGCCTTCAGCGGGAGCGCAAGGGTGCGAACCGATCCGCTTCACGACTCCAGTGCGCCTCGGTGGGCAGGGCGAGGCGTACCCGGGACAACGGCAGTGGCAGCTGACGCTCGCGTATCGGCGGCTGCGATCGGACGAGTGGTTCGTCGGCACGTCGGAGAAGCCGGCCATGGCGCCTGGTGGGGTATCGCCGGTATTCAACATCCAGACCGTCATTGCCGACGTGGGATACGCGCTCACCGATCGCATCACGCTGCACGCCAGTGTTCCCTTCTCCCGCGGTTCGCTGTCTCGCGTCGGCTGGGCTGACGGCCAGCGACACGTACAAACGGCATCGGGCATCGGAGACGTCAGCGTGCAGGGTGACGTGTGGCTCCTCGACCCACGCACCCACGAAGGCAGCAATCTCTCGTTGGGCATCGGCGTGAAGGCCCCGACCGGAAGTCACCGGCGGCCGAGCCAATATTACACCGCGACAGGCGCCATCCCGTTTCCTGCGGACCAGACGATCCAGCCGGGCGACGGTGGATGGGGTATCTCGGTGCAGACACAGGCGTTTCATCGAGTCACCGAGCGGTGGTTTGCGTATGCGGGTGGCTCGTACATGGCGAGCCCGCGCGCGCAATCGGATGTGCTCTTCGATCCCGCGCAGACGGTCCATTGGTCGGTGCCGGACGTCTATGGAGCGCGACTCGGTGCGGCCGTCGCGGCGCTTCCAGAACAGGGGCTGACGCTGAGTCTGGGGCTTCGCTTGGACGGCATACCCCGCCGCGACCTTTTCGGCGGCGGCGACAGCACGACAATCAAGCGCACTTCGCGAATCCTGCTCGCCGATCCTGGGATGTCGCTTAGTCGAGGCCGCAACAGCTTCACGCTCAGCGTGCCGGTGCGCGTGCACGTGAACCGCATCAAGAGCATTCGTGAAGAGAACTCCACCGGTCGAGCGGCGATCAATGGTGGAGGCTTCGCGAAATACCTGGTGTTCGCGAGCTACTCGATCCGATGGTGAGGATCGCGACGGTATGCCGTCACGCGTTCGCGGGGCTTGCCGTCTCGATGACGGTAACGACTGCCCTGTGCGCACAGCGCGTGACCGCGGGGAAACCCGTTCCAGAGATCGACCTTCCGACGTTGAGCGGAGCGCGCATGCAGTTGTCTGCATTGCGGGGCCGACCGGTGGTTCTGACCTTCTGGGGCACGTGGTGCCAGCCCTGCAGGGAGGAGTTTCCTGCACTGGTCGCGGCGCGCCGCCGCCACAGCGTTGCGCAGCTCGAGGTCGTGGCGGTGAACCAGCGCGACCAGGAGCTGAGCACGAAGTCCGTGCAGGCCTTTGTCACGGAGTACCACGTAGACTTTCCCGTCCTCCTTGATGCGCGCGGCAGTACGCGCCGCCGCTTTCAGATCGTCGGCCTTCCCACCACCCTGTTTGTCGACGCGGCCGGCGTCGTGCAACGGGTGCACATCGGGGCGATGGATACACTGCAGCTGGCCCAAGGTCTCGCATTGATCCTCCCGCCGTAGCTGGCCGCGCGATCAATCCTTGGCGACGTCCATCGCCCGTTGGAGCAGCATCCGCGCCTTTACCCAGTCGCGCTGCACGGTGCGCGGCGTGACGTCGAGGGCCTCGGCGATGTCGTCGTCGCTCATGCCTCCGAAGAAGCGGCAATCGACCACACGAGCGAGTCGCGGTTCGACCTGGGCGAGCCACTCGATCGCCTCGTGCAGCTGAATCAGGACGTCGGGTTGTTCGACGGCAGCGATCGCATCGCCGTCGAAGGTGATGCGTTGCAGCCCTCCCTCTCGCTTGAGTCGCAGGCGCGCGCGCGCCCGATCGACAAGCACGTGCCGCATCGCGACCGACGTGAGCGCGAAGAAGTGGCTGCGGTCACGCCACGTGATCCGGGACTGGCTCACCAGCTTGAGGTACGCCTCGTGGACGAGCCCCGTTGTGGAGAGTGTCGACTCGCCGTCGCGACCGGCGAGCTGGCGTCGGGCGATCGCCC
>JBDTUA010000421.1:0-4678 GCA_040007995.1 Gemmatimonadota bacterium | reverse complement strand
GAACGTGGGCTTCCATGTCGTTCCACCATCACGTGAGACTTCCCCCTGCTCAAGCCATCGGGTTTGATCCTTGAGATTGATCGTGAAACGCCACAGTGCGTCCGTCCCCTTGACGACCAACTCGACCGTGTCGCCCCTTCTTCGCGCACTCGCCGTGGAGGTGATCACGCCACCCTGGGATAAATACTGAAAGGATCCCAAGAAGCTACCCGTGGCGGGATCCCGCCAAACCAGCGCGAGGACCCGGCGCGTGATGCGGCTCGAATCGGTCGCGGGTCCCCCTTTGCCCTCAATCGAAAGCAGATCACCACCCAGTCGATACTGCACCTCAGTGCTCCAGAAGAAGGCTTCGCGCTCGGAGGTACCCTCGTACTGCACTTTTCCCTCCACACACCGGCTGGGATGCCCAACGGTAACAATGTCTCGGCGGATTGGGCTCCGACACACCGTACCGCCGCCACTTGCCCTACGGTGAGAAATGCAAGCGCCGCCAATGCTCTCATAGAGTCTCCGTGATGTGTGATTCCCTCGTCATCTCCCTACCTGCGCTCGCTCCCTCACTTCGCCGTCTCGGCCGCAAACGGGATGCGCATCAGATCAGCGAAATACTCCTCGTCGCTTTCATGCCGCCCCAGCGCTACGAACTCCTCGTCGCTCACCCGCGTCCGGCCAGCCAACATCCCGACCGCGTCGTCTCCAACCGCATAGCGTAGTTTGGGTTCCGGGAGCGATATGACGTGGGCAATCACTTCGGCCACGCGCGACGGGTCCGGTCCTGCCTGGAGTCCCTTCGTAAAGACCATTCGTACCCGACGCAGCGGAGCCGCATAGGGTGACGCCGGGTCCGAGGGCATCGCATCGATGGCCTTCTGAAGGATCGGCGTGCGAAAGGTCCCCGGCTGGATGAGGACTACGCGAACGCCGTACGGATAGACCTCCGACGCCAGGCATTCACTCAGCGCTTCCAAGGCGGCCTTGGTGGCGCCATACATACCCACCCCGGGAATGGCAAACTTCGCAGCCATCGAACTGATGTTGATGATCAACCCACGCTGCTGCGCCCGCATGGCGGGGAGAACGGCGCGCTGGGTGCGCAGCACCCCGAGCAAGTTGGTGTTGAGAGTCGCCATGGCCTCGGCGTCGCTGATGTGCTCCACC
Organism: Gemmatimonadota bacterium; assembly: GCA_040007995.1. GTDB lineage: Bacteria > Gemmatimonadota > Gemmatimonadetes > Gemmatimonadales > Gemmatimonadaceae > SCN-70-22. The sequence continues at coordinate 3,520 of JBDTUA010000421.1, read as the reverse complement.
GCGTTCAACCAAGCGATGCCGGCGTTATTCACCAGCACGTCGATACGCCCCTCGCGCTCAAGCACTTCGGCGACTGCACGCTCTACCGAGCGCGAATCGTCCACATCGAGCTGCACTATCGTGAGCGTGGCCCCGCGCGCCGACGCTGCTTCGCGCAGAGCTTCGCCCTTGGTGGTGTCGCGCATCGAGGCATAGACGGTATGCCCCTCGGCCGCCAGCTCCACCGCCGTAGCGAGCCCGAAGCCGCTGCTGCAACCGGTAATCAGGATGACCTGCATGATAGGAGTAATGGTTGGGGATGAGACGTCGCCGATCGTCCTCCCGGTCACACTCGAAGCGCGTCCACGTTGCTCCTGCTCGTGGTGCATTCTCCGTGGCAACCGCGTGGCAGTCGTGTGGCGGGTCGAGGATAGCCCGCTGCGCTGATTCGACTCCCAACAAGTTCAACACGATGCGGTGCAACGGTTTGTAGCTTGGGAGCGGCCCAGTCGCTCCGCTACTCTGGCTCAAAATCGCTAGGGAGGGTACATTCGCCGCGGCTGAGCTGCAGCGTTTTGAGGGGTCGGCGAGCATGTCGACTCCACTGAAGGAGGGGTATGGGCGAAGACGCTGGAACATCGATCGGTAATGCGGTGAAGGGACATCTACCTGCGCCGTACCTGCTGCGTACTCTCGGTCGGCTCGCGATGGTCAGTCCAGATGGCCGGGACGAACCTTCGCTGTCGACGCGCCCGCGCAAGTTGGCCCTGCTTGCCTGGCTCGCGCTCCGCCCAGACCGAAGAGCCACGCGGGACCGCCTAGTCGGCACATTCTGGGGAGGACGCCATGATGAACGAGCGCGCAACTCATTGTCCGACGCGCTCAGTCACCTGCGCCGTGTCCTTGGCCGTGACGCAATCAAGGCGAGAGGCGACGACGTGGTGCTGGAAGCCGACGCCTCCGTTGTCATCGATGCCGTCGCGCTGTCCGACGCTGCCAGCCGCAACGACCACGCACGAGTCGTAGCCCTATATCAGGGGCCGTTTCTCGACGGTGTCTATATAGATGACGCTCAGGAGTTCGACGAGTGGTGCGATCGTGTGCGCGCGCGACTCGCCGCCCTCTTCGCGCGTAGCGCGGCCGCGTCCTGTCGTTCGATGGCGGCGTCGGGGGAATGGGACGAATGTCGCGCCCTCGCCGAGCGTTGGCTCGACGCCGAGCCCGCGAGTGGAGATGCTGCTTGTCTGTTGCTCGACGCGTTCGAGGCGCCGGGCACGCATGCGGCACGGGTAGCGGCACTCTCCGCGTACCAGACGCTGGTCGTGCGACTGGAGCGCGATCTTGGAGTTTCGCCGTCTCCGGAGGTCGCGCGGCGCGCAGAGGCGATTCGATCGGCGTTGGAGGCCGCGCCCGCGCCTCCACCTGCGCCCGTTGCACCTCCCGCGCTGACAGCTGTTCGCCCGACGCGCGTTTCGGAGCAGCTCGTCGCCGCTGGTCCTGCGACGTCGCACGACGACGGCTCCCAACACAATGCTTCGGTCGCGGCGGCGAGTCGCGGGGGAATCGCACCGGATCCGCCTAACGCGTTGCCACGCCTAACGTGGGCGGGACTGTCGGTGGCGTTGCTCGCACTCGGCGCGTTCGCGGTCGGTCGCGTTCGGCGCCTCTACACGATCCAGCGCGGGTCGTCGTTGACGCGTTCGAGAATCGCACCGGCGATTCAACACTCGCCGATGTGGGGCGTGTCGCCGCTCAGTGGATCAGCAGGGGGCTCGCGGAGACTCATCTCGTCGAAGTCGTCGATATGCCGCCGACGCCACAGATGGGCGACCGGGTGGATGCGCAGCAATTGGGGCGCGACGTCGATGCCGGAACCGTCGTGACCGGCTCCTACGTCCTACGCGGCGATTCGATGATGATCGAGGCACGCATCATCAATGTGGCGAACGGTCGAGTGGCGCGCGCGGTGGAGCCCGTTGTTGCGCATCGAACGGATCCGCTCGCAGCGGTGGAGTTGCTGCGACAGCGTGTAGCTGGGGCCCTCGCCTCGGAACTGGACAGGGTCATCACGGCTCTGGTCCGCGAAGGGAGCCAGCCGCCAACGTACGAGGCCTATCTCGCGTGGGTGCGGGGATTGGACCTCTTCTCCAGGGTGGACTTCGCCGGAGCCATCCCCTTCTTCCTTCGGGCTGCCGCGCTCGACTCCAATTTCGTCGCTCCGCTTCTGTGGGCGGCGGCCTCGCACGGCAATCTTGGTCAGATGCGACCGTGCGACTCGCTGGTTCAGGTTGTGAAAGGGCGAAGCGCACAGCTTGGGCCTCTCGATCGCGGGTTGCTAGACCTCTGGATTGCGAACATGAAAGGCGATCACGCGGGTCGCTACAACGCGGCTAAGCGCATGTTGCAGGAGGCACCGAGCTCCGAGCAAGCGCTCTTTCTCGTCGGGTGGACGGCGACGAGCGCCCTGCGAACCAACGAAGCAATTGCTGCATTGCGCCGAATTCCTGTCGAGCGTTCGCGCGTGCACTGGGATCTGTATGGCATTGGACTCGCCAGGGCGTATCACGCGGCGCGACGCTACTCCGAGGAACTCAACGAGGCACGTCGTCGTCGCCGCTCCACACCATACTGGCTGTTGGCGATGGAGGACGAAGGGCGAGCGCTGGCGACGCTGGGGCGCTCGGAGGAGCTCCTACGCCTAACGGCTGACATCGTCGCGATAGCACCGCAGGCGGCGCGCACCGCCGGGCGTACGCTGATCGTGGTGGCGAGCGAAGCGTTCTTTCATGGTCACGCCGATGACGGGTTGGCGACTCTTCATCGCTTCGATGCCTGGGTCGAAGCGCAGCCTCCGGAACTGCGCCATTCGTTTGACATCCGCCGGTTGGTGGCCATGGCGCGATATTATCAACGCGACTGGTGGGCGGCCGATTCGATGCTCACCGCGCTGGTCGCCGCGAGGCCGCAGGACCCCGAGCTCCCGGGATGGCTCGGCGCCACCGCGGCGCAGCGCGGCGATACCGCGCGCGCATTGCACCTGACGGCCGCCCTCGCCGCGCTGGACGTCCCCTACTTGCTAGGCGCGAACACCCTTGCCCGCGCCCGCATCGCCACGGTACTCGGCCGGCGTGCCGAGGCCATTGCGCTCACGCGCCAGTCCATAGCAGAGGGGCAAGAGTATGAATCCATTCACCGCCTCCCCGAACTCCAGTCGCTGCGCGGCGAACCAGAGTTCGACCAAATGTTGCGCACCGTCGAGTAGGGGTGGCGATAGCGAAAGGACGCCATCGACCAGGCAGATTCAGCTTCTGCGCAATGGGCTAGCGATCGCCGGGGACAACGCTCGGCTACACGCCGCGCTTGGGGTCGCATATTGCAGTATCGCGAGGCCGGAATCGACTTCGGCGAGAGACCGCTCGTACAGGCGGAGGAGTGCGTGCGAAAGGTCTTCAATGGGCCATGGTTTCATAAACTACCCGTACCTCACGCACCTGGACCCAACGCTGGACAGCGTTCGCGATGCGCCGCGATTCATCGAGCT
>JBDTUA010000420.1:0-4715 GCA_040007995.1 Gemmatimonadota bacterium | reverse complement strand
GCACTTCGAGCACTTCGAGCACTTCGAGCACTTCGAGCACTTCGAGCACTTCGAGCACTTCGAGGTGCTCGCGAGTAGAGGAACATCAGGCCGGGTCCGAAGATCCTGGATTCCAAGCTTTCGGATTCCAACAAGCCGGTTTCGAAGATGCCGGACTTCACACCCGTGGAGTCGACGAACCGAGTAGTTCTTGAACCGGTGAGCCGAGTGTTCGAAGTCGCTAGGCGCCCCCAGACAGGAACCAGCTGGAAACCCGCTGATGCCACGGTGGCTGGTAAGTGGCAGGGCCGGAGTCTCGCACTCGGGCCCTTTCGCATACCTCCGGCACATACTACGTATAATATGTGTTATGTAAACTAGTCTCGTGGAAAACTTGGCATTCTGTGGAGAACACGGCTGGGGGACTCGTACGCGCCATACGTACTGCAAGCGCTTTGCGATCAGTGATTTGAGCTCGCGATCGCCGTCGGCTCCGATGACAGTGATCGCGCTAGACGGAATGGGGCCCCACGACCAGGATCAGGTCGGATAAACTGCTCCGCCCGCCGCCAGATTGGATCGGCGCACTGCTGGAAACCGCTGCGGGCGATGAGAATACGCTCCAAACGGTCGAGTCGCCTGCCGGCGGATAGCGACAGTGACTCCGAGCAACTGTCGGCTCAGATTTCCCCGAGAAATCCCTTGAACACGACGCGCCCTTCGCCTCGCAGCACTGGCGGGCGACCGCTTGGGACGTCTCCGACGCGCGCTGTGAGGGTGCTGCCGGAACGGGTCGTCAGGGCGACGGGGCCCTGAGCCAATCCCCAGGCGCTGAGCAGCGCAGCGGACGCGACCGCGCCGGTTCCGCAGGCGAGCGTCTCCTCCTCAACCCCCCGCTCGTAGGTGCGGATGGTCCAGCGTCCCGCCGGATCGGACGAAACGAAATTCGCGTTGGCGCCATGCTCGAGCACCTCGAGCCTCCGAAGCGCTCTTCCCCGCTGCTCGACGTCGACGGCCAGAACATCGTCCACGAGAACGACGAGATGCGGGACACCCACGCGTGCGTAGCCGACCCGCGACTCCCCGGCGAGCTTCGGCGTCGAGAAGTCCGACTGCATCTCGGTCACCGGGACCATGTCGATCTCGGATTGGCCGTCCGTGACCCGCCCCGTAACGGGCCCAGACACCGTCTCAAAGGCGAAATCTCCCGGTCCGGCGATACCGAGGTCGCATGCGAGTCTCGTGCTGCACAGGGCGGCGTTGCCGCACATTTCCGCCAGCGAGCCATCCCGGTTGTAATACCGCATCATGAACGCGAGCGCCGGGTGCGATTCGAGGAAGACCACGCCGTCGGCCCCGATCCCCGTTCGGCGGGCGCAGAGGCGTCCGATCGTCGCTGCTGAGGCGAGCTCGCCCGGCGCCTCATCCATGGCGTCGAAGAAGACGAAGTCATTGCCCGACCCGCTCATCTTCCAGAACGTGCGACCGGCCATGCTCAGACCCTCCGCGTGATAGCCCACCAGCGAAGTCGCCACACCATCCAGATCGCTTCGCGCACGATACGCTTCGACATCTTGCTCTCACCCTCGGAGCGGTCGACGAAAACGATAGGGATCTCCACGATGCGGAACCCCTTGCGCCACGCGCGAAAGCTCATCTCGATTTGGAAGGCATAACCATTTGACCGCACGTCACTTAGGTCGATCGACTCAAGTACTTTGCGATGGAAGCACTTGAAGCCGCCCGTCGCGTCGTACAGCGGCAGGCCGGTCACGATCCGTGCGTAGATATTCGCCCCGTAACTCAACAGCAGACGATTCATCGGCCAGTTGACGACGGTCACCTTCCCCTCTCGATAGCGCGATCCGAGCACGACGTCGGCGTCGCCCGAGCTTTCGATGAACTGCGGCAGGTGCGAAGGATCGTGAGAGAAGTCGGCGTCCATCTCGAAGATCAACTCGTAGTCGTGCTGCAGCGCCCACCGGAAGCCCGCCAGGTAGGCGGTTCCGAGTCCCATTTTGTGCGCGCGGTGGATGACATGCACGCGCGTATCGGTGGCGACCCGTCCGTCCACCAGTTCTCCGGTGCCGTCGGGCGACCCGTCATCGACGACGAGCACGTCGATCCGCGCGTCCTGTCCGAGGACGGCGTCGATCAGACGAAGGATGTTCTCCCGCTCGTTGTATGTCGGAACGATGACCAGCGCGCGATCAGACACTAGGTGATGGTCTCCGTCGATCAACAATCATTCCGATACCGAGGAGGAGAAGGCTCAGCGCGACCGCACCCCACGTCACCTGCTTTCCCACCTCGTACGCTGGGTTGGTGAAGGTGAGTTCGATCTTTCGGGAGCCCTCTGGGAGGGCGACACCCATCAGCGAGACGGCCGCCTTCCCGATCACGCCAGGCTTACCGTCCACGCTCGCTCTCCAGCCCGGATACCAGTTTTCAGATATCATCAGCGCCGACCCCACCGGCGCGGGGCGATCGAGTTCGATTCCCACGGCACCAGGCGCGTAGTGCGTCACGACCGCCTTGATCTCGAGGGGTTCCGGGAGTGAAGACAGCTCCACCCCCTGCACTGCGGCCGACGTATCGAAGACCGCCACGCGACGAACGTCGAACCTCGGATCGAGCACGGTCGCCATCACGGTCGCTTCATCGGTCTTCACTATGGCCGGCGTGACCCACGCGTACGACGTTTCGACCGGGACCTCGTGTAGGTATAGCTCGCTCCCCGAGGCGTCGCGAACCGGTCCGGCGACCAACTTCAGCTCCTTCACTCCGATGTTGTTCGGGGAGTTCGTGAGCACGTAACGCATGTTCATCAAGCGCCAGAAGTTGGGGTTTGCGACCTGACGGTATCCCTCCTCGGTCCCGACGAGCCGATCGTAGGCGCCGAGTTCGTTCCCGTGGTAGCCGAGCACGGACGACACGCCGTGAATCATGAGGCCGTCATAGTTAAGCAAGGGATCGTGTACTGCGTCCGACGGAGCGGTCTGGAACGACAGCACGCGGAACGGCCCTGGTGCCTGCTCAAGCGAGTCGATGATCGCGTTGCTGGCGTAGAGCACCGACGCGGGCTCGGAGAAGCCCCAGTAGCGGCGTTCGACGCTCCAGCAATCGAGCGCGACCACCAGCAGGAGCAGTATTCCCCCCAAGTCGCGGGAGATCCGTCGGGATGCGACAACCAGCGCCACGCCGACGGTGAGCAGTATGAAGACCATCACCCGGAGTGCTCCGACGCGCAGCGCGCCGTCGTTCGCCAGCACGAGGTCGGCCCGCTCGGGGCCTGCAATAGAAACGCCGAGAGTGGTGAATGCCCCGAGCGCCCCCAGTCCGCCGATCAGTACCGCGACGATCGCCCAGCTAACGAGATACCGCCGGCGATTTTCCGAACGTACGATGCGCTCGGTCCCGAATGCTGCGAGGACGGCCGTGCAGAACGCGACGACGAACAGCATTGTGCTGGGGGCGCGAAAGTACTTCGTACCGGGGACCACCGCGTAAACCAGCGCGTAGAACGGTGTGCTCCCGCCCAGCGCCCAAAGGAGCGAAATCACGAACGCTCCGAGCCAGAACCAGACAAGTCTTCGGTGAGAGCGCAGAGCCCACGCGCCGAAGGCGAGCCCCGCCAGGACAAGCACCGCGGCCCCGATGTATTCGGAGTGGAAGTGAATCCCGTTCCGCCCCCAGTAGCGTTCGAGAATTCCCGAGAACTGGGGCAGCAGAAAGTTGAAAGTCTCCTCGGGAGGCATGGAGTAGGAGATCGCGTGCTCCCACCCCTTCCCTCCGGCACGCGGCGAGAAGGGGACGTACGCTTTCACCGGCCAGAACTGAATCGCTCCCATTGCCAGTCCCACGGCCACGGCGCCCAGCGAAGCGCCCAGACGTAGAAAGCCCGTCTTTCGAGAAAGCGGAAGCTCGCTCCCGTTGCCCAGCGCCAAGAAGAGCGCGAACGAGCCGGTCACCAGGAGCATGTACTGCAGCAGCTGCGGATGCGGCGACAGCACGGCCAGGCCGATGACCATCGCAAGCGGCCCCCACGCCCACTGTCGACCGTCACGAACCCCACGGACGACGAAGTACAGCGCGAGCGGGAGCAGCGCCGCGATGAAGAGTTTGCCGTCGTGCCCGGGTGAGACGAGTCCGGCGACGTTGCCGCCCATCTGGTAGGCTACCCCTCCCAGCACCGACGAGAAGAAGCTGAGCCCCAGCGATCGCAGGAAGACGTAGCTGAACCAGCCCGCCAGAAAGACGTGGATGATCAGTCCCCACGTCATGCCATGGTCGGTGCCGATGAGGATCCGGAGCAGCGCGGTGGGATAGAACGTGTCGCCATGCATGGCATCGACGAACGGCATCCCACCGAACAAGTAGGGATTCCATTGCGGAATCGCCCCGTACGTCAGCCAGTGCTCGCGGGCGAACTCGCGAAACGCGTAGCCGGCGATGTACTGGTCGGAGTACGGATTGACGAGGAACTTCCCCGCCAGCGCCGGGAAGCCGAGTGCCAGCGTACATAGCGCATGGACCAGCGCCGCCCACGCGAGGGCGAAGCGCGGGACATGCGAGATATCCATTGTGGGCCCGGCGGAGGTTGACGGCGGGGAACCGCCAACGTCAGGCGTTCGGATCATGAAGGGGGAGTTGGGCGCCGCCGCCCACGCAGGGCGTCGACCGCAAGGAAGCCGAGTCCGGGTAGGACTTCGAGCACGGTCAGCCAGAGCCGGGAC
>JBDTUA010000419.1:0-4718 GCA_040007995.1 Gemmatimonadota bacterium | reverse complement strand
CCGCCGCGCACTCCCGTCCCCCGTCCCCCGTCCTCCGTCCGCTCTCCTACGCTTCCTTCTTCTGCCGCTTCGCCTGAATCTCGAGCAGCGGCGGCGCTCCGTTCGCAATGCACGCCTCGGTCACCTTCACCTCGACCACGTCCTCGCGGCTCGGAAGATCGTACATGATCTCCATGAGCGTCTCCTCGAGGATCGCCCGCAACCCACGCGCCCCGGTTCCGCGCTTGAGCGCCTTTTCGGCGATCGCGCGCAGCGCCGACTCCTCGAAGGTGATCTTCACGTCCTCGAGGTCGAAGAGCTTCACGTACTGCTTCGTGAGCGCATTCTTCGGCTCCTTGAGGATCTTGACGAGCGACTCCTCGTCGAGCGCCTCAAGGGGGACCACCACCGGCATGCGCCCCACCAGTTCGGGGATCAGCCCGTACCGGAGCAGGTCGTCTGGCTCGACCTCCTTGAACGGCGTCTTCTTCAGCACTTCCGGCGTGATTCCGGCAACCGCTTCCTTGCCGAAACCGATCTGCCGACGCCCGGTCCGCGCTTCGATGATCTTCTCCAATCCATCAAACGCGCCACCGCAGATGAACAGGATATCCTTCGTGTTGATCTGGATGTATTCCTGCTGCGGATGCTTGCGCCCCCCCTGCGGCGGGACCGAAGCCACCGTCCCCTCGAGGATCTTGAGCAGCGCCTGCTGCACCCCTTCGCCCGAGACGTCGCGCGTGATGCTGGGGTTCTCGCTCTTGCGGGCGATCTTGTCGATCTCATCGAGGTACACGATCCCGCGCTCACACTCGGCGACGTTGAAGTCACCGGCTTGCAGCAGGCGGACCAGGATGTTCTCCACGTCCTCGCCGACGTAGCCCGCCTCGGTCAGCGTCGTGGCGTCGGCAATGGTGAACGGGACGTCGAGGATCCGAGCCAACGTCTGGGCCAGCAGCGTCTTCCCGACACCGGTCGGACCGATGAGCAGGATGTTCGACTTGTCCAGCTCCACGTCGCTGTCGCGCGACGAGCTGGAATTGATGCGCTTGTAGTGGTTGTAGACCGCCACGGAGAGCGCCTTCTTCGCCTGCTCCTGGCCGATCACGTACTGGTCCAGCACGTCCTTGATTTCTCGCGGCGTCGGGACCTGCGTGATCGCTTCGGCTACCTCGCGCTCTTCGTCCTCGGCAAGGATCTCATTGCACAGGGCGATGCACTCGTTGCAGATGTAGACGGACGGCCCCGAAATGAACTTCCGGACCGAATCCTTCGACTTTCCGCAGAACGAGCAGCGCAGGTGTTTATCGTGCGACATGGCGCTGGCTTTGGGGACGGATGGGGCCTGACCCGGACTTTCGGGTGACCGATACGTAATAGACGTGTTTCGGGCTGGTCAAGCAAAAAGGAACGGGTCTCCTTGTGATCTGGATCACCGTCGAACCCTCGCCTGCCCACATCAGCCCGTCACCGACGGGATCTTGGCGCCGTTCGTCCCGTCCTCGGGGCGCTTGGCCACGATGGTGTCGACCAAGCCGTAGGCTTTGGCTTCCTCCGCCGACATCCAACGGTCACGGTCCGTATCCTTCTCGATCTGCTCGATGGACTGCCCGGTATGGGTCGCCATCAATCCGTTGAGCTTGGAGCGCAGGTAGAGGATCTCCTTCGCCTGGATCTCGATATCGGAGGCGGAGCCCCCCCCCCCGTTCTGCGACGGCTGATGGATCATCACGCGGGAGTGCGGGAGCACCGAACGCTTCCCGGCAGCACCGGCCGCGAGGAGAAATGCTCCCATGCTCGCCGCCATTCCCATGCAGATCGTGCTGACCGGCGACTTCAGGAACTGCATCGTGTCGTAGATCGCGAGCCCCGCGGACACGCTGCCGCCCGGGGAGTTGATGTACAGGTTGATGTCCCGCCCCGGATTGTCAGCGTCGAGGAAGAGCAGCTGCGCGATGACGATGTTGGCAACGTCATCGTTGACCGGCGTCCCCAGAAAGACGATACGGTCCATCAGCAGACGGCTGAAGATGTCGTACGAGCGCTCACCACGGCTCGAGCGCTCGATGACGTACGGAGGATAGATGGACATGAAAAGCAGACGGGGGACGGAGGACGGGGGACGGGAGTGCGCGTCGCTTCGCGGCGCGCGGGCTGTGCACTACAGACAAACTAGGTAGCGAACAAGCAACGCGGACATCGCTCGATCAGCCGATGCGCCTCCAACGGTGGCGCACCCCCGTCTCCCGTCCCCCGTCCCTCGTCCGCCCTTCTACTCTACCGTGTTCCGTGCAAACAACCAGCCAAACACCTTGTCTTCAGTGATGCCACGCTCCAGCTCGGAAAGCCGTTGCGCCTTTTGCAGCTGGGCATAGAGCTGCCCGGGATTCACCCCGCGCTTGCCCGCCATCTCAGTGATCCTGTCGTCGAGGTCGCTCTCGCTCGCCGTCAGCTTCTCCTGCTCGGCGATCGTGTCGATGATCATGTCACGCCGCACCTGACGCTCGGCCGTCGGCCGGAAGCCTTGGGCGAAGCGCTCGTGTTCTTCCTCGGGGATCTTGTACGCCTCCGCGTAGCCCTGCACGAGCTGCGTAACCCAGCTCGGCGGGACGTCGAACGGATTGGATCCGATGATCTCGTCGAGCAGCTTCTGGCGCACCTCGGCATCGGCTTCGCGCGTGGACGACTCCTGCATGTCCTCGCGCACCGTGGTGCGCAGCGCTTCGATCGACTCGAAGTCGCCGACCTCGCGGGCGAAGGCGTCGTCCAGTTCCGGGAGCGACTTGCGCTTCACGTCCTTGAGTTCGACGCGCACCGACTTCGTCTTCCCGCGTTGCGCCTCGTCGGGAAAGTCCTCGGGCCACCGGACCGGGCGTTCGATGGTGTTGCCCGGGCTCAGCTCCATCACGACTTCCTCGATCCCCGGGATGGCCTGCCCGCCGCCGAGCACGATGCGATACTCGCGCCCGTCCGGGAGCGTCCCGTCGTCATCGGCGGTCGCGAGGAGGACGGTCACCTGATCGCCCTCCATCGGCTTCTCCTCCACCGGGCTCCACGAGGCGCGCTGCTCGCGGACCTGTTCGATCTGCGCGACCACGTCCTCGTCGGTCACGACCTTGGTCGGACGATCGACCTTGAAGCCCTCGATCCGCGTCAGCTTGACCTCGGGGCGGAGCTCCAGGTGCAGGTCGAACGTCACCGGCGCATTGTCCTCGAACTTGAGGTCGTGAATGTGCGGCTGCGCGGCAACCTTGAGCTGTTCGCGCTCCAGCACTTCCTTGTAGGCATCTTGCACGAGGTGCTCGACCGCCTCACTCTTGATCGCCTCTCCGAAGCGCTTCATCACCATTTCCAGCGGTGCCTTGCCGGGACGGAAGCCGGGGAGCTTCACGGTTCCGGCGATCTTGCGCGCGGCCTTCGTCTTCGCTTCGTTGACGGCGTCGAGAGGGATCGTCACCTGCAGCAGGCGCTCAGCTCCCTCGGACTTCTTGGCTTCGATGGCGATGTTCATCTTGGAGTGCGTTGCGGCCGGCACGACCACTCGGGATCGGTCGTCCGGCCGCGGAGTACATAGTGAAAGTCGAACCGGAAAGATAACCTCCGCTCAGGACGGGTCAAAGGCGACTCGTCCGGCTCGCCCCCTCCCTGGCACCCCATTCCATGTCCGTTTCCATGTCCGCGCTTCGTTCGCTAGGCCGCTCCGTTCGGCGCGTCCCCGTGACGCTCGCCGTCGCCCTCCTCGCTGCGGTGGCGTTTCCGGCGCAGGGGCAGGCGCGTCCGCTGCGCACCCTGATCACGATCAACCCGCTCGGACTGCCATTCAAGCTCATCTCTGCCGAGTTGGAGGAGAAGGTCAATACCTTCGCCACGATTGGCGCATCCCTCTCGTATATCGACATCGACCACGCGTCCTACAGCTCGTTTGAAGGGAAGGTGCGGTTGTATCCGAATGAACAGGCGTTCCAGGGCTTCGCCATCGGACTGGGAGCCGGGGTCACGCGGATCGCGCAGGACAACAGCGATGCGGCCGGCGGCACGGTCCACGATGCGAAGACCGTTCCGTCGATCGCCGTGTTGGCCGACTACAACTGGATGCTCGGCAAGACCAAGCGCGTGGTCGTCGGGACCGGCGTCGGCGCGAAGCGGTTGTTCGGCAGCGACAAGAATTTCGGAAGCGTCAATTTCGCCTACCCTACGGCACGCTTCCAGGTTGGCGTCGTCTTCTAGCGGTGGCGCCCCGCCAGCCGGCGAGGCGCCGGGGCATCGGCATCGCCGATGAGGTCGGCCACGATCTTCCCGGACGAGATCACCCCCGGCAATCCGGCTCCGGGGTGCGTCCCCGCACCAGCAAGATAGAGGTTGGGGATATCCTCGCTCACGTTGTGCGGCCGCATCCACGCCGATTGCATGAGCGTCGGCTGCACCGAAAACGCGCTCCCAAGGTGAGAGTTGAGCGCGTCGCGGAAGTACAGTGGATCGATGTGCCGTTCCGTGACGATATGGCGACGTAGCCCGGGGAGGTAGCGCTCCTCGAGGTACTGAAAGATCCGGTCGCGGTAGATCGGGGCCATCGTCCGCCAGTCGGTGGTGCCGCCCAGATGCGGCACCGGCGAGAGGACGTACCAGCAGTCACACCCGGGCGGCGCCAGCGACGGATCGGTCGCCGATGGGCGGTGCAGGTAGAGCGAGAAGTCCTCGCTCAGCACCTTGCGATCAAAGATATCGTGCAGGAGTCCCCG
>JBDTUA010000418.1:0-4743 GCA_040007995.1 Gemmatimonadota bacterium | reverse complement strand
GCTGGAGCGCGAAGTCGTAGAGCGGCATGCTCTCTTCGCGCAGGTAGTTGGAGCGCACGATCGTGGTGTTGCGCACGGCGTTGCCGTTGCCCAGCCAGCCACGCTCGACCACCGCGACGTTGGTGATCCCGTGGTTCCGCGCGAGATGATACGCCGTGGACAACCCGTGCAAGCCGCCGCCGACGATCACGACGTCGTACGTCGCGCGCGGCTCGGGATTGCGCCAGAGAAAATCCGGGTTGTGAAAGGCGTGCTCCATCTCGTGTCTAGCGCCAGGTCGCGATCTGGTCGAGCGGCTTGCGTTGCAGGTCAGGGACCTTCGCCCCCGCCGCGGGATAGCCCACCGGCATCACGATCATCGCCTTCTCGTTCTTCGGCCGACCGAGCAGGTCGCGCAGGAAGGCCATAGGGTTCGGTGTGTGCGTCAGCGATACAAGTCCCATCGTGTGCAGCGCTGCGATGAAGAAACCCGCGGCGATACCGCACGACTCGTCAGTGTAATAGTACGTCGTCTTGTTTCCACTGGCGTCCAGGCCATAGGCCTGACGGAAGAGCACCACGACCCACGGTGCATCCGTCAGATGCTGCTTGTGCTCGTCGGTCCCGAGTGGGAGGAGGGCGTCGAGCCACTGCTGCGGCGCCTTACCGTGATAGAAGCCGTGCTCCTCACGCTCGGCGGCCTCGCGAATCTGTTGCTTCAGCGCCGGCTCCGATACCGCGACGAAGCTCCACGGCTGCTGGTGTGCCCCGCTCGGGGCGGTACCAGCGGTGCGAATCGCCAGTTCGATCAATTCGCGCGGTACCGGTTCGGTCGAGAACTGGCGCGTGGTGCGCCGCGCGTTCATCCGCTCGTAGAAGGCGCTGCCGCGCGCCAGCGATTCTTCGAGCGAAAGACGATCGTGCGCGAGCGGGACGAAGGCGTGCATCTTCACGTCGGGTTCCTTCCGCCGTCGGCGATGAACTTCTTCATGCGTGCCTCCAGCACCGGGAGCGGAACCGAGCCTAACGCAAGGATCGCATCGTGGAACAGGCGCTGGTCGAACTTGTCCCCCAGCGCCGCCTCAGCCTCGCGCCGGTGCCGCCGGATCTGCATCTCGCCGAGCTTGTACGAGAGCGCCTGCCCCGGCCAGGCGATGTAACGGTCGATCTCGGTGTTGATCTCATGCTCCGAAAGGGCGGCGTGCTGCGAGAGGTAGTCCACCGCCTGCTCGCGGGTCCAACCAAACTTATGGATGCCGGTGTCGATCGCCAGGCGACAGGCGCGCCACATCTCGTACGTCAGGCGCCCGAAGTCCTCGTAGGGGGTCTCGTAGATCCCCATCACCGTCCCCAGCCACTCGGTGTACAGCCCCCACCCCTCGCCGTAACCCGAGAAGTAGGTCGCATTGCGGAACGCAGGACGCGGCGGCCCTTCGAGCGCCAGCGCGGCCTGAAAGCTGTGTCCGGGAGTGCACTCGTGCAGCGTTAACGCAGCCAGCGTGTATAGCGGGCGCGCCGGGAGGTTGTAGGTGTTCATCAGGCATGACTCCAGCCCCCCCCGCCCGCCAGTATAGATCGGCGCGATGGCGTCCGGCACAGGGAGGATCCCGTGCCGGAAGCGCGGAAGGAAGCCGATCGTCTCCTTCAACTTGTAGTCGGCCGCCTTCGCCACGTACGCCGAATACGAGAGCAGCTCGCGCGGCGTCTTGGCGTAGAACTGCGGATCGGTGCGGAGGAAGTGCATGAACTCCGCCTTCGTCCCGGTAAAGCCGGCCTTCCGCATGACAATCGTCATCTCCGAGTCGATGCGCGCCACCTCGGCCAGCCCCATGTCGTGGATCTGCCGCGGCGTCAGCGTCAACGTCGTGTACTTCTCGATCGCCGCCTGGTAATACGCGTCGCCGTCGGGCATCGCCGTCGCGGCGAGCGTGGTGCGCGCCTTGACCAGGTACTCCTCGCGCATGAAGGTCAGCAGCTTGGCGTAGGCCGGCGCCACGACGCCCTGCAGCACGCTCAGCGCTTCGCGTTGCATCGCCGCCTGGTCGGCGGCGGAGATCGACGATGGCATCTGCGCGAACGGCGCATACAGCGGGTTGCTCGAATCCCCCTTCACGTACGGCTCAATCGTCTTGTCGCGCCCGAGCACGGCTCCGCGCGGAATGGTGAAGCCGCGCGCGAGGCCGGCGCGCAGGTTCACGATCTCCTCGTCGAAGTAGCGCGGGACGTCGCGCAACCGGGTGAGGAACTTCCGGTAATCCTCCAGTCGCGCGAAGCCATCGCGTGGCGTGAAGTCGGTCCAGAAGAAGGTGTCGCTGTTGAACGGTGTCTCGTATTCCTTGAATCGCACGTCGTTGGCGAGTGCACGGATCGACGTGCGGAAGACCTCGGCGTTCACCAGCTCGTCGGGCGAGAGCTGTTCGCGCGAGATCGTCTCCAGTTCGGTGAGGACGCGATTCCAGTAGGCGAGCCGCGTCTGCTGCGTGGCGGCATCGACGTGCGCGAAGGTGTCGCCGCCGCGCCCGAACTGCTCCTGTCGCCAGCTCCATTCCTTCTCGTAGAGCGCGCGCAGCCGCGCGTCGGCCGAGCCCCTGGCCTGCGCGAGCAGTGGCGCGCTCGACGCGACCAGCGCGAACGAGGCGAGCAGCACCGGGCGTGATACAAGCGAACGACAGGACAAGGACGTCTCCACGAACGAGGAATGAGCACGCGGGTCGCCGGGCGCACGAGCATCGAAGGCCTTCACGATGTGCGTCACCGGCTCACCCTGTCGAAGCTGCGACGCGCGGCCGGGCGTGGCAAGGCGAACGGATCGCCGGCTGGTCGCGTATCCCAACAGCCGCCACCTGCACCGTAGAGATGCGCATGCTCCTCCGTCGTCGCCTCCCGCTCCTCATCGTGCTGGGCACCTTCGCCTGTTCGGGCACCGCAGCGCACACCAGCTCGACCCCCGGGCGTTCGCCCGACTGCTGTCTCGACGCCGGACGCCGCATCGCCGAGCGCTACCGCGTCGGCGCGATCACCACCCGACGCTTCACGCACGAGACGCTCTGGGGTGCGCTCGATCCCATCGTGCAGCGGGGCGGCTTCGCGGTGACGCCGATCGGCGCCTCGATACAGGGGCGGGCGTTGCGGGCGATCACGGTTGGGAACGGGGCGACCACCGTGCTGCTCTGGTCGCAGATGCACGGCGACGAGTCGACGGCGACGATGTCGATGGCCGACCTGCTCAACTGGTTCGCCGACGGTCGCGCAGCCCCCGATCCGTTGCGCGACCTGCTCACCACGCGCCTGCGCATTGTCATGGTCCCGATGCTCAACCCCGACGGCGCCGAGATCTTCCAGCGCGAGAACGCGCTCGGCGTCGACGTCAACCGCGACGCGCGCAGCCTCTCCACGCCGGAGGCGCGGGCACTCAAGGCGTTGCGCGACTCCCTTGCCCCCGCCTTCGGCTTCAACTTGCACGACCAGAACGCTCGCACGTTAGGCGGGCCGGGCGGACAGCGCGTGGGGATCGCACTCCTCGCCCCGGCTTCCAACGAGGCGCGCAGCTACGGTCCGGTGCGTTCGACGGCGCGACTCGTAGCGGCGCGCATCCGGGTGGTCCTGGAGCGGGAGATCCCCGGACGTATCGCGAAGTACGACGACACCTTCAATCCCCGCGCCTTCGGTGACCTGATCCAGACGTGGGGGACGAGCACTGTGCTGATCGAGAGCGGTGCCCTCCCAAACGATCCGGAGAAGCAGCGGCTGCGCGCCGTCAATGTCATCGCCCTGCTGACGGCGCTGGAGGCCATCGCGACCGAGGGCTATCGCTCCGCCGACCCCCAAGCGTACGAGTCGCTCCCGTTCAACGATCGCTCGGCGGTCGACATCCTCGTGCGCGGCGGGTCGGTCGTCCTCCCAGGCGAGGTGCCGATGCGCGCCGACATCGCCATGAACTACGAAGATGCGCTGCGCGGCGGTCCCGCCCGGGTGCGCGAGGTCGGCGACCTCGCCACCGTGGTTGCCCTCGATACGATTGATGCCACGGGGCTCTTCGTGCACCCCGCCCTGACGATGCTTACTGAAAAGGGCGGCGCGCGCTGGCTGCGTATCAACGCGCCCGTGCATCTCTATCTGCGCCGCAGCGCCGACGTGAACAGCGCGCTCGTGCGCGAGGTCGGGGCGGGCGGGGGATAGCGTGTCACGTCACCGCATCGGCGTGAGCACCGCGCGCACCGCGTCGAGCGAAATCGTCCAGAGCGACGGCTGCTCGGGATCGGCGAAGACCGCAGCGAAGTCCTCCGGCGTGAAGGCCCGCGCGAGACGCGCGCCGTACGTGTCGCGCAGCACCCGCAGGTAGTGCTCGACGTCGTAGTCGCGACGATCGCTCGCCGCCGGTGCCTCGTCGGCGTCGCGCTCCTCCACCACTCCGCCATAGCCCATCGTCGTGCGATACACGCGCACCCGATCGCCCACGCTCCACGTCGCACGCCCGCTGGCCAGCATCGCCTCGTACGTCAACTCGCGCCGCTTGTCGCGGAGGGCGTGATACGCCGCTGGTGACTTGGTCAGCCGAACGCGCGACGACACCTCGCGCGTCTCGTAGCGCCGCTCGCGCAGCCCGGACACGGTGTGCACGAATTCCGCGCGCACCCGCGGGATGTCGCCTTCAAGCAGCGCCCGGATCGCGCGCCGCAGGAAGTCCTCGCCGAACGGCTCGGCGCGACTCGAGCGAAAGGCCACCCCGCGCAGCACGAGCTTCCCGTCGTACGACAGCAGCGC
>JBDTUA010000417.1:0-4749 GCA_040007995.1 Gemmatimonadota bacterium | reverse complement strand
GCGTCGTCCGTCGGTCGAAGCGACATGACGGCGCGACTCTCGTCCGCCGTCGGCGATCGGTACACCATCGAGCGGGAGCTGGGTCATGGCGGCATGGCGATGGTCCTTCTCGCCCGAGACGTGCGTCATCGCCGTCGAGTGGCGATCAAGGTCCTCTACCCCGAGCTGTCGGCGGTACTCGGTCCCGACCGTTTCCTGAAGGAGATCGAGCTCACCGCGTCGCTGCAGCATCCGCACATCCTCCCGCTGTACGACTCCGGCAGCGCCGACGGGCTCCTGTTCTACGTCATGCCGTTTGTCGAGGGAGAGACGTTGCGTATGCGGCTCGAGCGCGAGCGACAGCTCCCCATTGCCGATGCGCTGCGCATCGCCTCGGAAGTGGCCGGCGCGTTGACCTACGCGCACGGGCACGGGGTGATCCACCGCGACATCAAGCCCGAGAACATTCTCCTGCAAGGCGAGCACGCCGTCGTGGCCGACTTCGGCATCGCGCTCGCGGTGCAGCACGCCGGCGGCTCCCGTATGACGCGCACGGGGCTGTCGCTCGGCACGCCGCAGTACATGGCGCCGGAGCAGGCGATGGGCGACCGTATTGTCGATGCGCGCGCCGACGTCTATTCGCTGGGTGCGGTGACGTTCGAGATGCTCGCCGGGGAAGCACCCTTCTCGGGCCCCACGGCGCAGGCGGTCCTGGTGCGTGTCCTCACGGAGCCGCCGCCCACGCTTACCTCACGTCGCCCGAACGTCCCGCCGCATGCCGAAGCCGCGGTTCGCACCGCGATGGAGAAGGTCCCGGCCGATCGGTTCGGCAGCGCCGCCACCTTCGCCGCCGCACTTAACGACGCGACCGCGGTACCGGTCGTCCGCGTGCCGGCCGCCGCAACCGACGTGCTGGTACTTTCCCGTCGCAAAGCAGCAATGCTCGCCGGGTGGATGCTGGGCGCGGTGGCGATCGCCGCGATGGCGGGATGGGTCCGCGGGCGCGCGACGGTCGCCCCTTCCGTGGTGTCCGCACCGGTTCCGGCGGTGCGTGTCGCGCTCGATGCCGACTCGAGTGTTCACGGGCTCGGCGCGCCGGCCATCTCGCCCGATGGGAACAGCGTCGCGTACCTCGGCAGCTCGGCCAAAGGTTCACAGCTTTTCGTGAGACGAGTGGACGAACTGGTGCCGCATGCGCTGGCGGGCACGGAGTTCGCCGAGTCGCCCTTCTTCTCATCGGATGGCAGCTCGATCGCGTACGCGTCCAAGGGAGCGCTCTGGCGCATACGACTCGCCGGTGGTACGCCCGTCAGGGTGACACTCCTCCCCGCATCTCGTTCATTCACCGGGGGAAGCTGGGGGAGTAGCGACGAGATCCTGTATGGGGTGGAAGAGGACGGACTCTTCCGCGTCTCGGTCAGTGGTGGCGAACCGATCGCCGTCGGCGCCTCGACGCCGACCGGACGCCTCCTGCAGCCCCGCTTCCTGCCCGGGGAGCGCGCCGCCCTGGTCACCATCGCACGCGGCGATGACGCCGGACACGTCGGCGTGCTCGACCTGACCAACGGCCACCTGCGCGAGTTCGCAACGGGTGCCGGTGCTCGCTACGCCGCCGGCCAGCTCCTCTTCGTGCGGCGTGGGGGCGAGCTCTATCGCCAGCCCTTCGACCTGTCGGCTTTGCAGCCGACGGGAAGCGAGGTGCGGATCGAGGCGGCCCTGGATGCGTCGGCGACGTCGCCCCTGCAGCTGGCGGCACTCTTCGACGCGGCACCGGGCGGGGCGATCGCGTACCGAGCGGTAAACGCCGACGGCAACGATGAGTCGGCCCGACTCGTGGTGACCGACCGCGCCGGTCGCGTGCAACGCAGCGTCGCCAGTCGTGTTCCGTGGTCGCCGCGCTTCTCCCCCGATGGGCGCCGGCTGGCGTACGGTGCGTTCCCCGCAGGGCGCGGGCCGAGCGAACTGTGGATCACCGACCTCGCCTCGGGGGCGACCGAGCAGCTCACGTCGGACGGGAGGGACAACAACGATCCCCGCTGGAGCCCCGACGGACAATCGCTTGCCTACTCAGCCATCACCGATGGCGGCAAGGACCTGTTTGTCAGGCCACTCGGCGGCGGACTCGCGCGACAGTTGACTTCGGAGAACGGGTCAGAGTGGCCGACGGGTTGGTCCAGCGACGGAAAGCAGATCGTCTTCACGCAATGGCACGACGGAGACCAGGGCGACATCTGGCTCCAGCCGGCCGGCGGCGGCGCGGCGCGCCCCCTGCTTGCCACCAGCGCTCATGAGACCGGAGCCAGCATCTCCCCCGATGGGCGGTGGCTGACCTATGAATCGGACGAAAGCGGCCGACCGGAGGTCTACGTCGCGAGCTTGCCGGTGGCACAGCGTGCGACGCGTATCTCGAACGGCGGCGGCGTGAACCCGATGTGGCGAGGCGATGGAGCTGAGCTCTTTTACTGGCAGGAGGACCGCCTGCTCGCCGTGGCGATGAAGCCAACGACTCCCGGTGATGCGCCGCGGTTCGCCGCGCCGACGCAGCTCTTTCAGGCGTCGTATACGCCGAGCGAACTGCCGATGTACGACGTCTCGCGCGACGGGACGCAGTTTGTGCTAGTGACGCGCGGCAATCGCACGGAACGGTTGGTCCTCGGGATCGGGCTGCTCGGAAATTCCGGGCGTTAGCACCGCTCGTCGCAACGCGACGCTCCCTTCCCTGCTGGTCCGGCGCCGATGCGCGGAGCGAGCGACACGTGCCGGACGTTCGTCTGGCCGCCAAGCGGGGCCATACGCAGCGGGAAGGCGGAGCGGGACTCGCCCCTCGGTCAGGGACGAGACGTCGTCACTGGCGCAACTGTACAGTCCCGACGCCGTAGTATACGACAGCATGATGACGCCCCCCGATCCACCGAAACGCGTACCAATGGCGCCTGATGCGCACACAGCGCTCGCGTGCTGCTCCCGGACGGGAGGCAGCCATCGTCGTGCGCCGAGCCGTCTTCACCGGGGGTGGAGAGCCGTCGTGGTCACGGTGACGCTGCTGCTACCGCTCCTGCCCGCGCGTCCCGCTGCTGCGCAGGGATCCCGCGAGTTCACCCGTCAGGAAGTTCTCGTCAATACGTTCGAGAGCGTCGACCCGCGGCTCGGGCGCCAGGCTGCCTCGGCGATCCGTGGTCGCGTCCAGCGGCTCTATTCACGCCGCGACGTCGTCGTGGCGGCGGCCGGCGACGCGACCGTCCTGCTGGCGGGGAGCGGGATTGACGTCGGCCGCCCGCTGGTCGGCGGGGCGCTGACTGGCGTGGCGCGCGCGCTACGATCGGACGAGATCCTGTCGGGCTCCGTCATGACGCTTCGCGATGGTAGTGTGCAGCTCGAGGGTCGCCTGAGCCTTGTACGCGATGAACGCCTCGTGCAGCCGCTGCCCGCGGTGCGCGCCCCTACGCTCGACTCGGCGGCGACGCTCTTCGCCGGAGAGGTTGAGGTGGCGCGCGAGCAGCTCCCCGCACACCGTCGTTGCGAGAACAGCGCCCGCGAGCTGCAGTTCCAGCGTGCGATTGATACCGCGCGCTTGGGACTCGTGGCTGGTACGCCGCAGGCGATCCTGCGCACCTGCCTCGTCACATCCCTCGTCCAGATCGGGGGCGACGCTCGCCAGGTCCTGCGCGAGGCCGACGTGGTGCTCGCCGTGACGCCGCAGAGCTACTGGGCGCTCGAGAGCGCGGCGAGCGCGTACGACGCCCTCGGCGACAAGGCCAAGGCCGGTGCACACTGGTTGCGGCTGGCGGCGACCGACTCGTTCAATGTCGACTTGACGCGCCGCGTGGTGCGCGCGCTCGTGCGCGGAGGCAATTCGCGACTAGCGCGTCCGCTCGCCGAGCGACTTTCCAATGCGGACCCCGACGACATCGCCATGCTGCGGTTGCGCTGGCAGGCAGTCTTCACGCTGCGCGAATGGCGGGAAGCTGCCACGGTCGGGGAGAAGCTGATGGCGCGCGACGCCGAGTCGCGCGACGACAGCACCTTCGTCCTGCAACTCGCTTCCGCGACACGACTGGCGGGCGACAGCGTGCAGGCGCTCGCCCTCGTCGCGCAAGGCGTCCTACGCTTTCCGGGGGATGGCCGTCTCTACGCCTTCTACGCGCAAGCTGTGCAGGGCGAGGCGACTGTTGCCGCCGCGCGCGGGATCGGGCGCTTTCCCGAGGTTGCGGAGTTACAGCTGTTGCAGTCGCAGGAGCAGCGCCGCAGCGGACGCGCCGACGACGCACTCGAATCGCTCCGCAAGGCGCTCGTGCTCGACTCGACGCTCAACCAGGGCTTCCTCCTGTTGGCACAGGCGCAAGCCGAGCACGGCGAGCCCGACTCCGCGCTTGTCTCGGTGCACCGGGCGCTCGCCGCCGGCGACGACAGCGTCCTCGTCGCGCAATTCGCCCTCTCCCGCGGCAACGTGCTGTACCGCGCGGCCAACCAGACCAAGGAGCGCCACGACTTCTCGACGGCAATGCGATTCCTCGCCTTTGCCGATAGTGTGCATGCCACACCGCAGTCGCAGTTCCTCTTCGGCGTGACAGCGCTCCTGGTGTCGCAGGGAGCGGCCACCGATGCCCCCAAGACGAACGAATGCGAACTGTCGCGCCTCGCGAGTGCCCTCCTGCCGCTTGCCCGGGAGAAGCTCACGTTAGGCGCAGCGGTCGCACCGGACGCCGCGCGACAGTATCTCGCGTACGTGGAGCAGCTGGAGCCCATCGTGCGCCAGCAGATCGAGGCGCT
>JBDTUA010000416.1:0-4749 GCA_040007995.1 Gemmatimonadota bacterium | reverse complement strand
TCGAGGCCGCGAAGCGCAAGGCGGCCTACAAGGAGAAGGACTGACGGCCGCGCGCGCGTGCCACGGGACGTGGCGCGCGCCCATCAGGTCACCGCCGCGCGGACCTGATAGCGCGCGTCCCGCCAGACCTCGCCCTCGAGCACCTCGCCTAGCGCGGCGACGGCACGATCGATGTCGGCAAAGCGCAGGTACAACGGCGTCAGACCGAAGCGCATGACATCGGGTGCCCGGAAGTCGCCGATCACCTGGCGGGCGATCAGCGCCTGCACGATCTCGAAGGCGTGCGGATGGCGCAACGAGACGTGACTCCCGCGGGGCGCCCCTGGTGGCGGCCCGACGAGTGCGATGCCGAAGCCCGCGCATCGTTCGCCCACGAGGGCGATGAAGCGCGCCGCCAGGGCGCGTGACTTCTCCGCCACCTGCGCCATGTCCGCCTGCAGGTGCAAGTCGACTCCCGTCTCCAGCGCCGAGAGCGCAAGGATCGACGGCGTGCCGCACAGGAAGCGCGAGATCCCCGATGCCGGTTCGTAGCCGTCGACGAAGTCGAACGGGCGCGCGTGCCCCATCCAACCACCAAGCGGCGATTGCAGGTCCGACTGGTGGCGCTCGGCAACATACAGGAAGGCCGGCGCCCCGGGGCCGCCGTTGAGGAACTTGTAGCCGCATCCGACCGCGAGGTCCGCGCCGGCGGCGCCGAGATCCACCGGCACCGCTCCTACGCTGTGGCTCAGGTCCCAGAGGACCAGCGCCCCGCTGTCGTGCGCCCGTCGGGTCACAGCCGCCATGTCAAAGACATCTGCGGTCTTGTAGTGCACGTGTGTCAGCAGTACGAGTGCGGTGTCGTCGTCGATCGCCGCGTCGAGGGCGTCGCGCGCGACGAGGCGGAGCTGGTGCCCGTCGCTGAGCGTGCGCAGCGCCGACTCGATCATGTACAGGTCGGTCGGAAAGTTGCCCGGCTCCGAGATCACCGTGCGCCGACCGGGGCGCGCCTGGAGCGCCGCGACGATCAGCTTGAACAGGTTCACCGAGACCGAGTCGGTTACCACCACTTCGTGCGGCGCGGCGCCCACGAGGCGCGCGATCTTGCCTCCCACCCGTCGCGGGGCGTTGAACCAGTCGTGCGTGTTCCAGCTGCGAATGAGCCCGGTCCCCCATTCGGTCCCCACCACCGCGGCGAGCCGATGGGCGGTCGCGCGCGGGAGCGCCCCTAACGAGTTCCCGTCGAGATAGACCACCTCGGGATCGATGGCGAACTGCTCGCGGAAGCCGCGGAGCGGATCGCCGGCGTCGAGCGCCTCGGCGGTCGGGCGAGCGTCGGCTCGGACTGCGTCGGGGGAAGCGGCTCCCGTGGCGTCTCCCCCCGCCAGCTCGCTCGCTGCGCCGTGACGGTCGGCGCTCATAGCTTCGCCGCGGTGGTCGTTCCCTGCGCGCCGCGCAGGAAGGTGTTGAGCGCCGTGCCACCGGTCCCCAGATGGTCGCCCCCCGAGCCCGACGGGCGAATGATGAAGTCGTGTGCCAGCTGCATGTGCTCCTCGCGAAAGCGCTCCATGCGCGACAGCGCTTCGTTGTAGGTGTCCCGCAGCACGGCGGTCCCCGCAACCGCGCGCGCACGCACCTGCGACGTGCGTTCGATGTCCTCGACGAAGGCGCGATGCGCCGGGGGCATGTAGGCGCGCACCGCGCGCAGGTAGCTCCCCGAGGGCGAGTCAGGGTGCGCGAGCCCGAGCATCGCGTCGAAAGACTGCAGGAGCGAACTCTGGGCGGCACTTCCGCCGAGATAGCGACGCGGCTCCTCCGAGACCCCTTCATAGACCGCTCCGGGCGCCGGCCATCCGTTGACGTACGGACGAAGGCGAAGGTAGTAGGTCCCGGGATCGCACCACTCGCGCACGCGAAGGAGCGCCGCCTGCACCGCATCCATCCCGTCCACGAAGGTGCCAAGGAGCTGCGCAATCTCGTCGTCGGAACCCTCGCGCGACGCGCGATCGGTGTTCGCCACGACGGGAAGGAGCGGCGCCCCCGCCAGCTCCACTCCCATCGATGCGATGAAGAACCAGTCCTCGTCCACGCCGCCGAGGAACTGCACCTGTGTACGGGCGTTATCGATCTCGATCGCTCCCGTCGGATCGACGAGTTGCCAGTTGTTCAGCGTCATCGACGCGTAGTGCGCGATCGGCGGACGCCCGAGTCGTTCAGAGAGGGCGCAGAGCGGCACCGCGATCGTGGCCGGGATGCGCAGGTGGGGCTCCTCCCCTCCCCAGACCCAGGAGTTGACGAAGTGCGTCAACAGGAGGAGTCCACGCTCCTGTTCGGCCCTGGACTTCAGTGCGTGCGCGTCGAGTGGTGGAAGTCGGGTGAGGGCGTTGCGCAGGCGCCGGGAGCGTATCAGCGCCGAGAGCTCGGGTGCCAGCACTTCCCAGGGTTCGAACATCGTGCCGAGTCGCCGCAGCGGCGGCGTGGCAGGCACAAAGCCGGTCGTCGGGTCGACGTCATATCGTGCAAGCGCCATGCGCAATCCCGTGCAAAGCCGGTCGCCGCATCGAGCGGATCGCAGCGTGTGATGGGACTGCCTCCTCGTCCGTGCAACGCAGGCAGTTCCTGCCCGCAACGATACCGCACCAGCGCACCGCGTGTCATACGGGAAATCTTCGGCTGGGGCGATGGCGGGACGCCGTGCACGCGCACCCGCGACTCCGAGGCGATTCAGGTCACGCTCGACGAGATCATCTGCGCGACGGAGGGGGCGAAGAACACGCGGCTCGACCTCGAGCAGTTGGAGCGGAGCGATCTCGACACGATGCGCAAGCACCTTCGGGAGATGGCACGACAGGCACCGGCGAAGCCGACCGTGCGCTGGTTGCCGGCCCTTAGGTAGAGCGACATATCACGAATCGCGCGAGCCGCGCGCGATTCCTAATTTGTCGCCGGTCGCGACGCGTGCATGCGATCGCTCAGTCCTTCGACCATCGCTTGGCACGTGCCCGTGACCCGATGCTTGACGACGTCCATGAGCGCGGAGCGAAGTGCGGCGCCATCGACGCGCTGGCGGTCGAATTCCGCCGCACAGGCGGACGAGAGCGAGACCTGGAAGACATCGCCGCCGGCGACGACGCGCACGAGGCCGTGACGCGCAAGGATATTGGCGTACCGCTGGCGTTCGGACCAGAGCTCGGAGTCGTGCCGGTGAAAGCTGAGCGGCTTGCGTTCCCACTCGGCGTGCTGCACGACCTGCACGAGGAGGGAGGCCAGCTTGTTGAAGTCGATATCCGACGGGAAGCGCACGTGTCTGCACCCGGAAGCGAGAAATCAGGCGATAGGGCACGCGACGTGGTGCATTCGCGCCGCCTGTCCGGCGCGCAGCGGCTCACGTTTGGCGCGCAGGGGCGCGCGTACGCCTTTCAATGATAGCATATGGCGGAGGGGCGTGTCGTCGCGAGGTTGGCTTTCCCGCCGCGAAATGCCAACTCTTTGCTGACGGTCACTCGTCCGTAGTCATGCGCTGTAATGCGGTGCATGAGGCGTGCCGCCGCACGAGTTCGAGCCGATCCAGCCGAAGTTGGTGAGTCAAGGAGTGAACTTCGAGCGTGCCCCGCGTGAGAATAGGGGAGAAATATGGGGCACCGCACAGCCGTCCCTGGAAGCTCAGTCGTCCGACAGGAGCTTCCAGCATGCACGGGCTGACTGGACTATGCGAGAATTGCAGCTGCGCTCGGTCGCCGGTGCGCAACACGCGGCTCCCGGGCCAGAAGCGCGCATCGCTCGCAATGGGCACGCGCCGCAGACGAGACTTAGCCAGCGTGGCGCTCACCGACGACTCGTGCAACTTCAACGGACGTTGCGCACGGTGTCCGAACTCCGACCGGAGCGGGGAGAGTACGTCCCCTCCGCGGTGCCACTCAATGGAACCAGGAACGCAGGAATACGTATGGAGTGACGGGCGCAGAAATGTCGCGCGCAGGCCGGACTCGCGTAGCGGCCCATTCTATCGGAGGATCCATGCGTATTCTATGGACGTTGGTCAAGGTGGTCGTCGGGCTCGCCATCGCGATTCCGCTCGGAATCGCCGCGCTGGCGCTTTCACTCGGCATCCTCGGCGGCGTGCTCGGGCTCGCGGTGCTGGTGCTCCAGCTTGCGTGCGCTGGCCTTGTCGGATACGGGTTGTTCCGGGTCGCACGAGCGCTGTTCGGTGCCTCATCGAAGCCGAAGGCGCAGGTCATTCGCGAGCTTCGGCCGGTCGACCCGTATTACGAGGCCGCGATGCGGGAGCTCGACACGGAGATGGGGGTTCACAGACGCTCATGAAACCCCATGAGCGCAGGGAGCCACCGGTCCACCGGGTAGCACGCGCGCAGTGATTCATCCTCGCTGGCGCGGTCACGAACCCGCCGAACGCCGGGCTGGAAGGTGGTGCAGTCCCGACAGCGAAGTTGTTGCGCGCCGCGCGAGAGATTCGACAGCGCATCGCAGACCGCCTCAGCATTCTCGAATGCGATGCAGCACTGCGCACACTTGACATGGACCCCATTCGCGTATGACGCTTGCCACGGAGCTTCGCGGTGCACTCGGCGATATCGACATCTACTTCTTCGACCAGCTCCATCGTGGGCAGGTCACGGAGCAGATGCGTCTACTCGACGCGGGCTGCGGCCGTGGGCGCAACCTCGTGGGCCTGCTCCAGCACGGCGCGAGCGTGTGGGGCGTGGACAGCGACCCGGACGCGGTCGTGGCAACACGACGCCTCGCGGCGGA
>JBDTUA010000415.1:0-4750 GCA_040007995.1 Gemmatimonadota bacterium | reverse complement strand
GCCGTATACGCTGGTGAACGAACATGCAGTGGCTCCGAACATGGCTGGTGACGCAGTGGCAGACCCTCTACCTGCGCCCTGCGTGACTCATTGGCAGGAGAATGTTAGCGAAGGGAGCGCCGCTCAGCAAGCTGTTGCTGCCGGCCGAATTTCCTGAAGCTTCACTGCGCCACCCGCAGCGCGGGGGCCGCCTTGCGCGGCAGCTTCTCGTCCCGCATGGCAGCGTTGTAGGCGAACCACGCGACCACGGTCGCCATCTGCATCATGTCGTCCCGCTGCACGCGATCGACGACATCCATGTTGGAGTGGTGCGTGCGGGAGTTGTATTCCAGCCGCTCCTGCATGAACTGAAAGCCCGGGATTCCCGCCGCATCAAACGGGAGATGATCGGTGCTGGTGACGTTGCGCGGGCCCAGCGTGGTGACGCCGATGTCGCGGAGCGGCGTGATCCACTGCTGGAAGATCGGCTGCACGGCGAAGTTCTGCTGCATCCAGATCCCGCGGATGCGTCCCGTCCCATTGTCGATGTTGAAGTACGCGGAATGCCGGTCGTACTCCGGCTTCCGCTTGTCGCCATCGGCGATATGCGTCTTCACGTACTCGCGCGACCCGAGCAGTCCTTGTTCCTCCGCGCCCCACAGTCCGATGCGAATGGTGCGGCGCGGCTGCACGCCTAACGTCTTGAGGATGCGCATCGCCTCGAGCATCGCCGACGTTCCGGCGCCGTTGTCGGTCGCACCGGTTCCGGCATGCCACGAGTCGAAGTGCGCGCCGATGAGGACGATTTCGTCCTTGAGCTTCGGATCGGTTCCCGGGATCTCGGCCACGATGTTGAAGCCGTTCGGGGTCGCCCCTTCCTCGTTGAATTTCACGCGCAGGTCGAGTTCGACCTTGACGGGGACTCCCTTCTGCAGGATGCGGATCATCCGGTTGTAGTGCTCCACCGCGAGCGTCACCTGCACGGGGACCGGCGGCGCATTGGGATCCCGGCTTCCGCCACTCCCGACAAAGACGGTGCCGCCATCGACGCGCTGTGTCTGCCACGAGAGCTCGCTCCCGCCAGCTGCCACGTCGGAGTCGCCGCCGCGATCGAAGACCGCCGCGACTCCCTCGTCGACGAAGAACTTGTTGAGTTGCGCCGGCGTCACGGCGGGAGGGGCCGGGCGCGTCCCGCCACTCTCCGGCAGCGGGGTCGACTCGGCTTCCTTCATCTCCTTCTCGCCCATCTTGAGGACGATCGCACCTTCGAGCATGTGCACGGCGCGCTCAGCCTGCGGCAGGACGATCTTCCCGCGCAGCTTCCCGCGGTACTTCTCGAAGTCACCCGGCGAGGTGATCGTGACCTGCACCACGTCGGCGGTGATGACGCCGCCGGTCCCGGGTGACCAGGCCTTCGGATAGCCGATGAGCGGCTGGATCTGCGGCTCGATCATGTGCGCGCTGAAGCGTTCGAGCGACCAGCCACGCCCGAAGGCCCACGGCTCGTAGTGCACGTTCGAGATGCCCCACTTCCGCAACGTCTCGATGGTCCAGTCGCCCGCAGCCTTGAAGCCGGGACTTCCCGTTAGGCGCGGCCCCTTCACGTCCGACAGCCACGAGATGATGTCCATGACCTGGGAGCGCTGCAACCCTTCCTCCCGGATGCGCCCCAGCATCTGGTAGTCGAGGCGTTCCGTGTCCTGGGCGAGCAGGAGGGCGGGGAGTGCGAGAATCGCAATGGGTGCCGCGAACAGGCGGAAGCGACGCATGCGGAATCCTGACGGCAAGGGTGCGCGAAGGTATCGGGCGGCGCCGCCACGAGGAAGACGCGCGCGCGCAGACTCGCTGGTGCTGCGGCACTCGCTTCGTGGCGGTAGTATTGTCGCCCATGACGACTTACGACGCCGACGCGATCGTCGTTGGAGCGGGGCTGGCCGGATTGGTGGCGACCGCCGAGCTGGCCGATGCCGGCAAGCGCGTTCTCCTGCTCGACCAGGAGCCGGAGGCTGGATTCGGGGGACAGGCCTTCTGGTCGCTCGGCGGGCTCTTCCTCGTCGACTCGCCGGAGCAGCGCCGGCTCCGCATCAGGGATTCGCGCGAGCTGGCGCTGCAGGACTGGATGGGCTCGGCCGGCTTCGACCGTCCCGAGGACGCCTGGCCGCGCCGCTGGGCCGAGGCCTACGTGGACTTTGCTGCTGGAGAGAAGCGGGCGTGGTTGCACGCGATGGGCCTGCGCCTGTTTCCGGTCGTTGGATGGGCGGAGCGCGGGGGAAACATCGCGACCGGGCATGGGAACTCGGTCCCGCGCTTTCACGTGACATGGGGAACGGGGCCCGGAGTCGTCGAACCCTTCGAACGGCGGGTGCGCGAGGCGGTGAAGCGCGGCACGGTCACCTTGCACTTCCGCCATCGTGTGGAGTCGCTCTCGCGGAGCGGCGGCGCGGTGGACGGCGTGCACGGCGAGATTCTCGAGCCGAGCGAGGTACGTCGCGGTGAGGCGTCGTCGCGCGTCGCCGTGGGTACGTTTGCCCTGTCGGCTCCCGTGGTCATCGTGACGTCGGGGGGGATTGGCGGGAACCACGCCCTCGTGCGACAGCACTGGCCGACGCGCCTCGGCGATCCGCCGCAGCACATGCTCTCGGGTGTCCCCGCGTACGTCGATGGCCTCATGCTCGGCGTCGCGGAACGGGCCGGCGCGCGGCTCATCAATCGCGACCGCATGTGGCACTACGTCGAGGGAGTACAGAACTGGGACCCGATCTGGCCGATGCACGGGATCCGCATCCTTCCCGGCCCGTCGTCGGTCTGGCTCGATGCCTGCGGTCGCCGACTTCCGACTCCGCTCTTCCCCGGCTTCGACACGTTAGGGACGCTGGCCTACCTGCGCCGCGTCGGCTACGACTGGTCCTGGTTTGTCCTGACGCGGAAGATCATCGAGCGCGAGTTCGCGCTCTCGGGCTCGGAGCAGAACCCCGACCTGACCAACCGTCGCTGGCAGGAGGTGCTGGGGCGTGCGCGCGGCGGCGTGCCGGGGCCGGTGCAGGCGTTCATGGATCATGGGGCCGACTTCATCGTCGAGCGGCGCGTCGAAGACCTCGCGCGGCGCATGAACGACCTCACGGGCCGGCCGCTCATCGAGGCGGCGCAGTTGCGATACACGCTGGAAGCGCGCGACCGCGCGATCGACCACGCGTACGGGAAGGACGCCCAGGTGCAAGCGATCCGCGCCGCGCGTGCTTACATCGGTGACCGGCTCATCCGCACGGCGAAGCCGCACCACATCCTTGATCCGGCGGCGGGACCGCTGATCGCCGTCCGGCTCAACATCCTCACGCGCAAGACGCTCGGCGGACTGGAGACCGACCTGCAGGGGCGGGTGATCGGCCATGACGGTGAACCGTTAGGCGGACTGTACGCCGCGGGCGAGGCGGCGGGGTTCGGCGGGGGAGGGATGCACGGCTACCGCGCGCTCGAAGGGACGTTCCTTGGCGGATGCATCTTCTCGGGGCGTGTCGCTGGTCGAGCGGCGGCGAAAGCGCTCGGCAAATCGTAGTGCGTCCCGAGCGAGTCGCGTACGCGTCCTACATGCCCGAGCTGTGGTGCTCCATCACGTCAGGATATTTTCTGGCGAGCGGAAAGTCGCTATCCGCCATCTCGCGCACGGTCCACGCGGCGACGCGAGCGCGTACGTCGGCGGGGACATTCTTGTAGCGATCGGCCGATCCGCTGACGAAGAGTTCGGCGTTGGTCTGCAGCACATGCGGCGGGTGCATCTCGAACATCTCCTGGTGCTCCTGCATGTACGCGAAGCTGCACTTGTGCGCGACCGCCGCCAGCTCGGCCGCACTCAGCGGGGCGACGCCGAGGAAGTCGGCGACCTGCGTGACGACGGCGCCGAGGTCGCGCTTCATGTCCTCGAAGTAGACGAAGAGGACGTTGGGTGACGACTGGGCGCGCGACCACCACCCCTTCACGTGATCGGTCCAGGTCCCCCACCACATCAGGTCGGGCGACGTATACCACTTCTCGAACGACGGAATGTCGGGCGCCATCCCACCGACGTTGGTGTCGACGAAGTCGATGCAGCTGGCGAAGCACGACACCGGATGGCGCGCGACATAGATGTACTTCGCCTGCCCATTATACGGGCAGATCGAGGCGGGGAAGTGCGTCTTGATGATGTGCGACGGATGCTCCGTCCCGACGAGTGGGGCCTGGTCCATGGGGACGCTCTTGCGCCCTTCGATCCACGGCGAGATCGCGTACATCGCGGTCCCGGTCTCCACCAGGTTCCCCTGGCCGCGCAGGAGGACTTCATAGACCACGTGCTGCATCCAGGTCGTGCCGCACTTCATCTGGGTGACGACGAAGACGTCGTCAGCTTTCGGTGTATAGTCGGCGGCAGCGGCGAAGGTCTCGACGCTGCAGCTTCCGCTCGGTCCGGAGATCCCCTTGTACTGGATGCGGGAGCGGGCGAAGTCGAGCTTCGTGAGCTTCGCGTTGAGGGCGAGGATCGGGCGCAGGCGTCGGGCGTGGGTGCGAAGCCGTTCCTTGAAAGCGCGTCGCTCGGTGAGCGGGAGGCCGTAGTAGCCGAGTCCCACCGACTGCTCGTCTTCCTGCTTCATTACCGTCGCCATGTACGTGGTGTAGGCGATGTAGGCGATGAAGGCGAGACCGAGGAGCCAGAGGAGGAGGGACATGTGGGACGGGGGACGGGGGACGGGGGACGGGGGTGCACACGGCGGGTTCGCGTGCGGGTGCGTGCGCCGAT
>JBDTUA010000414.1:0-4777 GCA_040007995.1 Gemmatimonadota bacterium | reverse complement strand
AGCCATTGTCGAGCCGCACCGACAGCTCGAGCTCCCCGACCTGCACGCCGCGCAGCTCGAAGAATTCGAGCCCCATGGGCAGGGGGTCGATCACGACCGCGTCGGTCGCCACCCGCACCCCGCAGGCGTACTGGATGATGAGGTCGGCGACCCAGGAGTGCTGATAGTCGTCGATTCCCCGGTACACGGACGCGGCGCCGGTGAATGGATTGTAGTGCTCGAAGCAGTTCGGGCGTCCGACATCGCCGTCGTGGAACATCATCCGTACGTAGCGCGCGAGGAAGTGCCCCGCCGCCGCGCGCAACCTCGGGTGCGCCGCATCACCCCAGCGTCCCAGCACTTCCATCACGTGCGAGTTTGTCATCGGCCAGACACGCCCGTTCCACGGACAGGCGTGTCGCTTCCCCTTCCACTCGGCCACCGCATTGAACCGGGGATCGTCGAGCGCGGAGGAGGGGACGGGGTAGGCGGTCCAGAAGCGCCTGGGGTCGAGCAGGTTGCGCTCGAGCCCCGGCACGTGCGTCTCGGTCGCGAGGTCGGTGAAGTACGGATAGAAGCAGACCGCTGCCGCGACTCCCGTGCGCGTCATGGTGCGCGGGTCAACGTCGGAAAACATCTCGCGCTCCGGGTCCCACATGCGCTCACGCACCGCGGCCGCAGTCCGCGCCGCGAGTGCCTCCCACTGCGCCACCTCGACGCCGGCCCCTGCCCGCTCGGCGATGCGCGCCAGGCAGCGATAGAGCGCGTAGGCGTACACGGTGACGTCGATCCCCTTGAGCCGGATGCGATTCTCCCAGCCGTAGGCGTCGGCGCGCTCGTCCACGACCTGATAGCGCGACATGTACTCCTGCCCCGTCTCGTACTGATCGACGACGTCGATCATCCCCGTCGCGTCGGCGTCGCGGGTCGCGACGAGCCAGTCGGCGTGACGCGCCAGTGCAGGATAGAGTTCCGTCACGAAGGCGTCGTCGGGCCGCACGGCATCGAGTGCGAGCAGGGCGTCGCCCCAGTTGGCGTGATAGAAGTCGGTCCCCTGCAGGTGATTGACGTACACGCGTCCGTTCAGCGCGCCGTCGGGCTTCTGGTGATCGAAGATCGTGCGCAACACGCCGCGCGCGTATGAGGGGTCGCGCAACCAGCGCAACTCTCGCACGTGACACTGGGCGCTGTAGGTGATGGGTTCGTGGAAGAAGCCGATCCCCTCGCAGACGGTCGGCCACCGATAGTTGCCGAGGCCGGGCTGGATCCCGTTCAGCCGCAACCCGTACCATCGATACCAGTAGTAGCGCTCGAGATAGGGGTCGGAGCAGGCGAACGACGGCACCTGGGCGAACCACTCGCGCCAGCGACGGCGACTGGCGCGGGCGAGCGGCATGGTCGACGCGGCGGTCGCCGCACTGATCGCGACCGGTGCGCTCGGCGTCGGCGGCGGCGGAAGGATGATGCGGGAGGCGAGGGGGGTGGCACTGCGCCCGCCTCGCAGCGCATCGTCCGCTACCGTCAGGCGCAAGGCGAAGGCGAAGGAGGCCTCCGTCACGCCGCGCGGGAGGGCCGTATGCACGCCGGCGTACAGGATGCCGGACGAGGTGAGTCCCTGCAGGCGCACCTTTCGCGGGAGCGACCCGCCCTCCCAGAGTTCGCCAAATGGAGCAAGGCGCCAGTGCGGCTGCACCGCGCTTCCCTCGCCCAGCGTCGCCGACCAACTCGTCGCGACGCCGACCGGTGCAAGTTCCAGATGGACCGCGAGCGGGACCTCGCGACGATCGAGGAGCGTGCGCACCCAGTGCATCGCCCCGTCCCATCGCACCCGCCGGAGGTCAAGCGTCGAGGTCTCCTGCGCGGTCCAGGCAACCGCGTGGACCGCGACCGGGCGCGGGGCACGCAGCGACCATTCGCTCGCGAATACGCCTCCCGGCTGCACGGTGCGGATCTCGGTCGCGCGCAGCTCGCCCGGCAGATCGTATTCGACCGTCAGCTCGGCTGGCGTCCAGCGACGGGATCGTGCGACGAGGGGAAGCTCACGCCCGTCGTGGTCGAGGATCGCGACCGTGTACAGCGGCCCGACCGCATACTGATAGATCTGCCCGTCATCCCAGAAACCTGGGGCGTTCAGCCACACGGGAAACGGAGGGGCAAAGATCGTCCCGTCGCCACTCCCGAGGTACCACTTGTCGTCGCGAGCCAGCGACTCAATGACGTCCATCGCGGTCGCCGCTCCCCGTCAGGCGAGCTTGGCGATCTCGGCCAGGATTTCGGCGTTCTCGCGACGCGTGCCGGTGTGTTCTTCCACGTGGGCCCAGCGGATCACGCCGGCCTTGTCCACGAGGAAGTAGGCACGATTGGAGAAGAACTTCTCCGGGATGAGCACCCCATACGCGATCGCGGCCGAGCGCGTGAAGTCGCTCAGCAGGTCAACCGGCATTTCGTACTTGGACTTGAATTCCTTCAGCGACGGCGTGGCATCGACGCTGATGGGGAAGACGACGACGTCGTGCCCGACGAAGGCGTCGTAGTCGTCGCGAAATCCGCACATCTCGGCGGTGCAGGTGCTCGTGAACGCCAGCGGGAAGAAGGCGAGCAGGACGTTCTGCTTTCCCCGGAACGACGACAGGGTGACCGTCCCGCCAGCCGTCGACGAGAGCGTGAAGTCGGGCGCGAGTTCCCCGACCGCGGGGACCCGGGAGCTTGAAGCTGCAGACATGGGCACGGCAGGTGTAAGGAAGGGATCGGGCAAGAAGCTAGGCCCCCCCCGCCGGGGCGGCAAGCGATTCGACTCGCTCGCGTTACGCCTTCGGGACGCGCCCCGGCGACGCCAGCTGAGCGGCGTCCAGCCCCACGATCTCGACGACTCGCGCAAAGCGCGGATCACCGCGTACGAGATCAAAGATCGGCGATGCCATCGACTCACGGGCGAAGAACTCGTCGCGCGCGGCGGTGGCCCAGGTCAGGGCGTCGAGGGCGAGGTTACGATCCTCGAGGCCGATGTAGACGCGGGCCATCGCCGGGTAGACGCCCGGGCGCCGCGTGTCACGCTGCAGCCCCTCGAGGATCGCATTGGCCTCGGGACCACGTCCGGCGCGCGCCAGCGCATAGCCTAACGACCCAAGCACTTCCGGCGCGACGGCGTCGTCGCCACGGATCGCCTCCAGCACCCCGATCGCCTCGGGAGCGCGCCCGACCTGCAGGAGCGTACTGGCCAGCAACAGGTGCGAGGCCGAGGACAAGGAATCGCGCTGGTACTCGGCGCGCGCGGTGGCGAGGGCGCCGGCGGCGTCGCCCGCCACGACCTGCGCCAGCGCCTGCAGGCGCGCACCACTTTCACCGCTCGTGCGCCGCATAAGGCGCGACAGGAGCCGCCGGGCCTCGGCGGCGTTCCCGTTCACCAGGTCACTCAGTGCGAGCCACCGCAGCGCGACGACGTCGGTGGAATCGAGGGTGAGCGCGCGTTGCAGGGCGACCCGCGCCTCCCTCCAGCGCCACTGCAGGTGATGCGCCGCACCCAACGCCGAGTAGCCTAGTGACATCGCCGAATCGAGCGCCACGGCACGCTGAGCGGCAAAGGTCGCTTTGTCGAGCGCCTCGGCACGTGCCGTCCCCGACGAGACGGGAAGGAGCGTGTAGGCCTGAGACAGTTCGGCATACGCACGCGCAAACGCGGGATCGCGAGAGACTGCGCCTTCATAGGCGGTGACCGCGTCGGCCATCGTTTCGGGAAGGGCGCGCGAGAGGAGATAGTGTCCCCGTAAGTATTGGTTGTAGGCCTCGGGATCGCGCGCACCGGTCACGTCTATCGCCACGTCCGACGTCACGTCGCTCCGGATCGCCGAGGCGATCTGCGCCGCGATGTCTGCCTGGACCGCCAGCAGGTCGCCGGTCGGACGCTCGTACACCTCGGACCACGCGCTGAAGCCGTCGCGCGCCGTCACCAGTCGCACCGCCACGCGAATGCGATCTCCCTCTCGTTGCACCGTCCCTTCGAGGAGAAATGGGACGCCGAGCCGTGCGGCGACGTCTGCCACCGTCCCACCGGCTCCCTGTGCGGCCGCAGCGGCGCTGCGGGACGCCACCCTGAGGCCGGGGACACGGGACAGCGCACTGGTAATTTCGTCGGTCATGCCGAGCGCGAGGTACGCGTCGCTCGAATCGGGGGAGATGCTGACCATCGGCAGGACCGCCACGCCGGGTGGTAGTAGCGCAGCGACAACCGGCGTCGCGGCACCGCGTGCGCGCGAGCGAAAGGCGAGCGCGCCAATGGCCACTGCAACGAGCGCAACGGCGCCGACCATCCACCAGCGCAACGACGGTTTGGCGGCGCGCGGGAGCGAGCGCACCGATGCGGACGACACCGCGCCGCTGACCACTGCAGGATCGTCGAGCACGGCGAGGATCTCGTTCGCGTCCTGCGGTCGGTGCGCCGGATCCTTTTCGAGGCATCGCATCACCAGCGCGCAGAGCGCCGACGGCGTGGAGGGACGCAGCTTGGCCAGCGGTTCCGGCGCCTCTACCAGGTGCGCCTGCATCGTCTCGGTGACGCTACGACCGGAAAACGGCGGATGGCCGACCAGCATTTCGTACGCCACGATACCCAGCGCGTACAGATCGACGCGGTGATCCATCGAGGGATCGCTCGCGACCTGCTCGGGCGCCATATAGGCGGGGGTTCCGAGCGAGATACCGTCGCGTGTGAGCGTGCCGTGCGGGTGCTCGCGACGTGCACGCGCGGTGGCGACGGCCTTGGCAACGCCGAAGTCAGCCACGACGGCCGCCCCCCCGGCCA
>JBDTUA010000413.1:0-4786 GCA_040007995.1 Gemmatimonadota bacterium | reverse complement strand
CGCCTGCCAAACTCGCGTCGCCGTCTGGAAAGGCGACGCGATTGACCGGCGAGACAGGCCGAGGCACGGAGGCAATGAGGCAGAAGGATAAACGAGCGACAGTGCGGGCGGTCGAAGAGACCCGTGACACGCGCCAAGTCGCTGCTTACGCTGCGTAGGTCACCTCGTCGCGCGCCGAGCGCTGCGCGACCAACGACGAGATGCTCCACCAAACGCGCGAGATGCCAGTTGTGCCGCGCCGAGCGTCACGGGGACGTGGCGACGCTGTGCACCGATCGCACAGGCATGCGCGCTGAGCGACGAGTGGTGGGATTAAAGCGGCGAGCAGTGGGCTCAGAGCGGCGAGCCATGGACGAGACACGTCAAGAGTACCGATCTTACGATTCAATATATGCGAGCGATGTACGCGACGACGCAGCTGTGCTGGTGAACGACACGATCCGAAAGTCGAAAGAGACGATCGCCGTGCAAGACGAGACGAATTCTGCACTGAACACGCGGAATCTGGGCGCGGAAGACGAGATCTCCACATCGAAAGGGAGACGTCCGATTCGGCGAAACGCGGCGTCTCGGCCAACATAGATACATTGGAAAGCAATCCATCTCTTGAGCGTGGAAAGGATGCGCGCGCGGTGTTCACATCCCGCGCACTACATCATCACACACGAGGAGAATAGTGTGAAGCAGGTCCGCACCACGCCGGGGCACGAGACACGGCGGCGCGCGCACGCGTTCCTGGTGGGACGCGACCTCCCCGTCTCGATGGGCGACCTGCAGATGCACATCGACTACCTGGCGATACGGTGAAACGCATCGAGACGTACGCGGTGGAGCTGGAGGCGCGGTTACGACAGGCGAACGAGCTGACGGACGTCAAGCAGACGTTGGGGAACACTTTGTTCCGCGAGAGGCTGCGTCCGCTATCTCTTGATTCTTCAGATCGCCGAGGTAGAAGCGATCGACGAACAAGACGGTTGCTTGAGCGCCGCTCTCGACTGGCGCGTGCAGGGAGTCGGGCGTGACCTCACCCCTCGCCGACCGCTACCGCACAACCGGCCATCGCCGCGTATGAAGCCGAGGGCAAGAGCCCGACGCTGCGCACGCTGCAGCGCTTGGCCTCGGCGGCGGGTCTGGAGGTCTCCATCACTATCGTTCCGCAACTGACGCGTGAGGACCGACGGTCACTGGCGCTGCACGCCGCCATTGCCGAACGCCTCGCTGCGCGCCCGCACGAGACGATCGCGCATGCACGGGCGACGCTGAGTCTGATGCGCGAGGCGAACCCGAACGCGTCGTCGCTGTTGCGCGAGTGGGACGTCCTGCTCCATCGACCGCTGGTCGCACTGTTGCCCGTGCTCTCCGACCCGAGCCAGTGGGCGCGCGAACTCCGTCACGTGACCCCTTTCGCGGGCGTGCTGTCGGCGCGCGAGCGCGCCGACGTGTACCGGCAGTTTGCTCGCGCCGAGCCCGCCCGCAACGGGAGCATACGCGCTCGGAGCATACGCGGTCGGAGCATACGCGCTGGGGACACTTCCCCGTGACACGGGCGCAATTCGAGCATGCGATCCGTGCCGCCGGCGCAGTACTGAACGTGACGGAATTGCTGGTCATCGGTAGTCAGGCGATACACGGAAGCGTTGCCGGCGACCTGCCGGAGGAAGCGTCGCGCTCGGTCGAGGTTGACGTGGCGGCCATGTACGACGCCGACGGTCGGTTGGCGGACCTCATCGATGGATCCATCGGGGAGTCCTCGATGTTTCACGAGACGTTCGGGTATTACGCCCAAGGCGTGGTGGAGACATCGGCCGTGCTGCCATCCGGTTGGCGCGATCGTCTGGTGCGATTTGAGACCCCTGCCACGCGCGGTGTCGTCGCCTGGTGCCTGGAAGTGCACGATCTCTGGGTCTCCGAGGCTATTGCCGGACGTCCGAAGGACCTCGAGTTCTGCCATGCCCTACTCGAACGGAGGCTCGTGGATCGCGAACGATTACGTGGTCGGCTCGACTTGGTTGACGCACTGGACGACCGCGTGCGCGCAGCTGTTCGCGCTCGCATCGGCCGATGAACACGCGTGGCCACCAAGGTCGGATTGAGCTCCGCCCAGCGTATCTCGCCTCTCAGATTTCCGGCCATGCGGCGACAGCTGCGGCTAGCCATTCGTCGGCCAATGCGCGCTCCTCAGCGGGGTCGACCTTCGCGCACTCGTCGATCAACCGCCGGCGCTGGAGGCGATCGAGCAGGGCGGCGACGGCGGCTACAATCGTCCGGCTACGGTTGGGATAGCGCGCGTCCCGGACGAGCCGGTCGATCCGGCGCACGCTCAGGGTGTCGAGGGTGACAGCGACCTTGGTATTGGGGAAGCGAACCTCCAGTGGTACGCGGATACGTCATACCGAGACAGCCATGCAAGGGAGTCGGCGCTGCGCCGCGAGCCATTCGACTGTCCGGGCACGCGTGTCTAGATGAGTCTCTCATCCATCACCGAAGCCCTGTGTCCGACATGTCGACCTCATTGCACCCCGCTCCCCGCCGCATGCCGGCCGTTCGCGCCCTCTTCGGCTGCGTCCTGATCCTCATGCTCCACGCGTCCGTCGCGTCGACGGCCAGCGAGATCGGCGCGGCCGGCCCTGCCATGCGCCTTCTCGCACTGGCGACCGCGCTACTGCTCCTCGTCGCCAGCTGGCGCAACTGGCCGATGCTATGGAACCCGCTCGGGCGAGGGTTGCGCTGGCTGGTTGGAGAGCGAATGACGCGCGTGGCCTTCGGATCCGTCGCGCTGACCTTCGCCCTGTTCACCCTTGTGGCCGCGTAGCCACAGAGCAGGGCGCCAGTAGGCGATCGCACGGCGCGTACCGCCTGCACCCGCACTACCGCACCCGCGCTACCGCAGCCGCGCCTCGAAGTATGCCGCCCACTCCCGGTCGATGTCCCGTGCGCGCCACGGGTCGGACGGAAAATGGCCGGCGACCGGCCAGAGCTTCATGCGCACGTCGCGGCCGCGCTCCTTGAGCGCATTATACAGTTTGTACGACTGCGTGACCGGGACACGCACGTCGCCCGTGTTGGAGAGCAGCAGGAGGGGCGTCGTCATTCGATCGACGTATGTTCCCGGCGATTGCTCGGTCATCAGCGCGACGTCCTTCGGGAAGGTGAGCGTCTCGCCGAAGGCGCGGATGAAGAGACTCAGGTCGTTGAGGTGGTAGTCGTCGTCCAGGTCGATCACCGCGGCTCCCGCCATCGCCGCCTTCCAGCCGGAGTAGTGGCCGATGAGCCACGTGGTCATGTAACCACCGTATGACCAGCCGGAGACGCCGATACGCGTGGTGTCCACGTACGGGCGCCGCTTGAGGATGGCCAACCCCGCCATGACGTCGCGCCCCGGCCCGGCGCCATGATCGCGATAGACCGCCGAATAGAGGGCGTTCCCGTGATTGTCGCTCCCGCGGTAGTTCGGCTCGAAGACGATGAAGCCCTTGGCCGCGAGCAATTGCGATCGGGTGGAGAAGGTCTCGCGCGACGACCCCCATGGGCCACCGTGGATGTTGAGCAGGAGCGGGTACCGGCGCGACGCGTCGAAGTCGTAGGGAAGGGTGATGATGCCGTCGAGCGGGAGTCCATCGTCGCTCTTCCACGAGAGTGTTTCCACCTTGCCTAACGTCCGGCTGGCGATGGCTGCGTGGAAGTCGGTCAGTC
The DNA here is from genome assembly GCA_040007995.1 of Gemmatimonadota bacterium. Classification (GTDB taxonomy): domain Bacteria; phylum Gemmatimonadota; class Gemmatimonadetes; order Gemmatimonadales; family Gemmatimonadaceae; genus SCN-70-22. Next base: position 1,093 of record JBDTUA010000413.1, on the reverse strand, counting down.
GCTCCGGGGAGCTGCTCCCGGGGCGTAGCGCGAAGAGTTCGGGAGGACGGTCGGGTGACGTCGCGATGAACGCGATCGTGCCATCGGGGGCGACCGCCACGTCGCTGATCCCCAGGCGGCCGACGTCTCGTCGCACCGGCGCGCCATCGAGCGCGATCTCCCACAGCGCGCTCGTCGTCCCGTCGGCGACGGCGGCGACGATTCCTTTCGAGTCGGGGCGCCAGATCGCGTAGGAGAAATTGCGGTCGAGCGAAGCCGTCAGGCGGCGCGCCTTGCCGCCTGCGGCCGGGATGAGCACCAGCTCGGTCTGGTTCTTCACGTGTCCATCGACCGGGCAGGTGAGGGCGAGGTGCGCCCCGTCGGGGGAAAACCACCCCGCACCACAGTGACGCCCTTCGATGCCTGCGATCGGTCGCGGCGTGGCGCCCGCGCCCGCACTCACGTCAACCATAGCCAGCTCCCGACGTTCCCACTCGCGCGATCCGGCAATATCCTGCTTCGTGAAGAGGATCGACGTGCCGTCCGCTGTCCACGCCGTGGTGGCGAAGAGCGATGGGATGGACCACGTCCCCCGCGCCAGCGGCGTCGCCTCGCCGCCGTCGGCGTCCACCAGCCAGAGCTGCACCTGACGGGGGGCGGCGAGGGTGAGATAGTCGTTGCCGTTGACCTCGAAGGCGTCGTCGAACTTGCTGCGCTTGGCGGGCTCCTCTGCGGCGCGATAGGCGAAGGCTGACCCGTCCGGCTTCCACGCGTAGCCCGCGACACCAGTCGGCGACCGCGTCACCTGCCGCGCCTCGCCCCCGTCTGCCGCGAGTACGAAGAGCTGCGCCTTGCCGTCCGCGACCGCCAGGAAGGCCAGGCGATCGCCATCGGGCGACCATCGCGGCGTCGAGGCAGACTTGCGCTGCGTGAGCGTCACCTGTGCCTTCGTACGCAGGTCGACCTGCACGATCTCCGACTCCCAGACATTCGTTTCGTAGTTTGGCCACGACACGACGATCGCCGCCCGACTCCCGCGCGGCGCCGCCTGCACGTCGCTGACGCGGGCCACCTTGGCGTAATCGTCCAGTCCGAACGGCTGCGACTGGGCCGG
>JBDTUA010000412.1:0-4815 GCA_040007995.1 Gemmatimonadota bacterium | reverse complement strand
TCACGGGCGCCTTCGCGGCGATCATCGCCGGGCTCTTTCCGATCGACTTGCTGGGAGAGCTCGTCTCGATCGGGACGTTGCTCGCCTTCGTGATCGTCAGCGCTGGTATCCTCGTCCTGCGCTACCAGTCGCCCAACCTGCATCGCCCCTTCCGCACGCCGCTGGTCCCGCTGGTCCCGATCCTGTCGATCCTGATCTGCGGCTATCTGATGGTGAACCTCCCGGCCGATACCTGGATCCGGCTGCTCGTCTGGCTGGCGCTCGGTCTCGCGATCTATTTCCTGTACGGTCGCCATCATTCGCGGGTGCAGGCGGCCGAGCGCAGCGGTAGCGAGTACTAGTTCTTCCCTTCGGCGAACGGCGAACCGTTCGTCGGGGGAAGGTATTAGGTTTCAGGCGGCGCTCCGGACGGGGCGCCGCTTTCGCTTGACCCGAGATTCGTGCCACTGACCGGACTTCTCACCGTTCCCGCGCCGCGTCGCGACGCCATCGCCCGCATCGCTGAGACGCTCAAGACCACCACTGTGGTTGCGCTCACGACCCACATCAATGCCGATGGCGATGCCGCGGGATCGGTTTCGGCGCTGGCGCGGTTGCTGCCGCAACTTGGCGTGAAGGCCGTGGTGGTCAACCCGACACCCTGGCCTGCGATCTTCGACTACCTGCTCGGTCCCGACATCGTGGATCGCACGTCGAAGGGGGGTGCCGCGCTGAAGAGCGTCGACGCGATCATCGCGCTCGACGTGAGCGACATGCAGCGGCTCGGGATGCTTGCCGACGCCGTGCGCGCGGCGACCGTGCCTCGCATCGTCATCGACCATCACGTACCGACGGAGGAACCGGCGGGGGAAATTGTTCTCGACGACACGGATGCCTGCGCGACGGCCGAGTTGCTCTTCGACTTTGCAGTCACGCTCGATCTCGAGATCACCCCGGCGATCGCCGAAGCGCTCTACACCGCGATCCTGACCGACACCGGCGGGTTTCGCTACTCGAACACGTCGCCCCGCTGCCACGCGATCGCGGCCACCTTGCTCTCCAAGGGCGTCGATCCGGAAGAGATGTTCCGGCGCATTTATGCGTCGGTCTCCCCCGGCCGACTCTTCCTGCTCCGCGATTCGTTGCACTCGCTCGGACACGATCCTTTGCACGGGATTTCGTGGATCTGTGTGACTGCCGATGCGCTGCGGCGCTACGACGTGAGCCCTGAAGACCTGGACGGGATCGTGGAGCATCCGCGTTCGATTGCGGGAACCCGCATGGCGCTGTTCTTCCGGGACCTTGGCTACGGCAAGGTGAAGGTCTCGTTCCGGAGCAGCGGCGATGTCGACGTGAATCGCTTCGCGCGTCAGTTCGGGGGCGGAGGACATGCGAAGGCGTCGGGCGCACTAATCACAGGGACCCTGGACGCGGTGCGGGATCGCGTCATCGCGGCAGCGCGCGAGTATGTCGGCGAGTTGACGCCGGCGCCCGCCGCCTGAACCGTCGCTTCTTTCTTCCGTTGGACACATGTCTACCACATTGCAGCAACGCATCGGCATGGCGCTCGCCGCCATCCGCAACCCCCGTACCGGCGGCGACGTCCTCTCCAGCCAGATGGTGCGCGACATCGGCACCACGCTTGATGGACGTGTGCACCTGACGGTGGTGCTCGCGCCGCAGGACGACGCGACGCTCGTGCGCGAGGTGCGGCAGGTGGTCGAAGGCGTCGAGGGCGTCACGGCCGTGCAGGTCGCGGTGAAGGATCCGTCCGAGTTCGCCCGTGGAGCGGCGTCGGCCGCCGCCCCGAGCGCTGGCGGTCGCCCTCCAACCGGCGGGGTGCCCTCGGCTGCCGGGTCCTCTGGCTCACGCGCGCTCCCGGTGATGGACGAGCGTCCGGCCGCTCCGCGTCCGAGCGCCCCGCAACCCGTCGTCTACCCCATGCTCGGGCGCATTATCGCCGTGTCATCGGGGAAGGGTGGCGTCGGCAAGAGCACGGTGGCCGTGAACCTGGCGGTAGCACTCGCCGGGCGTGGCCTCCGTGTCGGCTTGATGGACGCCGACATCTACGGCCCCAATGTGCCGCGGATGATGGGGGTGAACGAGCCGCCCAAGGTCATCGACGAGAAGATCATCCCGCTCGAGGCCCACGGCGTGAAGATCATCTCGTTAGGCTTCCTGATCGAGCGCGACCAGCCCGCGATCTGGCGCGGTCCGATCGTGATGAAGATCACCACGCAGTTCCTGCGCGACGTGGACTGGGGTCAACTCGACTTCTTCATCGTCGACATGCCGCCCGGAACGGGCGACGCCCAGCTGTCCCTGGTGCAAGCGACGCAGGTGACCGGCGCCGTGATCGTCACCACACCACAGGACGTGGCCATCGGCGACGCGCTACGTGGCGTAAAGATGTTCCAGCGCACCGGCGTTCCGGTGCTGGGCGTGGTCGAGAACATGTCCTGGTTCGAGTGTCCGCACTGCGGAAAGCCGACCTCGCTCTTCGGTTCTGGCGGCGGGCAGAAGCTCGCCGACGAGTGCGGCCTCCCGCTGCTCGCGCAGATCCCGCTCTACCCGCGCGTCATGGAAGGGGGCGACAGCGGTCGCCCGATCGTGACCTCCGACGCTGAAAGCCCGGCCGCCAAGGCGCTCCTGGCGCTGGCCGACCGACTCGCCGCTTCGTTAGGCGCCGTGGCATGAGTCTCGGGGTGGGGGCGTTGGTCGACGACGCGCTCCCACGAGTCATCCGGCGCGTCGCCATCCCGGCGGTTGGGTCCAACCTCCTCATGACGCTGTTCACGACCCTCGACGCCTACTGGGTCGGCACACGCATCGGTCCCGAAGGGCTGGCCGCCGTCTCGACCGCGATGTTCTGGGTCTGGCTCGTCCTCGCCTTCGCCGAGGGGCTCGCACTGGGGCTGACGGCGCTGGCCGCCCGGCGGCACGGAGAAGGGAATCCGGACGAGGCAGCCCGCGTGGCCGGCGGCGCGCTCGTCTTCACCCTCGTGATGGGGGTGCTCGTGGGAGGGATCGGCGCCCTGGGGGTCGGCGTGCTCTTCGCCTTCATGCAAATCCCTCCCGCCGTCACAGCGCTCGCGCATGAGTATCTGCGCATCTATTTCCTCGGGCTGCCGCTCATCTACGGCTACTTCTGCGTCGACGCCACCTTTCGAGCGTCCGGCGACACGCGGACTCCGCTGCTCCTGCTCGCCAGTTCGGTCGTATGCACGTTGGTCCTCGACCCGGTCCTGATTCTGGGACTTGGCGGGGCGCCTCGGCTGGGGATCGCCGGTGCGGCAGTCGCATTGGTGGCGACGCGCGGAACCGTCTTCGTCGTCGGGTTGTGGCTGCTGCACCGGCGCGGGATGGTGCGGCTGGCAGCGAGCGCCGCCGACGGGACGCGCCACGTACTCATGACGGTGCTCTCCGTAGCGCGACGTGTCCTGCGCATCGGCCTCCCGACCGCGCTGACCGGGATGGTCTTCTCGTTTATCTACATCGCCCTCACCCGCACGACGACGCAATTCGGGACGCCGGCGCTCGCCGCGCTCGGACTCGGCCATCGCATTGAGAGCTGGCTGTACATGATCGGCGTCGGCTTTGGCGCCACGGCGGCCGCCGTGGTCGGACAAAACCTCGGGGCGCGGCAGGTGGAGCGCGCCGAGCGCGCGGGTTGGATCACGATGAGCTTCGCGATGGTCCCGGCGGCGGCGATGGCGCTTGCCTCGCTGGTGATCCCCGAAACGTTGGCACGCGTCTTCACCGACGATGCGACCGTGGTGGCCGAGACGGCCATGTACCTCCGGATCAACGCGCTCTCGCAGCTCCTGCTTCCGGCCGAGATCGTCCTGGAAGGGGCATTGGGAGGCGCAGGCGACACCGTGCCTCCCATGATCACCTCCACGGCCCTTTCCGCCCTGCGCATCCCGTTGGCGGCCTGGTGGGCCGCCATCTGGGGACCCGTGGGGATCTGGTGGGCCATCTCCGTCACTGCCGCGGGACGCGGACTGGCGATGATGTACCTCTGGCGCAGCGGGCGGTGGAAGCACAAGACTGTGTGATGCGACCGCTCATCACCCTGCTGTCCGACTTTGGTACGGCCGATGGATACGTGGCCGAGGTAAAGGGAGTGCTGCTCTCGCTCGCCCGCGACGCGCACGTCGTCGACCTGACGCATGAAATCCCACCGCAGGACGTCGAACTCGCACGCCTGACGATTGCGCGCTGCTGGCGGCGCTTCCCGGCGGGGACGGTGCACCTGGCGGTGGTCGACCCGGGTGTGGGGACGGCGCGCGACTGTCTGGCGGTTGAAAGCGACGGGCGCTTCCTTGTCGGCCCGGACAACGGGATCCTCTCGCCGGCCCTGCTCCTGGCGGGCGCGCGGGCGGTCTCGATCGCCGTGCCGCCGTCGGCGTCGTACACCTTTCACGGACGCGACGTCTTCGCCCCGGCCGCCGCCGCACTGGCGACGGGCGCTCCGCTCGACACGTTAGGCGAACCTGTCGACGCTCCCATCATCCTGCGCACGCGCGAGGCCACACGTCGGGAAGATGGGGCAGTGCTGGGTGAGGTCATCGCCATCGACCGCTTCGGGAACGCCATCACCAACCTGTTGGGCGCGCGAACCGGCGTGGTGGCGGCCGGCGGGCGTCCCGTCCCGATCCGGACCACCTACGCCGATGTCGCTCCTGGTGCGGCTGTGGCGATCAGCGGATCGACCGGATTGCTCGAGATTGCGGTTCGCGAGGGCAGCGCGGCCACCATGCTCGGTCTCTCGCGTGGAAGCACGATTGTCTGGTATCGTCGCTAACCGGTTGCGAACCGATTGGGCGGCGCACG
>JBDTUA010000411.1:0-4816 GCA_040007995.1 Gemmatimonadota bacterium | reverse complement strand
CCCGTTCCAGGTGCATAACGACGCCAACGTGATCGAGCGCGCCTATCTCTGTCCCGAGGGACTGCCGTACGGCGCCACACTCGAAGTCACCCCGCGCCAGGCCGACATCCTGCCCGGCCAGGCTGCGATCTTCCACTGTCGACTCACCCTGGATGAGGACATCATCCGCCCCGGTTGCTCCAACGACCAGGGCTTCAAGCTGACGGCGTGGCGCATCGCCGAGGACGCCGACGAGCGATGGGGGAGCTGCTTCTACTTCCTCCGACCGCGCGTGCGCACGAAGGTGCGCCTCGTGCGCGCGTCGTGGTACGAGAGCCAGCTCTCGGTCTACGGGGTGCTGAGCCTCGACACTGACCAGCCCGTGCAGCTCGCGGCGCAGCTTCCGTTGCACGTACGACTTCGGTTGGAAACCGTCGATGCCACCGGCTCAGCCAAGCAATGGACAACGGTTCCGGTGCAGGCTGGCGGCGCCTTCGTCCTGACACGCGCCGACTTCAAGGGGCTGGACCCATCGGAGCTGCGCATCCAGGCGTGGTTTGATCGCACGGATGTGCTGGCGTCGTCGCGATCGGATGTCTTCACCGTGAAGCATGGGGTGGCGCCGGTCATACGCTGAATCGGCGGCGAGGTGAGAGCGCCGAATCGATGCAAGCGTTCTCGATCGCGCAACGCACCTTCGATGCCCTCACCGCACGCCTCCGCGAACTCTGCGAACTCTGCGGTTCAAAAGCAGTCAACCGCAGAGTACGCAGAGCTTGAGGCGCGGCAGAAGCGTCCGGTCGCCAAAGCTCCCCGCCGAGTCATGCAGTCGAGCGAGAAACGTTAGGCACTCAGGGTGCTACAGCGACGACCCCTACAAGCACTCGCCGCACCCCTCTGCGTACTCTGCGTACTCTGCGGTTCAAAAGCATGTAACCGCGGAGTTCGCGGGGTGCGCGGAGCTTGAGGCACAGCAGAAGCGTCCGGTCGCCAAGCTCCCCGGCGATCCATGCAGGCAAGCGGGAAACGTTGGGTACTCAGGTTGCTTCAGTGATGGCGGATAGACGTACTCGCCGCACTCCTCTGCGAACTCTGCGTCCTCTGCGGTTCAAAAGCAGTCAACCGCAGAGTTCGCAGAGCCTCAGACGCAGCAGAATCGCCCGGTCGCCAAAGCGCTCCGCCGATCCATGCACGCAAGCGGGAAACGTTGGGTACTCAGGTTGCTACAGTGATGGCGGATAGAAGTACTCGCCGCACTCCTCTGCGAACTCTGCGTCCTCTGCGGTTCAAAAGCATCGAACCGCGGAGTTCGCGGAGTACGCGGAGTTTGAGGCGTAGCAGAATCGCCCGGTCGCCAAGCTCTCCACCGATACTTGCAGGCGAGCGGGAAAGGTTAGGCATTCAGGTTGCTACAGTGATGACGGATAGAAGTACTCGCAGCCTCCCTCCGCGAACTCTACGGTTCAAAAGCAGTCAACCGCGGAGTACGCGGAGCGGTGCAGCTGGATCGGACGTGGCCCGTACCCCTGACATCGCGTCTGCCGCCAGCGAACGCCTGCGTCCGAGCTAAAGAAACAATTGGTGTTCCTTCTCAAAAAACGCTGGTACACATCGATCCTCGCCATACTCCTCCGCGAACTCCTCGTACTCCGAGCTTCAAACGCTCTTTACCGGGCCGCCCGTCCTCCCCCCCCCGCCCACCCGCCCGCCCGCGCGCTCCTACACCTCGACGCCACTCCCGCGGCCACTCGCCGGCAGATCCTAGCTGCTCGTCGGCTTCCCCGAGCCCGTCGCCCCCCACACTACCCGGAAGCCACAGCGGGCGGAGGCCTGGTCGGGCTCGCGATTCGCGCGATAGGCGGCACGCAGCTTCACGGGCTCCGACCGGAACGAACCGCCGCGCGTCACGCGCGTCTTCTCCTCAGCCTCCGCCGCACCAGTCGGCTCGGTGACGCTCTCGGAGGGATACGCTCCACTCCAGTCGCGACACCACTCCCACACATTTCCGGCCAGGTCGTGGATCCCCGTGGGCGTTGCGCCTGCCGGATGGGCATCGACCGGCGTCGTCTCTCCATCCCGCTTGCCGAAGATCGCCCGCTCCGCCGACGGGTGGTCCGATCCCCAGGGAAACGACCGTCCGTCACTTCCACGTGCCGAGTACTCCCACTGCGCCTCGGTCGGCAGCTGGACCACGCCGCCGCCGCGCGACGCGATGACCCGGGTGAGCCACTCGCAATAGCGCGCCGCATCGTGCCACCGTACCTGGGTCACCGGATGATCGGCTATCCCGTCCGGAATCCGCCCGTCGCTCCAGTGGCGCGGCGCCGTGCCCGCGGTCGCCCGCACGAACAGATGGTATTGCCAGTTGGTCACGGGAAAGCGTGAGATGCGAAAGGCCGACAGCGAGACCACGTGCTCGGGCTGTGCGCGCAGCGCCGGATCCTTGTCCCCCATGCGGAACGATCCCGCCTCGAGCCGTATCCACCCCTCGCCCTCCACGTCCCCGAGGTCGAGCGTCGCGAGGTCGATCGCAGTGGTCGCAGCGGACGCGGACTCCGCGCCCTGCGACTGCACCGGTTCCTCGGCGCCGCCATCCGGCGCGCTCCCACCCGCGCCTTCCGCGCGTGCCTGCCGAATCTCTTCATCCACCTCGCCATCAGATTGCCCGACCTGTGCGAACTCTGCGTCCTCTGCGGTTGACCCCGCAGTTCCCTCAGCCCGGGCGCCGGTACCCGCCCTCCCAACCTCCGTGTCCGCTGTGGGGAACCCCTGCGCAACCTCGCCTTCGATCGCTGCACCCTCCTCCCGCTCCGACTCTCTCCCCACGACCCGAACAATCACCGACAGCAACTCCTGGAACTGCTGCGCACCGTCTGACCGATCCCACCCTCTGAGGTCGCCCACGTGCAACTCCTTCACCTCCACCGGGAGTGGCACCCCACGCTCGAGCATCACCGGTACCAGCACTTGTCGCTTCAACGCGCGCCGCGACTCGCGGAGCACCCAGTCGCTCGCGACCGAGGCGCGCGACAGCAGCATCACCACGCACCGTGCGCGGTCGAGCGCCGCATCGAGCGCCTCACGCCACGCCTCCCCACGCTGCAACGACGCCTGATCCACGAAGACCGACAACCCTTCGCCCTCCAACAGCTCGCCGAGCCGCACCGCGACCTCGCGATCGACCGATGCATAACTGAGGAAAACGTCTGCCCCGGCGCTGGCCACGTTCGCCCCGTCGCGCGTTACCCGCATCACCCTCGCCATGCGCGGCCCGACGCGCAGCCGCTGCTCCAGCTGCTCGACGCGAGACTGCGCACCGGAACACCTCACCCGGATCCGACCGTCACGCAGGTTCTCCACCGTCCCCTCGACCTGAAGCTCCGCTTCCTGACGCTGCACCCATTCGCGAAATCCGACTCCCGACACGCGGCCGTACACGTGAAAGACCGCCTCCACCACCGGATCGTCGAACGATTGCGACCGATCGTGAAGAAGCTCGCGGATCGACGTCACCAGCGCCGCGGCCCCGCTCTCCGACGCTCTCCGCAGCGCCTGCCGCAACTGCGCCGTCCCCTCCTCGCGGTTGCCCATCTGCCGGTTGATCATCCCCGTCAGCTGCAGCGCGCGCGCCATCAGCTCGCCTCCCATGCGACGCTCCGCGCCGATCTGCTGCGCGATCTCCGACGCCCTCGACGCGTCGGCCATCGCCTCGGAGAGCCTGCCGCTCGCTGTGCTCGACTCGGCGCTCTCCAACAGGCCGCGCACCTCTCGGACATCGTAGAAGGGAGGATTGGACAGGCGATAGCGCGCGACCGACCACGTCGAGACCTTGCCATCCTTGTCGGCGAACTGCTCGCGGATCTCTTCCGGGGTGATCCCCATCGCCAGGTGACCAAGCAGCGACAGCAGCACCTCAGGATTGCCGCCCGACAGCGCCGCCAGCAGGTCGCCCGACGCCAGCGTGCGGTCGCGCGCCGACGCCGGGAAACCACCCGAGGGCGCGCGCGCGAACGAGTCACCGCTGACCGACACGTCAATCAGCGCGTGAATCGCATCTGGCCCCAGCGGCTCGAGGTGCAACTCCGACACGCTGAGAATCGGCGCCGGCCCTTCCCGGGATCCCAGCACCACGGACGTGGCAACGCTCGCACTCCCTGTGACCAGCGAGATCGTATCCAGAAGCATGTCACGCCCGCCATGGTCGATACGCTCCACGCCATCGAGGACGAGCAGGTTGGGCTGCGTGTTCACCAATGCTCCCATCAGCTCCACGCGCATTTCGCTGACATCGGCTTCGGTGTAGTCGCGGCCGCGCGAGCAGAATGCAGCCATCGCGCGCATGCAGTGGTCCGCTGACCCGTCCTTCGCAAACGACCAGTAGAACGCCACCCGCGGCGCCGAGCGCTCGTTCCACTCCCGTATCAGCGCCGCGAGCACCGCCGACTTTCCGATTCCCTCCTCGCCTGACACCCATCCGATCCGGTCGCGCAGCCCTCGTCCGGTCGTCAGTGCGAGTAACCACTCGAGCTCCCGATGTCGCCCGACCAACGTCGTCGCGGCCTCCACCTCGTGCGATCTCCGAGTCCACTCCTTCCCCGTCCCTTCTCCGGTCGCGCCTAACGACCCCCCATCGGGCTTCTCCGTGTCCTCTGCGTCCCCGGTGCTTCCACCAAACGCGTTCGTCGCGGAACTCCCCGCCGGATCCTCCGACGACACCAGCGCGCTATTCGGCATCGGGTCACCCGCAGCGTCGCGCGTCTCCGCATGGCGCACCGAACCAGCCCCCACCCCCCGCACCCCCCTCGCGTACGCCCCCCCCAGCCGCCGGAGCACCGGC
>JBDTUA010000410.1:0-4838 GCA_040007995.1 Gemmatimonadota bacterium | reverse complement strand
CGTGTGCGCGAACTCGGCATTCCTCTCTTCCTGTCGTCACAGGTGACGGGGACGCTCGGTGACGAGAGGGGTCGACTGCGGCGGGTGGCGGTTCGTAGTGCGCTGACTGACATCGAGATCGAAGCCGACCTGCTCGCGGTCTCCGGCGGACACGATCCGAACCTCAACCTGCACCTGCAGCGACGCGGGGGGACGACCTACGACGCTTCGATCGCCGCGGCGGTTCCTACCGATCCACTCCCCGGACAGTCGATTGCCGGTGCGGCGCGAGGGGCGCGGACGCTTGCCGACTGCCTGCGCGACGGTGCCGACGGGGCGCGCGCGGCGCTGGCCGGAGTCGTGGGACTGCGCGCGGTGCACGTCGTGATCCCCGAGGCCGCTGATACGCCGGACGACGTGCCGTCGCCCCTCACGCGCGTCGATGCGCCCGATGGCGACGAGACGCGCTCGTTCGTCGACCTGCACCGCGATGCCACCGTCGCCGGCGTGCAGCGGGCGGTGAACGCCGGCGTTCGGCATATCGAGCATGTGAAACGATTCACCCTCGTCGGAACGGGCGTCGAGCAGGGACGTGCGTCGAAGACAAACGCCGGATTGCTCACCGCGTCGCTCACCGACCGACCAGCCGCTGACGTCGGAACGTCGGGGAGCCGTCCTCCGTATGAGCCGCTTCCCTTCGCCCTGATGGCTGGCCGCGCACGCGGCGAGCGCTACGATCCGCGCCGCACAACGTCGCTGCACGCGATCCACGAAGCGCTCGGCGCCGTCGTCGAGACTGCCGGACAGTGGATGCGCCCCAGCCGCTATCCGCGGTTGGGGGAGCGCGCGCGCGAGACGGTGGCGCGCGAGTGCCGAGCGGCGCGCGAACGGGTCGCGCTCATGGATGCCTCGACGTTGGGGAAGATCGACGTGCGCGGGCCGGACGCCGCCTGGTTTCTCGACCAGTTGTACGTGAATGCGATCGCCAGCATTCCCGTCGGGCATGCGCGGTACAGCGTGATGTGCCACCTCGACGGCTCGATCCTCGACGATGGTGTGGTCATGCGCATTGGCGAGCAGCGCTTCTTCGTCACGACCTCCACCGGTCATGCGGCCGCGGTGGTTGAGTGGATGGAGGAGTGGCTGCAGACCGAGTGGCCGGAGCGTCGCGTCTGGGTCACCTCGATCACCGAGCAGTGGGCCACGATCGCGGTCGTCGGTCCGCGTGCGCGCGAGGTCGTTGCCAACGTCTCGCCGGGGTTCGACGTATCGAGCGCAGCGTTCCCGTTTCACACCGTGCGGCGAGGGGTCACGGTCGCAGGGATCGCCGACGCACAGCTGGCACGCGTCAGCTTCAGCGGCGAGTTGTCGTACGAGATCAGCGTCCCGTGGCACGAGGCGACAACCGTATGGAACGCACTGCTCGACGCGGGGGCGGCGCACGACATCATGCCGTACGGCCTCGATGCGCTGCAACAACTTCGTATGGAGAAGGGATTTATCATCGTGGGACAGGACACCGAGGCACTCACCACGCCACACGACGTCGGGCTCGGATGGATGGTGGACAAGGAGAAGGGCTACGTCGGGCGGCGTTCCACCGAGCGCGCCGCGAACCGGCGCGACGATCGGGCGGAACTTGTCGGCTTCACCGTGCTCGAATCGGATGAAGTGCTTCCCGAAGGGGCGGCGCTGACGCGCGTCGCCGGTTCACCTCCGATGCCGATCGATGGTCATGTGTCGAGCAGCGGCTGGAGTGAGACGCTCGGGAAGTCGTTAGGGCTGGCGCTGGTGCGAGGCGGACGTCGGCGCATCGGTGAGCTGCTGGACGCACCGCTGCTCGACGGGCGAGTCGCGCGTGTGCGGCTGGTGTCTCCCGTGCAGTACGATCCCAAGGGAGCGCGGCGCGATGGCTGACCTACCGTATTCTCCCCCGGCGCTCGTGAGGCAGATCAGCGGCGTGGTGCGACGCAACGTCCAGCTCATCCCGCAGCCGGCGCGGTCGGTCATCTCCGTGCGCGCACGCGGCGAGGCGCTGGACCGGGTGGCGCAGCAGCTGGGGCTCGAATCACTCCCCGGTCCGAATCGCGTCGCCGCCACGTCGTTAGGCGCGTGTCTCTGGGTCCGTCCCGACGAGTGGCTCGTGATCGGAGAGTACGCGGCACGGCAGCAGGCGATGGCCGCCCTTGAACCGGCGGTCGGCACCGACGATGGCGCCGTCGTGGACATCTCCGCCAGTCGCGTGATCCTCGAGCTCTCCGGGGCGCGCGCGCGCGACGTGCTCGCCAGTTGCTGCCCGCTCGACCTGCATCCGCGCGTTTTCACCGAGGGGCACTGTGCACAGAGCGTGATCGGCAAGGCGCCGATCTTGTTGCAGCTGGTGGACCGGACACCACGCTGGCGGATCGTCGTGCGCCCGTCGCTGGCCGCCTACGTGACGTCGTGGCTGACTGACGCAATGGTGGGGGGATAGGGGCGGACGGCCACCAGCCAGAGCGCCGCCGCCACCAGCGCAACGCCGCCCCAGAAGGCGAGCATTGCCGCCCATCCCCACGCATCCTTCATGATGGGGACGAGCCAGATCGACATCACCCCTCCCAGGTTTCCCATCAGGTTGAGTGCGCCCCCCGCCGAGCCGGCCGCATCGCCCGCCATGGCGGTCGTCGAGGTCCAGTACGGCGCCTCGCAACTCACCAGACAGGCCACCGAGAGACCGAGCGCGGCGATGGCGAGCCCCGGCGTCGGGAGCCTCGCGCCGATGAAGACGAACGTTGCCGCCGTGGTGAGGCAGGTCATCGCCACGCGCCGCCTGGCGATCGCCGGCGGCATGCGACGGGCGAGGCGATCGGCGAGCATCCCCACCAGAGGGGCGATCGCGAACGCCATGAAGTGCGGCACGCTCCCCCACACGCCACTATCGAGAATCGAGAAGCCGCGCGACTCGGTGAGGTAGCGGAAGAACCAGAAGATGAAGACGAAGTAGACCGCCGAGTGCAGGAAGTAGCTGATCGAGAGCACGAAGAGGCGGCCGTTGTGCAGGACACGGACGGCATTCGCGAGTTGTACTCGCATCGGGACGTACGCGTGCGTCGTCGCCGGCGTGGCGCGACGCGGCGCCAGGAGGTACCACAGCGCGGCGGTCAGGAGCCCGACTACCGCGCTGGCGACGAAGACGGCGCGCCATCCGGCATGCACCATGAGCGGGGCGAGGAGGAGCGGGGCGATCGCCGCGCCTAACGAACCGGCGGCCAGGTAGATCGCGCTCGCGCCGACGCGCTGCGACTCCGGCACGAACTGCGCCGCCGCCATCCCTGCCACCGGATAGGTCGCGGCCTGCGAGATCCCCAGCAGGACGCGCGTCCCGAAGAGCGCGGCGAATGCCAGCCCCGCCCCTCCGGTCACTGCCCCCGAGGCGAACGAGGCGATGCTCCACCCGATGACCGCCAGCCCGAGGATCAGTCGCGCCCCGTACCGGTCGCCGAGAAAGCCGCCCGGGATCTGGAAGAGCGCATACGCCAACTGGAAACCCCACGCCGAGATGATCCCCATCTGGACCATGGAGAGCCCGAGGTCGGGGGCCATGTACTCCTGCGCGATGGCGATGTTCGAGCGCAGGGCATAGCCGACGAGGCTAACGAAGGCGAGCAGCCAGATGACTCGACGCGATGAGACGGGAGCGCTCGTTGCGCTGGGGGACGTGGTCATGATCACCCAGCGGGGAGTGGGCGTTGGCGGGGGAGGGTGGGCGTGCTGTGGTACGACCGCGAGGGGCGGCGGCAGGGGATAGTAGCTGCGAGAACGTGGGCCGTCGACCAGTGGTGGGGTGCCGAGCGGGATTCAGCCGTAATGCGGGCGTTGATCGCCGAGGCTAGCGCCAGGGAGCAGTCCCGGACTTTCTACAGCGCTCCCGCGGCTATTGTGATTATCACGAACCGCACGCCGTGATAACGGGTCGGCCCAGGGGGTTGTCGCGCGGGAAGTGCTGGCGCGAGCGTCACTTCGGCTGAGGATGGCGGAGTCGCCTGAGCGGTGTTATCGTCGCGTAGTGGTGCGGATAAGAGGTGGTTGGCGGGTCTTGGCCGGGTTATGCAGAAGTGGATAATTAGCGTTAGGCCGCTTTCCAACCTGTATCGAGCAATGCTTCGTTTCGCACGACGAACCTTGGTCTGTCTTGCTCTCGGAATGCTCGGCGCGGCCGCTGCGTTGGCGCAGACGCCCGGGCGCTATCGCTTGGCCGTGGGCGCGTTTGAGCAGTCTACCGCAGGTGTCGCCGATCGGGGATGGACCGTAGCCGCTCACCGTGCGTTCTCGCTCAGTGAAGTGCTGGCGCTCGAGTTTGGTCTAGACCTTGCCCATGTGTCCGCGCCGGCGAAGGTTGGATTCTGCGAGGTCGTGGCGAACAACTGGTGCGTGGGGGAAGGAGGCCCCCAAACGCTACTCGCGCCGCAACTCGGCATGCGATTGCACGGCAAATCGACACAGTCGCTCCGCCCGTATCTCGCAGTGGGAGGCGCGACGCTACTCAGCCTTGATGATCCGACATCCTCGGCGCGGCCGACACTTACCGTCCCGCAGATATCGGTAGGCGTGGCCAAGTCGCGTTGGATGCTCGAGGTGCGGCTGCGTGGACTGCGCGAGTGGCAGTACAATCCCTATCGTCAGGTCGCGCTACAGCTCGGAACGGCTTGGTAGTTCGGTTGACGCTCGCGTGCGACGGCCTAACGAACGCTGCACCAGACGGGCGAGCTGAGGATTGCGCATGCTCCGCATGCGCTCTTATTTGCTTCGCCCGCAGGTGAGCTCTGGCGTTAGGCTTCATAAAGGCGCTCACCTTACCCGCTTCACCTTCTATCCAATTC
>JBDTUA010000409.1:0-4840 GCA_040007995.1 Gemmatimonadota bacterium | reverse complement strand
AGCGCGAGGTCGCAACATCCGACGAGCGGGCGCCAAGCTTCAGCCTCTATCGCGTCTTCAGCTTTCGCGATACGCCGAGGCTCTTTGTACTGCCCGGATCACTTCGTCAGACGTGTGTGCTTGATCCGATCGTGTATCGAGCGTCGATCCCTTGAGCACTCCTCGCTGCGCAACGCAGGTGACCGCTGAGAGACACAGCGAGACTTCCGATGCCATTCGCACCGTGCGCATACGTACCGATACCCATCTGCGTCGGCCTCTTCATCATGCGTGCGTTGGCTCCAATGAACGGAGCCGAACAACGCGAAAAGCTTTCGGTGCGTTGAATTCTCTCCGCGATCAGCGAGCGCGTTCTAACGACATGCTGGTTGCCCCCAGCGACATTCCTCGGCTTCGCACTGCTGCCAGGTGACCTTCCGTCGAAGCTCCATGCACCCTGATCCCCCCACCCCCCACACCCGCGTCCTCGCCGCCCTCATCTCCCGCGGCCCCCACCTCCTCATCTGCCAACGCCCCCCCCACAAACGCCACGGCACCCTCTGGGAATTCCCCGGCGGCAAACTGGAAGCCGGCGAGACCGACGCCGACGCCGCCCGCCGTGAACTGCACGAAGAACTCGGCGTCACCGTCACCGCGGTCGGACAAGAACAGTTCGCCGTCCACGACGAAGGCTCCCCCTTCTGGATCGCCTTCGTCCCGGTCGAAATCGAAGGCGACCCCACCTGCCTGGAGCACACCGCCCTCGCCTGGGAACCCCCCGAGTCGCTCCTCACCTACGCCCTCGCCCCAAGCGATCGCCGATTCGTCGAGTGGCTCCTCGAAAGCAGGGCACGCGGAGCGAAGCAGGCGCCGTAGGGGCGAATCACAGAGCCGCGCACGCTTCTCCTGCCGCAACACCCGCGACGGATCCACCTTTAACGGGTGCCACCGTGCGCGGGTCGCGATCACTGCCGCCTCGGTCGCCATCCTGGCAGCTGTGCTCTGCGCGACGCCCGCCGTTGCTCAGGTGAAGCCGACCGCCGGGATAGTCAGAGGGAGGACCTTCGGCCGCGCGAAGCGACGGC
The DNA here is from genome assembly GCA_040007995.1 of Gemmatimonadota bacterium. Taxonomy (GTDB): domain Bacteria; phylum Gemmatimonadota; class Gemmatimonadetes; order Gemmatimonadales; family Gemmatimonadaceae; genus SCN-70-22. The sequence goes on along the minus strand of JBDTUA010000409.1, from coordinate 3,776 downwards.
GTTCGGATGACGAAAGGCTCGCGGGCAAGGGAGTGGTGGTCGTCAGTATCTAACTGTGGCAAACGCCAAGGGGCGAGGTCGCCGGCTCTTTGGCAACCCCGCCCCTTCGTGCGTCCCGCGACTCGCGGGATCGTTCACTTGCTCCAACTACTACTTGCTGCGCTCCAGCGTCAGGTAGACGCTCTGTCCTTCGCGCGTCACCAGCAGCAGCGCCGGGCGGTTCCCCGACTGCATCGCCGAGCGAAGCGCCTCGGGAGTGCTGACCGCCTTCCCGTCCACTTCCGAGATCACGTCCCCGGCGCGGAAGCCGGCTTCGGAGGCACGACCCGACGGCTGCACCGCGGTCACGACGACGCCGTCACGTGCGTTGGTTCCCAGCTGGCGCGCAATATTGGGCGTCAGCGGCTGCACGCTCATCCCGTAGCCCGACCCATCGTCGCCGGCGACCGGCTCACCGTTGCGGCTCGCGGCGACCTTGAGTTCGGTGAGCGTCACGTTGATGCTGCGCTCCGATCCATCGCGCGTCAGGCGCAGGCTGACACTAGTCCCGGGCTGCAGCTGGGCGATCTGGTTGCGCAGCGTGTTCCCGTCCTTCACCGCCTCGTCGTTGACGGCGAGGATGACGTCACCGCGCTCCACGCCGGCCTTGTCGGCGGCCCCACCCGGGGTCACCGCGTTGACCAGCGCACCACCGACCGTGTTCAGGTTGAGGCTGCGCGCGATCTCCGATGTGACCGGCTGGATCGTCACGCCGAGCATGCCGCGATGCACCGTGCCGCCGTTGATCAACTGCGCCATGACGTTGCGCGCCATGTTCGACGGGATCGCGAAGCCGATGCCGATGCTGCCGCCCGAAGGCGAGAGGATCTGCGAATTGATCCCGATCAGCTCACCGAGCGTGTTGACCAGCGCGCCGCCGGAATTCCCCTTGTTGATCGGGGCGTCGGTCTGGATGAAGTCCTGGTAGCCACCGTCGCCCGGGCCATCGGTCGCACGCCCCTTGGCGCTCACGATCCCCATGGTCACCGTCTGGCCGATGCCGAGCGGGTTGCCGACGGCGAGCACGACGTCACCGACGCGCACGGCGTCGGAGTTGCCCAGCGTCAGCGTTGGGAGGTCCTTCGCGTCGATCTTCACGACGGCGAGATCACTCGGCTTGTCGGTGCCGATGACCTTCGCGTCGAGCGAACGACCGTCGCTCAAGTCGACCGTCACGCGATCGGACCCCTCGACGACATGGTTGTTCGTCAGGATGTAGCCATCCGCCTTCATGATGATGCCCGAGCCAAGACCGCGCTCGCGCTGTTCGGGCATCTGCTGTCCCTGACCGTCGCCCGGCTGCATGAACTGGCGCCCAAACTGTCCAAAGAATTCGCGCAGCTGCGGATCGTCAGGCATTCCCTGGCTGGCGACGCGCGCGGTCCGTTCCGACCGGATCGTGACGACGGCGGGTTGCAGCTTCTCCACGATCGGTGCATACGAGTCCGCCGCTGGGGCGAGGACGCGACCGGTCGGGATGCTCGAGACCGAGGCCGACGGTTGCGATGCCGGGCTCGGCGCGGCGGTCGAGTCGATCGCCGTCCAGGCGATGAGCCCACCCGCGATGGCGAGGACGCCAACGGAGAGGATCGCTCGATTCCGGAAAGAAGGCGCACCGCCCGTCGCACGGACGTCGTTGTTGCCGTTGGTATCCATGGTGCTCTGTCCTGTGATGAGGGAAGTCACGCATCTGGACAGTACACAGCCAGGATTACCAGACCCTTTCCGCAGGATTACATCGGTGAAAGGTTCGCGGACGGGCGATGAGCGCCTTAGCCATCCATCGATCGGTGGATGGCCTGCTCCGTCGAGTGGTTGGCAGCGGACGCGAGGGGAGGTGCTATGTTCTTCGGGCGTCATTCATCGCACCCGCTCCTACCAGGGCGTGATCGGTGCCGCGCCACACGCCGCCGCGTCGGCATCCCACAGTTAACGGAGGCCCGCCATCGTTCGCCTTTCGGAGCTCGGCTGGCAGACAGCCGACGGCCCGCAGCAGAGCGATCGCATCTGGCGGCGCTGGGTGGAGAACCCTCACGCGTTCTACTACGTCCCGCTCTCGGCCGCGACCGTCGTACTCGTGTTGCTGAGTGGGCTCGGATGGCGCGAGCGCCTGCTGGGCGTGGTCTTGGCCTGCCTCACCGCGCTGTGGTTCCACGCGTGGCTCGTGCTCGTACGGTCAGACGAGGGGCGGCAGGCCTTGGCGCGGCGCGTCGGACTCGCGCTCCTGGGGGTGGTGCTGACGTCGGTGCTCGCGGTTATCCACGACGCATATCTGCTCGTGCTGCTGCTGCTGATCCCGCACTTCTTCGTCGAGCTGCCGATCGCGTGGGCGCTCGCGATGGCGGTGCTGGTCACCTTCCCCACGGGTCAGCTGTACGACACGCATGGCCAGATCCCGAACGCGGCGAGCACCATCTCGTCGATCTTGTTCCTGCGGGTCCCGATCATGGTCATGATTGGTCTCGTGGTGCGGACCGCCGTCTCGCAGAACGAGGAGCGGCGGCGGCTGCTGGAGACGCTGGCTGCCGCTGAGCGACGCGCCGGGGTGCTGGAAGAGCGGCAGCGCCTCGCCCGCGAGATCCACGACACGCTCGCGCAGGGATTTGCCGGAATTCTCGTGCACCTCGCGCAGGCTGAAGTCGAGTGGATTCGTTCCCCCGCGGTGAGCCAGCCGCACCTGCGCTTCGCCCAGTCCCTCGCTCGCGACAATCTCGAGGAGGCTCGGCGCATGATGCGGGCGCTTCGCCCGGAGCTGCTGGAGCAGGCGGGCGGGCTGCCGGCGGCGCTCACGCGCGTGGGGGCCGAGTGGGCCGACCGGACACGGGTCCCCTGCGGTCTGACGGTCACCGGCACTGCGTTCCCCCTCCACGCCGACCTTGAAGTACTGCTGCTCCGGGCGACACAGGAGCTCCTCACCAATGTCAGGAAGCATGCACAGGCGACCCGCGTCACCGTGACCCTCTCCTACATGGCGGACGTCGTCGCGCTCGACGTCTGTGACAACGGCGTCGGCTTTCAGGACGGCACGCCTAACGGCGAGGACGTCGCCGACGGTTGGGGGCTGCGGGGACTGCGCGAGCGCACCGCGCAGTTCGAGGGAACATTCAGTATTGAGAGCACCACCGGCGAAGGAGCCACGGTGACGCTGACCATGCCGGCTTTTCGCGCGACATCCGACGCGGTACTGGCCTCGTGATGCCGATCCGCGTCCTCATCGTCGACGATCACCCGATCCTGCGGGCCGGGCTCCTGGGGTTGCTCGCGTCGCAGGAGGAGTTCACGGTCATCGGCGAGGCGGCGAACGGGCGCGAGGCGGTGGCGCTCGTCCGGCACGACTGCCCTGATGTCGTGCTGATCGACTTGCGCATGCCGGAGATGGACGGTGTGAGCGCGATCCGGGAGATGCGCGCGCTGGCGCCCGACCTTCGCGTCCTCGTGCTGACGACCTACGACTCGGATGCCGACATCCTGCGCGCCGTCGAAGCCGGAGCAACCGGATACCTCCTCAAGGAGACGCCGCGCGACGAGCTGTTTGCCGCGATCCGCGCAACCGCCCGCGGGCAGTCGGTCCTCTCACCGACGGTGGCGTCGCGGCTGGTCAGCCGCACACGCGATGCGATCGAGAAGGCGCTGAGCGCCCGGGAAATCGAGGTACTCGAGCTGGTCGCCCGCGGTACGAGCAACAAGCTGATCGCGCGCGATCTCGCGATCAGCGAAGCGACGGTGAAGACGCACCT
>JBDTUA010000408.1:0-4923 GCA_040007995.1 Gemmatimonadota bacterium | reverse complement strand
GAAATCGAAGAAATCATGCGGGTCCTTCCGCATCGCTATCCGTTCCTCCTCGTCGATCGGGTGATTGAGTTCGAGGATGGGAAGCGGGTCGTCGGCATCAAGAACGTGACGATCAACGAACCGTTCTTCCAAGGGCACTTTCCGGGGCATCCCATCATGCCCGGCGTGCTGATCATCGAGGCGATGGCGCAGGTGGGAGGAATCCTGCTCATGGGGACGGTGCCGGACCCAGAAAGCAAGGTTGTCTACTTCGTGTCGTTGGACAACGTGAAGTGGCGCAAGCCCGTGCGCCCCGGCGACCAGCTGCGTTTTGAACTCGACGTGGTGCAGATCCGCGGACCCTTGTGCAAAATGAAGGGGGTGGCCAAGGTGGACGGTGTGGTCGTCGCCGAAGCCGACATGGCGGCGATGCTGAGGGACCGATGAGCGCCGACGTCCACCCGACCGCGATCGTCGCTCCTACGGCGACGCTCGGGGATGGCGTCCGCATCGGGCCGTTTGCCATCGTCGGCGATCGCTGCGAGATCGGCGACGGCGCAGTGATCGAATCGCACGCAGTGCTCGAACGCAACGTGAAGCTCGCGGCGAACGTGATGATCGGCGTGGGCTCCGTCATCGGCGGTGATCCGCAGGACCTCAAGTTCCGTGGAGAGGACACCTGGGTCGAGATCGGCGAGGGGACGCGCGTACGCGAGTATGCGACGATCAACCGCGGGACGGCGCACTCCTACCGGACGACGGTGGGGAAGGGGTGCTTCGTGATGTCGTACGTGCACCTGGCGCACGATTGTCACGTGGGGGACGGCGTGATCATCTCCAACGGTACGCAGCTGGCGGGCCACGTGACTATCGAGGACCGGGTGATCATCTCGGGGCTCGTCGCGGTGCACCAGTTCGTGAAGATCGGGCGGCACGCCTTCGTCGGCGGCTGCTCGCGGGTGGCGAAGGACGTGCCGCCCTTCCTCAAGGCGGTCGGCAATCCGGTGAAGCTGTACGGATTGAACAGTGTCGGGCTGACCCGCAGCGGCTTCCCTGAGGAAACCGTGCGCGAGCTGAAGCGGGCGTACCGCCTCTTCTTCCGGTCCGAGCTCAATGTGTCACAGGCGATGGAGCGGGCCCGCTCCGAGCTGCAACAGATTGAGGAGGTCGACCACTTCCTGCGCTTCCTCGAGGATTCCGGACGCGGGGTGGTGATTTGAGCGCCGCCCGCAAGCGCGTGGGGGTCATCGGCGCCGGAGCGTTAGGCTACCATCACGTTCGGATCATGCGCGAGATGGAGGACGTGACCTTCGTGGGATTCCATGAGGCGAAGTCCGATCGTGCCGCGCAGGTCGCCGCAGAGCTCGCGGTGCCGTCTTTCGACGACGTGTCGGCGCTCATCGACGCCTGCGACGCCTTGACGATCGTCGTGCCGACGCCGGGCCACTACGCCGTTGCCAAGGCGGCGATCGCGCAGGGACGACATGTCCTGATCGAGAAACCGCTGACGGCGACCTTGGCTGAAGCCGACGAGTTGCTGGCCCTGGCGCGCACGACCGGCGCCCTCATCCAGACCGGACACGTGGAGCGATTCAATCGCGCCATCCGTGCCGCGATGCCGTACGTGGATCATCCGCGCTTCCTGGAGAGTGACCGGCTCGCGCAGTTCAACCCTCGCGGCTCGGACGTCGCCGTTGTGCTCGACCTGATGATTCACGACATCGACCTCCTGCTTACGCTGGTGCGGAGCGGCGCACAGGACGTGGCAGCGGTCGGAATCCCGGTGCTCACGCCGTTCGTCGACATCGCCAACGCGCGCATCACCTTCACGTCGGGCGCGGTGGCGAACGTGACGGCGAGCCGTGTCTCGCGCGAGCGCATGCGGAAGCTACGCATCTTCCAGCAGAGTGGTTACCTGTCGTTGGACCTTGCCGCGGGGAACGGCGAATTCTATCGCATCCGCGGTGACGTGGACCTCGGCGAGTTGATGAAGTCACCGCAGCAGCTCGAGGCATTCGTCGAGCGCATTCCGCTCGAGGCGCCGGAAGGCGAGCCGCTGCGGCTGGAGTTCCGCTCCTTCATCGACGCGATCTGCGGGCGTGCGCCCGTCACGGTGACCGGCGACGACGGCCGCGAGGCGCTCGCGGTTGCCCTGCGCATCGTCGCGGAGATCGAGCGTACGCGTCCCACGCTGGCACCAGGGCCGGAGCGTCCGCGTGCGTGAGGTCCTCGTGATCGCCGGCGAGGCGTCCGGCGATCTGCATGCTGCCGGATTCGCGCATGAACTCGCGGCACGGCGGCCGGACTTGCGGTTCGTCGGGATGGGGGGACGCTTCATGCGCGCAGCGGGAGTGGAGTTGCTGGAGGACGCGGAGCAGATGGCGGTGATGGGATTCGTCGAGGTGCTTCGCAAGGTGCCGCATCACTGGGCGCTTCTGCGGCGACTGGAGAAGCGGCTGGCCGGTGGCAACGTCGCGCTTCTCGTCACGATCGACTATCCCGGCTTCAACATGAAGGTCGCCGAAGCCGCCCGGCGCCATGGCGTCCCCGTCCTGTATTACATCACGCCGCAGGTATGGGCATGGGGGGCGAATCGGCTGCCGCGCCTCGCGCGTCTCATCACAAAAGCTGCGGTCATCCTCCCGTTCGAGGAGGCGCTGCTGCGGAAGCACGGCATCGACGCGACGTTCGTCGGACATCCGCTGCTGGATCGCGCGCAGGCCCTGCCGTCGAAGGCGGAGGCGAGGCGTGAACTCGGCATCTCGCCCGACGCGCGCGTGCTGGCGCTATTTCCGGGGAGCAGAGCGCAGGAGATCCACCGGCATCTCGACGACTTCGTGGCGACGGCGCGCCTGCTTGAGGCGCAGCGTCCGGGACTCGAGGTCGTGGTGAGCGTGGCGCCAACGGTGCAGCTCGACCCGGCGCGGTGCCCATATCGTCAGGTGCACGGTGCGTCGTTCTCCGTCCTGCGCGCGGCTGATGCGGCGCTGTGCAAGAGCGGGACGACGACCCTCGAGGCCGCAGTGGCTGCGTGCCCGCTCGTGGTGGCCTACCGTACGAGCGGGTGGACGTATGCCATCGCCCGGCGCGCGGTGAAGATCCCGTACATCGGCCTGGTGAATGTGGTGGCGGGGCGGGAGGTCGCGCGCGAATTCGTGCAGGACGCGCTCGTGCCCGCCGACGTCGCCGAGGCGCTGGGAGCACTGCTCGAGGACGGTGGAGCAGCGCGCCATACTCAACTCGAGGCGTTGGGCGCGGTCCGCGATATGCTCGGCACCCCCGGTGCCGCCGCGCGTGTGGCGTCGATGGCCGCCGCACTTGCACCGTGAGCACCGACCGACGCCTCGACTGGCGGCAGCGCCTCAAGGTCGCCCTTGCAACCGCACTCGGCGGGAGCGTCTTGCGGCTGCTGGCACGGACATGGCGCGTCACGCGCGAGGGGGAGGAGCAGCTGCGCGCGCTGCGCGCGACCGGGCAACCGATAGTGATCGTCCTGTGGCACGGCGAGCTGCTGCCGATTCTCTGGGCGCATCGCGACCAGGGGATCTCGGTGCTCATCAGCACCCACGCCGATGGCGAGATTATCGCACAGATCTGTGAGTCGCTGGGGTGCCGCACGGTACGCGGATCGTCGAGCCGGGGCGGGGTGCGCGCCCTGCTTGAGCTGGTGCGCGAACTCGAGCAGGGTCATGAGGTGGCGATCACGCCTGACGGACCGCGTGGACCACGGCGCGAGTTTGCGCCTGGAGCCGTGGTCGCGGCGATGCGGGCCGAGGCGCCGATTATCGCCTTCGGCGCGAGTGTAGACCGGGCATGGCGACTGCACTCGTGGGATCGCTTCGTGATTCCCAAGCCGTTCGCACGCGTGCGGATGCGCTACAGCGTGGGCGCGCACGTCGAGGCCACCACGCCACGAGAGGCGGAGGGAGAGGTCCCGAAGTTCGCGGCGCTGCTGCTGGCGGTCGGCGATGCCGACGAGGTCTAAGCCATGAATCCCGACGCGCTGTGGGTCGACACGGGACCGGGGGCACGGCTGGCGCGCGCGCTCCTTCGTCCGGCGAGCTGGGGATACCGAGCCGTTGTCGCCGGGCGCAATGCGCTCTTCGATGCCGGGGTGCTGGCGAGCCGCCCGACCGCGATTCCAGCTCTCTCGGTGGGGAACCTGAGCGTTGGCGGTACGGGGAAGACGCCGATCGCCGCCGACATTGCAAGCCGCTTGCGTTCGGCCGGCGCCCATCCTGCCCTTCTCCTGCGCGGATACGGGGACGACGAAGCGCGCGTGCACGCGCTGCTCAATCCAGATGTGCCCGTCCTAACGAGTCCCGACCGCGTCGCGGCGAGCCTTGCAGCAGCGGCGCAGGGCTGCGATATCGCGGTGCTGGACGACGCCTTCCAGCATCGATGGGCCCGTCGCGTCGTCGACGTCGTGCTCGTCGCGGCGGAGCAGTGGGAGACGCCGCTGCGCTGCCTCCCCGCAGGTCGGTATCGCGAACCGCTCTCCGCTCTCGCCCGGGCGTCACTCGTGATCGTGACGCGAAAGACCGCGGAAGCGGATGCCGCGCTGACGGTGGCGTCGGCGATCGCCTCGGTTACGGAGGCGCCGGTAGCACGGGTGTCCTTCGCACTCGATGAGTTGCGTCGGCTTGGCCACGACGGGGAATCGCGGCCGCTGTCGTCGCTTGCCGGACAGACTGTGATTGCGGTGGCCGGGATCGGTTCGCCGCGTGCCTTTGCACTGCAGCTCCGGGGGGCCGGGGCGCAGGTTGAGCTGGTATCGTTTCCAGATCATCATGCCTTCACGCCCGCGGATGTCTCGGCGATCGCGCGCCGAAGCCCCGCCGGCGCGACGATCGTCTGCACGCTCAAGGATGCCGTGAAGCTCGACCGACTCTGGCCTCGCGCCGCCTTGCCACTGTGGTATGTTACGCAGCGCCTTGCGCTCGA